>JAJBTJ010000114.1 GCA_020860905.1 Parabacteroides sp. | reverse complement strand
ATACTCACCAGCATACATATAATAAAAAGCGACAAATACACAATCGGATAATTCATTCGTTTCATCTCTGAGCTACCGTTTTAATACCTAATTTTTAAGCTGCGGGGAAAATTCCGCCGGATTATCCTGCAAATATCCCGAAATGCCGGAACATCTTCGCATAAATGCTGTTATATATAGTGAATAATGATTTGCATAATAGAAATAGATTTAATGTTAGTGTTTAGGTTATCCGCCCGGTTCGTGAAGAATAGGACGGATTTGTTTCATATTGAAGTAAACGCCGGTGCCTCGTCCGGGTTCCGCCCCGATGTCGAGCCGGAAATTTTTACCCGGCTGCATCTGTACGCGCAACCCCACGCCGTAATTCATTTTCCATTTGCTCAACCCGGTAATATCCTGGGCGATGCTTCCCGTACCCACCCACGTTACGAAACCGACTTTGGCCCAGAAATTTCCGCTTTTGTACGATGCCGGCGAGCCGAACATGTGCCGGTACTCCACGATTCCGTAAGCCATCGTTTTATCGCGGTACTGCCCCCAGTAATAACCGCGCAGGTCGAAAGGCGAACCGAACGACGGCAATTCCGTAAACGGAACATTGCCCAGCCCGATTTGCGACTTGGCAATCCAGGCCAACGTGCTGCGCGGCCGGAATACGTTTTTAAATTGCCTGTATTCCAGTTCTATGAACTCGTAATTGTAGTCGCCGCCCAGGTATTTCCCGAATGTTTTCCCGATGGCGCTCAGCAGCACGCCCCGGGTGGGAGTGGCCACATCGTCGCGCGTGTCGTACTGTACGAGCGCGCCTACGCCCACGTTTACGTATTTAGGCTTGAATTTCAGGAAATAAGGGTCTTGCTCCATCCTCGGGTTAATGTCTTTCGAATGGGTAAAGTTTACGTCGAGCAGCGTACCCACGTAAAAGTTCGGCTTGATTTCCCATACGAAACGGGGATAGAGTTGGAAGTATGTTTTGTGGAATTTGGTAGTCGAGTCGCTCCGTACGGTGTTCTCGATGGTTTCGTATCCTTTGCCGTAATAATGGCTCGGCTCATTGCGGAATCCGTAGTTCAGGTAAATGCGGAATTTGTTTTCGTTAAAAAAGAACGTACCGGCGCCGGCTACGATAAACGTACCGTTGATCGACACGTTAAAGCCGGCAGGCAGGAACGAACGCTGCGAAACCGTATCGTTTTTATTCATGCGGAAACTGGCCAATACGGCGCCACCCACGCCCAGCGATGCCTCCGGGTTGTACGACGGCCCCCCCAGGATAGACCACCATACCCGTTTATGGGCGCGGATGGAGTCGCACCGCATTTGCTTGTAATAACGGGCTGCCTGCTTTTCGTTGAGCAGCCGGCCGTCCATATAAATCGTTTCGCGGCCTGTCGAGTCCGTTTTTACCACGATGTCGGGCTGGCCGGTCTTTTTTGCATTTTCCTGGCTGTAAGCGGGGAGTGCCGTCAAGAGGCAGAGTACCGCCCCGATAAATAATAAACTGTTGTTACGCATGCAACTACATACTAATGGTTATAGCGGGCGAATTTACTAAAATAAAGCGAGGAGAAGCCCTTTCCGCAGCATATTTTAAAAATCTTTCGCTTCTGGCCGCCAGGCCGTACGTACCCGGAGCGAAAAACAAACCTTCCCTGTTTGCTGTTTCTATTACATCAGAATCATTAATTATGTAAATAGGTATGAGTAAAAGATTTATCATTGTCATCCTTTTCGTTGCCACAATGTTTCTTTTGCCGTTTACTATATCAGCACAGCAAAAAATAACAATCGAAGGAATCGTGAAAGATTCCCTTACGCAGGAGCCGCTTTCGTTCGTATCGGTTTATATGAAGGGTACCACTACCGGTACGATGACCGACGACGACGGTCGTTTCCATATCGACTATACCGGCGACTCGCGTACGCTGGCAGCCTCGTCGCTGGGGTACAACGAGCAGACGTTCACGGTAGAACCGGGACACGTAAACCGTTTCACTATCCTGTTGTCGCCCACTACCTACGCCCTTTCCGAAGTGGTAGTGAGGCCACAGAAAACAAAGTACTCGCGGAAAAACAACCCGGCGGTGGAGTTTGTCGAAAAGATGATTGCCCACCGGAACGAGAACAGCCCTAAGAACCACGAGTACTTTTCGTACGAACGTTACGAAAAAATAACGTTTGCCCTGAACGATTTTACGGAAGACCGGAAAAAGAACTGGCTTTTCCGAAAATTCGATTTCATTTTCGACTATGTGGATACCTCCGAAGTGTCGGGCAAACCGGTGTTGAACATCTCGAGCAAAGAACTGATAGAAGATGTGTATTACCGTAAATCTCCCTTTTCGGAGAAACGGCTGGTAAAAGCGTTGAAAAGCGCCGGGGTCGACGAAATTTTGTCGCAGGAAGGGGTACAGCAATTCCTGAACGAAGTGTTCAAGGAAGTAGACATTTACCAGAACGATATTCCGTTGTTCCTTAACCGGTTCGTTAGCCCGTTGTCGCGCCAGGGACCGTCGTTTTATAAGTATTACCTGATGGATACGGTGGTAATCGGGGGCGAAAAATGCGTCGACCTCAGCTTCGTGCCGTTTACTACCGAAACGTTCGGCTTTACAGGGCAGTTGTTCGTTACGCTCGACTCCACCTACTTCGTCAAGCGGGTCAAGCTGAATTTCCCGCCCAACATCAACCTGAACTTCGTGGAAAACATGACTATCGAGCAAACGTTCGACCGGGCGCCCGACGGTACCCGGCTGCTTACCCGCGACGACATCGGCGTAGAGTTCAAGCTCACCTCCAAGTCGAAAGGACTTTATGCCCGTAAAACCAGCGTGTACACCGATTTTTCATTCGAGCCGCCCGAAAATACGGACGTTTTCGATAATCCGGCCAATGTAATCGAAAACGAGGAGGCGCGGCACCGCGACGATACCTACTGGGCGGAGAACCGGCAGGTGCCTACTACGGGAAACGAAGACGTGGTAAGCCTGATGATGCAACGCTTGCGGCAGGTTCCGCTTTTCTATTACACCGAAAAGGTCATGTCGGCTTTGGTTACGGGCTATATTCCTACGGCTAAGGAAAACAGCAAATTCGAAATCGGCCCGTTAAACACGACCGTGAGCGGAAACTCGCTGGAAGGGGCGCGTTTCCGGGTAGGGGGAGCTACGCAAGCCGCCCTGAGCCGGCATTTCTTTGCCGACAGTTACCTGGCGTACGGTACGAAAGACGAAAAATTCAAATACAACCTCAGCCTCACGTACTCGTTCAATAAAAAGAAAAACCATCCCAACGAGTTCCCGATGAACCTGGTGAATATCTACTACAATTACGATGTAAACCAGTTGGGGCAACATTATTTATATACCAGTAAAGATAATGTTTTCCTGGCATTGAAACGGGCTAAGAACGATAAGCTCACCTACTTGCGCCAGACGGGCGCCAAGTATATCCGCGAGTATTACTCCGGCTTTTCGTACGACGTAGGGTTCCGGTACAGCACCGAATACGCTACCCGGTACATCCCGTTCGATAAGATACAGGCCGACGGCAGTACGCTTCCCGTAAAAGATTACTCCATGAGTACGTTGGCCGTGAAGCTGCGGTACGCTCCGAACGAAAAGTTTTACCAAACCCGCGACTATCGCATTCCCATTACGCTGGATGCGCCGGTATTCACCCTTTCGCACGAAGTGGGCGTAAAGAACGTGTTAGGTTCGGCTTACGATTATAACCGTACCGACATCGGCGTGATGAAACGGTTTTGGTTCTCGGCCTACGGATATACCGATATTATACTGATGGCCGGACAGGTATGGAATAAAGTGCCGTTTACGTTGTTGATTATTCCGAATGCCAACTTGTCGTACACCATCCAGCCCGAGTCGTACTCGTTGCTCAACGCAATGGAGTTTATCAACGACCGGTATGCCTCGTGGGACGTAACGTATTTTATGAACGGCGCGCTGCTCAACCGCATTCCGCTGGTTAAACGGCTGAAGTGGCGTGAAGTATTTTTCACCCGGGGCTTCTGGGGCGACCTGAGCGACAAGAATAACCCGGAGAACGGCACGGAGGGGCTTTTCCTTTTTCCGGAAGGTTCGTACGAAATGGGGAAAAAGCCGTATGTGGAAGTAGGAGTAGGGTTGGAAAATATTTTTAAGGTACTTCGCCTCGATTATGTCTGGCGGCTTACCTACCGCGACCATCCGGATATTTCGAAGAGCGGCTTGCGGGTGAGTTTGCATTTTACATTTTAATAGATAGTATAAAAAAGGAGGAAACGGCATGTTGGCTCATTTCTTAAATACGGTAGCTACGGCTATCAGCGTAATCAGCCTGGCGGTGGTTTCGTACGGCGCGTTAATCGCTTTCATCCGGTTTGCAGCAAACGAGCTTAACCGCATCCGGGGGCGTTATTCGCTACTTAATATC
>JAJBTJ010000221.1 GCA_020860905.1 Parabacteroides sp. | reverse complement strand
TTTCTTTGCTGGTGCAAGCTTGTAAAGATGAAAATAATATCGACGGCGATGAATTTACAAAGATAGAGTGCGAAACCCTTTCCGCCGAAATACCGACAGAAGGTGGAGTCAAACTTATTGCAAGCAAAGATACGCTCTGGAGTATATATGGATGCCATGAAATAAGAAACGGAGAAAAAGTATTTATACCAAACGAGTGCAATGTCATCAACCAAATAAACTATCTTAAAGACACAATCTATGGCGATTGGTATTCTATTTTCAAAAAAGAGCAAATTTTGACGGTAGTAATATTCCCCAACACGGAAGAAACAGAAAGGTACTTATGGATAGAGTGCGGAGGCATTATGCGCAGTCAAGCAATAATCACGATAACTCAAAAGTAAAAATACAAAAACCTTTCAGATGAAAACGACAAAATTAGCCGCTCTTTTGTTCTTATTTTCTTTACTGGTGCAAGCTTGTAAAGATGAAGAGAAGATGGCTTGTGATAAGATTACAAAAATAGAATTCGAAACCCTTTCCGGCGAAATACCGAAAGAAGGAGGAATTGCCTTGATTGCCAGTAAAGATACACTTTGGGGTATCGATGGGCGGTATGAAATGAGAAACGGAGAAAAGACTTATATTAAAAACGAGTTTAATGTAGTGAATCAAATAAATGTTTCTACAAAAGACACGGTTACCGGGGATTGGTATACACTCTATAAAAAAGGAAACATATTGGTAACCGTACTTTCTCCCAATCCTACCGATACAAGCAGGACATTATGGATAGAGTGCGGAGGATGGATGCGCAGTCAAGAAATAATCACTATCACCCAAAAATAAAATAACATGAAAACACAAATCTATTCACTTTTATTATGTGCATTATGGCTGTTAACCGGTAACGGATGCACCGAAGATGCAATCACCAACCACCAGGCGGATGCACCAGATAAAGAATATCAGGCTGCATTAAACCAAGTACTGACGTTCGATAACGGAACCGCTACCAAATCGAACAGCGCCCTGATTATTAAAAGCTCGTCTGTGCAAACCTACTCGTACAAATTAAAAGGAAATACGCAAACACGGGCTACCGCCGGTACGGAAATACCGGATTCGGCTTCTATCAACATCTATACTTTCGTATTCGAAAAAGACGGAAACCAAGGCTTTGCTATCGCTTCCGGCGACGAAAGGATTTCCCGCGTATACGCCTATACCGAAAACGGACAATTGAGCGACACCACGTATATAGTGGGCCTGGCCTATACCCTTAGCATGTTCCCATCTTTATACGAAGAAGAATTGAATAATTACTACAGCGGTGAAAGTAAAGAAACGAAAGCAGCTACCACTTATATAAATATAGGCCCCACCCTGATTACCCAATGGCACCAAGAGCCTCCGTATAATAACCAATGCCCGCCTCGTTCCGGCTGTGCACATTCCGTAGTAGGTTGCGGGGGTATTGCTGCCGCCCAGGTATTAGCATATCTGAATCCGGCGGTAAAGATGAGTGGAATAGACTATTCCGTTTTAAGGGCTTACGCAACCCCACCCTATGAATATCAAAATATGGCCGCTTTATTTTGTTTCAATGTGGCACAGGGAATAGAAACAAACTTTGGTTGTAAAAACAGTACTTCCCAGTTAAAAACTACAGCTGGGTATCTTAGCAAATTCGGTATCACATTACGGTTTTATGACGGCAATCTGAAAATAAACGATTGTATAAACAGTATTGCTTTGAAAGGTGTTACAATGGCCAGAGGGACTCAAAAGAATGGTGCGAAAATAGGTCACGCCTGGGTTTACGACGGCGTACGAGCCACCGTTTACCTTACCGGCGACTCGAACTGGCCCTACACCAAAACAGGTACCTGGCCTACTTTCCATTGCAACTGGGGTTGGGGCCCCCAAGCTAACGGTTGGTATGCAGCATCCACCGGTTGGGAACAACCGAATCCGAATACCGATCCGTATATCGCCGATAATGCTCAAATTTATTTCCTCTCTTCCTTACACTAAATGCCGGTAAGCAATCGAGCCGGAAGGGTAAATTGGTAAGTAGTTTCCTGCTGAAAATTTATCCTTCCGGCTCGATACAAAAGGCGACCGGTACCCCCTGCATTTCCTGGCATCTCCTTTAACGGCACCCGCTTTCCCTATCTTTTTCTTTTTCAGCCAACCGGGCTCCCCCCTTCCCTGCATCCTTCCGGGAACAACGATAAATTAAAAAAAAGACCCCAACCCGATAACGCTATTCTCTTCCGGAGATTCGGTTGCTATCCGTTAAATTTCCGTATATTTGTACGAAAGGGAACCGACATCCGATTCCGGAACAACCCGGAAGCACATGCGTTTCCCCAATAACCCTCCAACCCTCAGCCTTATGACGGAATATATTCTTCTCGGCATCGCACTTATCCTCGCGGGCTTATTCTGCCGGAAATACCCCGACACGATTACCCGCACCCTGATGTTCGTTTCGCGCCATCCCATGCGTATCGAAAGGTGGCACTTCGTATGGCGCTTTTTCGGGAAGTACCTCATTATGGGCGGTATCGTACTGGCAGCAGCCGGCATTTACCTGCACTTTGCACACGCTTATCTCTGAATCTTTTCACCGGCTGCCTGCACCGCTTCGTTCCGGACAAGCCGGACGGCAAGCAGTTCCGGCCGTACCCTCCGGCGGTTTGTGAGCGATACCTCCCTGCTCCCCTACTCTTCCGGCGCCGCCTCTATCGTTGCAACCTACCGGCAATCACACCTTCCTCCGGTACGGTTCGAAAAAAACTCGTAAAAAAAGACGTTTTGGCAAACCCGTTTTCCCGGGAGTTGTTATACTTTTGCCGTCCGGAAAAAACGATAATATGAAAAAAAGCTTGATTGCACTGGCATTCGGCACCTTGGCACTGGGAATCGCCGAGTTCGTGATGATGGGTATCCTGCCCGAGGTAGCCCGGGCGCTCGGGTTGCCTATCGCTACCGCCGGGCACTTTATCTCGGCATACGCTATCGGGGTGTGCGCAGGGGCGCCCGTACTGACGCTCGCCCGGAAACTTCCGCTCAAGCATATCCTGCTCGCCTTGGTAGCCCTGATGATGACAGGCAACCTGTTTGCCGCCCTGGCACCGAACTATTGGACCCTGCTGTGCGCCCGGTTCGTATCGGGACTGCCGCACGGGGCTTACTTCGGCGTAGGTTCTATCGTGGCGGAAAAGCTGGCGCCGAAAGGAAAAGGCTCGGAAGCCGTATCCATCATGATTGCCGGCATGACGGTAGCCAACCTGTTCGGCGTGCCGTTAGGTACCGCCCTGAGCAGCGCGTTTTCGTGGCGGGCGCCGTTTTTTCTCGTAAGTATATGGGGTCTTATCGTATTATATTATATCGTACGTTGGGTGCCCCCTGTAGAAGGATTGCCCGATACGGGATTCAAGGGACAGTTCAGGTTCCTCAAATCGCCGGCGCCGTGGCTGTTATTAGGCGCCACGGCACTGGGTAACGGCGGCGTATTCTGCTGGTACAGCTATATCACTCCCCTGCTCACGCACGTATCGGGATTCTCACCCGCCGCTATCACGCTGCTGATGATGCTGGCCGGGTTCGGCATGGTAGCCGGTAACCTGATAAGCGGACGCCTCTCCGATAAATATTCCCCGGCGCCTGTCGCCGCCTTCGTACAGGCTTGCCTATTCGTTTTCCTGTTGTCGATTTTCTTCCTGGCTTCGAATCCCTGGATTTCGGCTACGCTGATGACGCTGTGTACCGCCGGGCTTTTCGCCCTTTCGAGCCCGCAACAGGTATTGATTATCCGGCATTCGCCCGGAGGCGAGATGTTAGGAGCGGCCAGCGTGCAAATGGCCTTCAATTTAGGCAACGCGCTGGGTGCCTACTGCGGCGGCTTGCCCCTGCAAGCCGGGTTGGGTTACCGCTATCCGGCGCTGGTAGGCGCGCCGTTCGCCTTGATCGGGTTTATCTTACTTACCGTATTTTATAAGAAATTCGAAAAGGAAAAGCAACCGGAATAAAAAACATCGGACGAACCGTTAACGGGATATAACAATTTCGTATCTTTGTAAATCAAAAAATAAGGCGAAGGAAAGAGCGCCGGGCATAAAGAAAGCAGTGTTTGCTGTTACCCCCCGGCTCGTACCCCCGCGCAAATCATTCATTATTCAACAGAGCATACAAATACTATTTATCATTCAATCATGGACGAATACTTCTATTTAGATGCGGAAGGAAAACAACAGGGGCCTGTTCCAACCAGCGACTTCCTGCGTCTCGGTGTTACGCAAAGCACCCTGTTATGGAAAAACGGCATGGCAGGCTGGCAAGCGGCCGGAATGATACCGGAACTGTCCGGTTATTTCCAGCCCACTCCCCCCCCCCCGCCCCGTTAAGGACAAGTTTAACCGCGGACGGTACAACCGGGGACCTGCGGCCGCCGCGCGCCGCCA
>JAJBTJ010000092.1 GCA_020860905.1 Parabacteroides sp. | reverse complement strand
ACCCAAATTCTTTCAGCAGAGCATACCCTTCCTCATCTGTTTTCGCAGAGGTCAGAAAGGTTATATTCATTCCCAATATTTTAGTGATATTATCAATATTTATTTCAGGAAAAATGATTTGCTCCTCGATTCCGAGCGTATAATTACCTCTTCCGTCTAATTTGCTTTCGATTCCTTTGAAGTCGCGAATACGGGGAAGTGCCACTTTTACCAGTCTCTCTAAAAATTCATACATCCGTTCCCGACGCAGCGTAACCATCACACCGACAGGCATTTTTTTACGCAACTTAAAGTTCGAAATATCCTTTTTAGAAATTGTAGCAACCGCTTTCTGACCGGTGATAGCCGTAAGCTCGTTAACAGCCACATCAATAATTTTTTTATCGGCAGTAGCCATACCCAATCCCTGGTTGATTACGATTTTCTTCAACACCGGAACCTGCATTACCGAACTATATTCAAATTCTTTCATCAAGGCAGGAACAATCCTGTCCTGGTATTCTTTTTTAAGATTGGCAGTATTGTTCATTACTTAATCTCCTCCCCCGATTTTTTTGAATAACGCACTAAATCTCCTTTTTCATTTAATTTCCGACCGATACGAGTAGGCTTGCCCGACTTGGGATCTACTAAGTTCAAATTCGAAATATGAACAGGAGCTTCTTTTTTCTCGATTCCACCCTGAGGGTTCTTTGCATTAGGCTTGGTATGCTTTGATACCATATTAATACCTTCTACCACAGCACGCTTATCTTTTACAAGTACCTGTAAAACACGTCCTGTTTTCCCTTTGTCTTCGCCGGTATTAACAAAAACTATATCGCCTTTTTTTATGTGTAATTTGCTCATTACCTAATGATTTACAAAATTAAAGTACTTCCGGTGCAAGTGAAACGATTTTCATGTTCGTTGCACGAAGCTCTCTGGCTACCGGACCAAAAATACGACTACCCCGGATATCGCCGCCCGCATTCAATAATACGCAGGCATTATCGTCGAAACGAATATAAGAACCGTCCTGGCGACGAATTTCTTTTTTTGTACGAACAACGACAGCCTTCGAAACCGCACCTTTCTTTATATCACTCGAAGGGATAACGCTTTTGATAGCCACAATAATTATATCCCCGACTGTGGCATAACGCTTTCTGGTACCGCCTAATACACGGATACACAACGCTTCCTTCGCACCACTGTTATCAGCTACTACTAATCTTGATTCTTGCTGTATCATGTTATTTAGCCCTTTCGATTATTTGAACCAATCTCCATCTCTTGGTTTTGCTCAACGGACGGGTTTCCATAATTTTTACGGTATCGCCGATGTTGCATTCATTTTTTTCGTCGTGAGCATGATATTTTTTCGTCTTATTGACGAACTTACCGTATATCGGGTGTTTTTCTTTCCATTTAACAGCAACAGTGATACTTTTCTCCATCTTGTTGCTGGTAACCACACCAGTTCTTTCTTTTCTTAAATTTCTAGTTTCCATCAGGCCCAATGATTATTGTTTATTAAGTTCTCTCTGGCACAATTCGGTTTTCATGCGCGCGATCATCCTGCGTTGCTGTTTGATCCGTGCAGGACTATCCAAAGGAGAAATACTATGGTTGACAACCATCTGGTTCAGTGCAAGCGTTTCAGCTTCCACTCTTTCCATCAACTCCTTTGTACTCAATTCTCTAATTTCTGCATTTTTCATAACACTTACGCATTTTGATTTTGAATATCATAATCACGTCTCACTACAAACTTCGTTGTAACGGGGAGCTTCTGAGCAGCCAAGCGCAAGGCTTCTTTGGCTACATCGAACGGAACACCTTCGATTTCAAAAATAAGACGACCGGGAGTAACAGGCGCCACGAAACCTTCGGGCGAACCTTTTCCCTTACCCATACGTACTTCGGCAGGCTTTTTGGTAATGGGTTTATCGGGGAAAATCCGCAACCATACCTGACCCTGACGCTGCATGTGACGTGTCACCGCAATACGGGCAGCTTCGATCTGACGACCGGTAATCCACTTGGACTCTAACGATTTTATACCAAAAGAACCGAAAGCCAACTGATTGCCGCGCTGAGCATTTCCTTTCATGCGGCCTTTCTGTTGTCTTCTGAACTTTGTTTTCTTTGGTTGTAACATTTCTTCTTAATTCTAACGTTTAACGATTAGCTTTTCTTCTCTTGAAGTTTTTCTCTCTGTTTCCACCTGCATTGTCATTCCGGCGAGCCGAATCCTTTGCGGATGCGAAAGAAGGAGCCAAGTCCTTTTTCCCATACACTTCTCCTTTGCAGATCCATACCTTAATACCGAGCAATCCCACTTTGGTCAATGCTTCGGCAAGCGCATAATCGATATCCGCTCTTAACGTATGCAACGGAGTTCTTCCTTCCTTATACATTTCCGAACGAGCCATTTCGGCACCGTTCAAACGACCGGACACTTGCACCTTAATACCTTCCGCACCCATTCGCATGGTAGAAGCGATAGCCATTTTGATGGCACGCCGGTAAGCAATCTTCCCTTCCAACTGACGGGCGATATTATTGGCAACGATTACAGCGTCCAATTCAGGCCGTTTTACTTCGAAGATGTTAATCTGAACCTCTTTGTCGGTAATTTTCTTCAGTTCTTCTTTCAGCTTATCGACTTCCTGTCCACCTTTACCGATGATAATACCCGGACGCGACGTACATACAGTAATTGTAATCAATTTCAAAGTACGTTCGATTACAATGCGCGATACACTAGCTTTGGCAAGACGAGCATTCAAATATTTACGGATTTTGCTGTCTTCCAACAACGTATCCCCATAATTATCACTGCCATACCAATTGGAATCCCATCCACGGATGATTCCCAAACGATTACTAACCGGATTAACTTTTTGTCCCATCTACAAATTAATTTTGACTATCGTTTTTACTTAGTGTATCAACAAACAAGGTTACATGATTCGAACGTTTGCGAATCCGGTATCCTCTACCTTGCGGAGCCGGACGCATTCTTTTCAACGTTGTAGCACAATCTACACAGATTGAAGAAACGAACAACTCACCGTTATCTGCTTTACGTTCATTTTTCTGTTCCCAATTGGCAATAGCAGAACGTAACAATTTTTCTACTCTAGCAGCAGCCTCTTTATTTGAGAATTTCAAAACTCCAAGAGCTCTGTTCACTTCCATCCCGCGAATCATATCTGCAACCAGACGCATTTTACGGGGAGAAGTCGGAACATTCCGCAATTTTGCGAAATACATGGACTTTTGGGCTTCCTTTCTTTGTTCAGCTGATATTCTTTTTCTAGCACCCATTTTATTGATTCTTTATTATTTCAGATTCCTGTATTCCTGTTAGCTCCGATTATTTTTTCTTATTACCGGCATGGCCACGGAACGTACGCGTAGGAGCGAATTCGCCCAGCTTATGTCCCACCATGTTCTCGGTTACGAAAACAGGAATAAACTTATTTCCATTGTGAACTGCAATAGTGTGGCCTACAAAATCAGGCGAAATCATTGAAGCTCTCGCCCATGTCTTAATTACAGCTTTCTTTCCCGACTCATTCATAGTCAGAACCTTTTTTTCAAGCTTGATATTAATATACGGGCCTTTTTTTAACGAACGACTCATAGTTTACTTAATTAATCAGGTTACTTTTTTCTTCTCTCAATGATATACTTTGAAGAATGCTTCTTCGGAGCTCTTGTTTTCAAGCCCTTAGCATACAAGCCTGTTCTCGATCTCGGATGTCCTCCCGAAGCACGTCCTTCACCACCACCCATGGGGTGATCAACGGGGTTCATTACAACACCGCGGTTACGAGGACGACGACCGAGCCATCTCGACCGACCGGCTTTACCTGATTTTTCAAGACCATGGTCTGAGTTACCTACACTACCTACAGTAGCTTTACAAGCTGAAAGAATCTTTCTGGTTTCGCCAGAAGGCATCTTAATAATCGCATAGCTTCCTTCTCTCGAAGTCAACTGAGCAAAAGCACCTGCTGAACGTACTAATTTCGCACCCTGTCCCGGACGAAGTTCGATATTATGAACAATCGTACCTACAGGGATATTGGCTAACGGTAACGTATTACCGATTTCAGGAGCAGCTTCGCTTCCCGACATCACTGTCTGGCCAACTTCCAATCCGTTCGGAGCGATGATATAGCTCTTTGCTCCGTCGGCGTAATACAATAAAGCAATCCGCGAAGTACGATTCGGATCGTATTCGATAGACTTTACTGTTGCAGGAATGCCATCTTTATTTCTCTTGAAGTCGATAATTCTGTACTTTTGCTTATGACCGCCGCCGATATAGCGTACGGTCATTTTTCCGGTGTTATTACGGCCACCAGTACTTTTTTTACCTACTACAAGAGACTTCTCTGGTGTACTTGCAGTGATTTTATCAAATGCACCAATAACTTTGTGTCTCTGCCCCGGTGTCGTGGGCTTTAATTTACGTATTCCCAT
>JAJBTJ010000302.1 GCA_020860905.1 Parabacteroides sp. | reverse complement strand
GACTTACACCGGCTCGTTTTGCCGAATCCATCGGTATACAACGTTCGGCCATGTCGCATATCGCTTCCGGTCGTAACAATCCGAGTTTGGATGTCGTAACGAAAATACTGGAACGTTATCCGTATATCGATAGCGAGTGGTTGTTATTCGGAAAAGGAAGCATGTGCAAGACAATGGAGGAAAATACGAACGAAGCGCCTTCTTTATTCAGCGAGAGTGGCGTAAACCGACCCGAAGTACAAGCTAAAACGGAATATGCCCGGGAAACTGAGGTTAAAATGCCGGTTTACGAACGTAAACAACCTGAAATAGAGAAAGTTATTTATAAAGAAACCCCTTCGAAAACGATTAGTAAAATCATGGTGTTTTATTCGGATAATACGTTCGATACGTTTGTTTTGGAAAAGAATCAAAAAGATTGAGCGAACTTTTGCCGAAAAACAGAATTACCCTCCTTTTACTTACTGTATAAATCCATTTCTTTACCACATAGCCGGATAAAGGATAAGCGGTAGTAAAAAGTAACTTCGTCCTCGTATGGCGAAGGTCATTTTATTACCTTCCGTGTTGCTGTGTCCATGCGAGATAGTTCCGGAAATAACGATGAAAAATGGTTTGTTGTGCAGCAAGAAAATTTCATTTCCTACCGTAAAAAATATCGTCCGACCCGGGTCAGACGAGTGGTCGCCCAAGGTCAGACGGGTGGTCGACCCGGGTCGGACGATATTCGGGATAGCATGAAAGACGATTTCCCGCATGCGGAAAACGATTTTCGATACGTGCTTTTCAGGTTCTTCAAAGCAACGGGATTGTTCGGATAAAGACTGAAGAAAAGCCGGATTGCTTCGTTTTGTTCGTTTATTTCGTTTTGAACGAACTGAAAAAGGTGTACGGAAGGGAATAACGGGCGTATTACAGCATGTGTTAAGGTCTTGTTCGTATGCTCCGGATATACGAAAGGGCAACCTTAACATGTAAGATTGCCCTTTCGTATCCAGTTCCCTCGCAGGGTTATATTTCCAGCGCCCCGGTAATTTCCTGTACCGATTTGAACCCGTGCCGGTTGCAATAATCATCTATTCCGGCTACCACTTTGGCCGAGATAGACGGGTCGATAAAGTTATACGTACCGATTTGTATGGCAGTCGCCCCGGCCAGCATGAATTCGACTGCATCTTTCCAGGAAGAAATGCCGCCTAATCCGATTACCGGTATTTGTACGGCTTTTGCCGTTTGCCATACCATCCGGAGAGCTACCGGCTTGACGCAGGGCCCCGATAGCCCGCCTGTAACGGTAGACAGTACCGGTTTGCGTTTTTCCGCATCTATCGCCATTCCCAGCATCGTGTTGATTAATGATACCGCATCGGCGCCTTCCGCTTCCACGGCTTTGGCAATTTCGGTAATATCGGTAACGTTGGGCGACAGCTTTACGATAAGCGTCTTAGGATAAACTTTCCTTACGGCTTTCACTACCTCGGAAGCTCCGCTGCACGTTACGCCGAAAGCCATGCCCCCTTGTTTTACGTTCGGACACGAAATGTTCAGCTCGATTGCCGGAATGCGATCGAGGGCGGCTATCTTTTCGGCGCACGCTACATAATTCTCTACCGTAGAACCGCTCACATTCACAATCATCCGGGTGTCGATGTCTTTTATTTCGGGATAAATATGCTCGGCAAAATACTCCGGCCCTTTATTTTGCAGCCCTACCGCATTCAACATTCCGGCCGGCGTTTCGGCCATCCGCGGATACGGGTTCCCTTCGCGCGCCGGCAGGGTAGTTCCTTTTACTATCACCGCGCCGATTTTCGACAAATCCATAAAATCGGCAAACTCGATTCCGTACCCGAACGTGCCGGATGCAGTCATTACGGGATTTTTCAACTGCAATTTTCCTATATTTACTTTTAACTCAGCCATGTTAACTTATCGGTATTAAAAACAGGTCCTTCCGTACATACACATACATGTCCTTCGCGCGTTTTTTCAACGCAACACAGGCAAGCGCCTATCCCGCATGCCATCGTATTCTCGAGCGACACTTCACACAGTATTCCGTGCTCGGCGGCGTAACGTGCCACTGCCATCATCATCGGCTTGGGTCCGCAAGTATAAATTTGATCGAACCGGCTGTTTTCGAGAATGGAATGGTTCGTTACATATCCTTTTTCGCCCAGCGAACCGTCTTCGGTGGTAATATAAACCCGGCCGTATTGTTGAAACCGGTCTAATTGAAGAATATCTTTTTCCGAGCGCGCCCCTAACAGGAAAACCGGGTTAAACCCCGAATTTTTCAGCCATGCTCCTAAAAAAAGCATCGGAGCCGTACCTACGCCTCCTCCGATAAGGAGCAAATTTTTACCGTCTCCACCGGCCGGCGGAATCGTAAAGGTATTTCCGAGTGGGAAAATAAGGTTCATCGTATCGCCCGGCCGGTACCCGGCCATCCGGCGCGTTCCGTCGCCTACCAGTTGAATAAGGAGCCAAAGTTCGTTTTTATCCTTATCCACGAAATTAATCGAGATAGGGCGGCGCAGGAAAGTAGAAGGCGAACCGTCTACTTTTACCTGTACGAACTGGCCCGGCAACATTTCCGGCAACGGTTGTTCGCTGGTAAGTTTAAGCAGGCAGTAATTTTGATGAAGGCGCTCGTTTGCTACGACCTTCAAATCCGACATGTACTTCTTCATAAGTCAATTTAACTCGTTACGAGTGCAAATTTACCTAAAAATATCCGATTTTACCGGTTGAGTTGCTTTATTATTTACACAACCGGCCGGAAGGGGCGGTAGCTGCAAAACCTTGCTTGGATGATGCCGGGGCAGCCTATCTTCTCTTTTCAAAGAAAAGGAGCGCAACCCGAAATGCATAATCAAACAACAAAATACAAGTAAATTTATAGCTATACAGATTTAGATGAATACAGATACGGTATTTCCGGATTATCCTGCGCGGACTTTGCATGGAATAAAACAAAAACAGGCTAATAATCAATCTTATTAGCCTGTTTGTGGAGCTGGAGAGATTCGAACTCTCGTCCAAACGAGGAATTAATTTGCTTTCTACATGTTTATCTTCGCTTAGGTTGTCGGGAAAAGGCAAGACCGAAGCCACCAACCAGACCCTTATCCCTTAAATTTTCACAGAATACCCAGGGAAAGTATCCTGCTATCTCCGATATTGCTGTACCACCGTATCAGATAGCTTCGAAGCCACAGCATCTGGGTGATATCCCGTTCCTGCAACTATTGCAAGAATAAAGCTTGAATCTACTATACTTCAATTAAGCAGCGAGAGCGTAATTATTTTCGCCAGTTAAATTTTTGTTGTCCGAGATTAAAGTGCCAGCCAACAACGCACTACATGCTTACAAACCACTTCTGCCCGCTGTCAAAACCGGTCAGCCCCATGATTATGTATACGGTTTGCAAAGATACGAAATAATTCCGGATTCGGCAAGGAAATGTGTTTTTTTACTTCGGTATCCTGTTATTCTCCTGCCGATAATTCGATAATTCCCAGGTTATTCAGCCAATCCTCCACCCGGTAAGGCCATTCGTTCACGGCGCATTGCGTATCCCGTAATCCGTATCCATGACCGCCGGTAGGGTACAAATGCATGGCGGCGGAAACGTTTGCTTCTTTCAGGGCATAATAGTAGAAAAGACTGCTGTCGATATGTTGCTTGTCATCCTCGGCCTGGATAATTAGGGTAGGAGGAACAGATGCGTTTATATTCAGCTCGGGAGCGGTGCGGAAGCGGTCGCCGCTCAGGTAAGCCGGATAGACCAATACGCAAAAATCGGGGCGGCAACTTACCCGGTCGGCTGCATCGACTGCCGGATAGGTACGTTCGTTAAAGTGCGTACTCCCCATAGCTGCCAAATGGGCGCCGGCCGAGAAACCCAATACGCCGATACGGGCCGGGTCGATGTTCAACTCGTCGGCATGAGCGCGTACATATCCGATAGCCCGCTGCAAATCTTGCAAGGGCGCTTCGTGCTTTTCTTTTCCGGCGCGGCGGGGCACCCGGTATTTCAACAACACGGCGGTAACACCCATTTCGTTCAACCACTGGCACACCTCGGTACCTTCCAAATCATACGCTAATATATTATATCCGCCTCCGGGACAAACAATTACAGCAGCTCCGCTCGCTACTTCGTCGGGGGCCTGGTACACCGTAACGGTCGGCGCGCTTACATCCGTGATGCGCAATACGGGAGCGCCGCCTACGGGATTACCGTCGCTCGAAGCCTTTTCAGTAAGAACTGCCGTTTCGCCGGGTGCACCCTGAGGGAACAATAAAACCGGGTTATCCTGTGCTTTTACCATAATTCCTGTCATCATTATTCCACATAAAAGGAATAAGTTTTTCTTTATCCTGTTTAATCGCATCGTTTTTATCTCGTTTTAATTCTTTGAAACAAAGATAGTGCAAGCCGAGGACAGAAGCAAAGCTTGCTTTGATTATGTCGAGG
>JAJBTJ010000215.1 GCA_020860905.1 Parabacteroides sp. | reverse complement strand
TGTCTATCGCCTTGTCGGGAATGGTTTCCATCTGCTCGTAGCGCGAAATCGTTTGCTGAGGGATACCCGAATTCTCCGCCAACGCACATTGTTTTATGTTTCGTGTTTGGCGGATGCGCTGCAAATTGCGGCCCTGGTGTACCCGGTGAAAGGGTTGATAGTCTGTTTCCATTGCTTGTTTGTATTTATTACTTAGGTAAAGAGAGTGCAAACCGAAAACAGAAGCAAGCACAGCTTGATTATGTTGAGGTGCCGCCTATCTTCGATTCTTTTTGAAACAAAAATACGAAAAATCCAGAATGGCCGGTTAACTCTTCCCACTAAAAATACAGAGATGGGTAAATGAGTAACAAACGGGTTGGCGTACCCGGTTTCCACGGCTTCCTTTGCAGAAAAACAGATGACGTTTTTTTCAAATCATAGCTATAGGCACACTGTGTTTTTACTCTTTCTCGCCGTCTTGCTTTCCTGCCAGGGAAAACAAGACGGCACTTATCCGGTTACCTACCAGGTAAAAACGCAACTACCCCCTTCGTGCTTTTTGCTGATTTGCTACCGCGACGTATCCGGGCTCGCCACCGTTTGCATCCGCGATACAACCTGGACCAAACAGGTTCGGCTTCACGCAGGCAGCCCGTCTACACTGAGTTGCCGCATCGTGCGCCTATACTCATACAGCGTATCCCGGCTCTTTCCGATTCCGGAACTGCCGGTTATTACCGGACGGATAACCCGGCCGGACGGTTCCGTTACCGAACATGATACGGGTTTTATCTGCCTTACGCTTCCGGGGCCGGGACATTGACTACCGGTACACCCGCTATCCGTTTTTTTAAATCTTCTACCGTTTCTACCGATACTACTTTTCCCTGCTTGTCCGTTTTAATTCCCTCTTTTATTTTCCGGTAGGTTTCATAGTTTGCCCGGATTTGCTGGGGATACCGGATATCCTGCCGGATACTGCATTGCTGGAGGTTGAGAAACCGGCAACGGTTGCGCCGGCAGGTTCGCCTGTTCCGGGGGTATAAGGGAAAGAGCGGTTGAACACTTCAAGATAGAAATAAAGCAGAAAACAACCGATTTATTTTCAAAAAAAATTCCGTATTCCGTTCCAATCCGTTATTGCAAAAAAACGTTTTTAAACAGCGGCCCCGCTGCCGGTTCTGCATATTATTATTACCTTTGGTGCATTAAAAACAAACACACCGGAGTACGGAACGGGCAGCCCGCCCAGCCTTGCTTTGCAGGAACGACGTACGGCCAGCGTGTTAAAAACCAACTAATGCAAAATGAAACAGATAGTTTTTATTTTATTTACGCTGTTGCTGGCTGTGGGAACGGCCTCCGCACAGCAAAAAGCCAATATCTCGGTCGAGAACACCGTACACGATTTCGGAACGATTGCCGAAAACGGAGGAAAAGTAAGCCATACCTTTACGATTAAAAATACGGGGGATGCTCCGCTGGTGATTACCCGGGTAATCGCTTCGTGCGGCTGCACCACGCCGGAATGGACGAAAACGCCTATCGAACCGGGACAAACGGGCGAAGTAAAAGTAACATACAACCCGGCCAGGCGCCCTGGCCCGTTTGCCAAAACCATCTCGGTGTACAGCAACGGAAAAGACGGCAATTACATCCTCACGATTAAAGGAACGGTAACGGAAGGGAATCCGGAATAACTCCCCGGACGGAAAACACACTTAAACTGTAGGAACGGATATGGTAAAACAACTTGTTTGCATGTTAACGGGGTTGCTCCTCCTGGCAGGAAACGTAACAGCCCAGGGCGAAGCGATTATCGGCTCGGACGAACTGCGGTACGATTTCGGAACGATTGCCGAAGAAAACGGCCCGGCGAGCCATACGTTTACAATCCGGAATACCGGACAAGCTCCCCTGGTTATCACCCGGGTAACTGCTTCGTGCGGCTGTACGATGCCCGAATGGACGAAAGCGCCGGTAGCGCCGGGACAAACAGGCGAAGTAAAAGTTACCTACGACCCGGCCGGACGACCCGGCCCGTTCGTAAAAACCGTATCCATCTACAGCAACGGAAAGAAAGGGGCTTATATGCTCGCCATCAAAGGGAACGTTACGCCGAAGCGCGCCAAACCGGTAATTATTTACCCGTATGCCATCGGCCCGTTGAAAATGGACACCAAAAAGGTTCTTTACAGCAGTATCCGGCCGGAAGAAGCGCTGGGGAAAAAGATTATGGTAACGAACAACAGCGAGAAGACGATTACGATACACCTCAAGAAATATCCGGATTACCTGCTGCTCGAAACATTGCCGGCTACCCTCGCGCCGGGCGAAACGGGCGAGATTACCGTATTGCTCGATGCCAAAGCGGCGAAAAAGTTAGGACGCATCACTTGCGACGTACCGGTTACGGTAACAGAGGAAGGCGAAAAGAAAGGGAAAGAGGGAAGCATCCGCATCGCAGCCAACATCATCGAGGATTTCGGCCGGCTTACGGCATCCGACAAAGCGAACGCCCCGGCCATCTCGATTTCGACGGACTGGCTCGACTTCAGCCCGCTGAAGGGAAAAGGCGGTAAAATGACGCGTACGCTGGAAATTACGAACAACGGCCAAGCGCCTTTGCTAATCCGGAGCATTACCAGCGACGACGACCGAATCGACATCGGAGGAGGCAAGAAAGAAATCAAGCCGGGCTCCACGGCCGCATTCAAAATAACGATTCGTCCCAAGGAAATCAAATCGCAACTGGAGGATTTGATTACTATCGTTTCGAACGACCCGTCCAATCCGGTACGGCTTATCAAGATAACGGCAAAACATTAATTTACGCTTCGTATGGAACATCCTGAAAACGACGCTCGGTACAAAGGGCTGAAAGTAAACAAAGGCATCGAAAACGCCCCCTCGCTCAATCCGTACCTGAAAAAGAAGGTAAAGCGGAAAGAGTATACGGTGGCCGAATACGTAGACGGTATCCTGAACGGGAATATTACTATCCTGAGCCAGGCGGTTACGTTAGTGGAAAGTTCAAAGCACGAGCACCAGCGCGTGGCGCAGCAAATCATCGAAAAATGCCTGCCGCATTCCGGCAACTCGGTGCGTATCGGGATTACCGGCGTACCAGGCTCAGGCAAAAGCACCTCCATCGACGCGTTCGGAATGCACATCATCGGGCAGGGACATAAGCTGGCCGTACTGGCTATCGACCCCAGCAGCGAGCGTTCGAAAGGGAGTATCCTGGGCGACAAAACCCGGATGGAAGAGTTGTCGCGCGCGAAGGAGGCATTTATCCGCCCTTCGCCTTCGGCGGGCTCGTTGGGCGGGGTAGCCCGGAAAACGCGGGAAACGATTATTTTATGCGAAGCCGCTGGGTTCGATACCGTGTTCGTCGAAACGGTAGGGGTAGGCCAGTCGGAAACAGCTGTGCATTCGATGGTGGATTTCTTTCTACTCATCCAGTTAGCCGGGACGGGCGACGAGTTACAGGGCATCAAGCGGGGCATCATGGAAATGGCCGACGGCATCGTTATAAACAAAGCCGACGGCGACAATATCGAAAAAGCCAAGCTGGCGCAATCGCAGTTCCGCAATGCGCTCCATCTGTTTCCGGCTACCGACTCGGGCTGGATTCCGCAGGTACTTACGTATTCCGGGTATTATAAGCTCGGCATAAAGGAAATCTGGGATATGGTAGACGAGTACATGGCATTCGTGAAAAAGAACGGGTATTTCGATTACCGGCGTAACGAACAGGCGAAGTACTGGATGTACGAAAGCATCAACGAGGCGCTGAAAGAGAGCTTCTACCTCAATCCGGAGATAGAAAAACAGCTTCCGTCGGTAGAGCGGCAAGTACTCGGCTCGGAAATAAGCTCGTTCGTGGCGGCAAAAAAAATGATGGATTTGTACCTGGAAAGCCTGAAAAGATAGGCGTACCGCGATAAGTACCACGATAGCTACGCAGGAAGTATAAAACAGATTATCTTACCGCTATGTTTTTTTTGCGTTTTTGCAGCTGAAAATTTCTTTGCTGCACGCTGCTTTTTTTTGCTTGCCGACGGGGTGGGCAAAATAAACGAGGGCGTTGGCCATATAGCCGAAGGCGTCGTTTAAATTGCCGAGGGCGTAGGCAAACGAATACAGGTGTAAAAAAAACGAATTAAAAAGGGATATTCCGGGAATCATATGATAGCGGCAATTGATTTGTTAATAATCAATTGCCGCTATCGTATCTTTAAGCATTCTCCCGGAAACGAGGGTTGACGGCCCGAACAGCAAGGTAATCCGAACGAAAAACACCAGATAAAAACAATATCCTTTTTTTTAAAAGCAATTCGTTCACCGGATTTATTCTTTTTTATGCTGGACGAAAACCGGTTTTATATGGATAAAAACTGTATCCGCAGTACTGCGGATGTTCGTCCGCAGGCTGCGGACGAACATCCGTAACTTAAGGACGGCCGTCCGCAAGCTAAGGATACAGTTTTCATGGCGATGAACAGAGAAAAAGGACAGCCT
>JAJBTJ010000051.1 GCA_020860905.1 Parabacteroides sp. | reverse complement strand
TGCTCTAAGCATTGCTTTTTAAGATAGTATCTGAGGCCCGTGGGGCCATACGAAGAGGCCGGTGCTATCCAACACGACAATGACCAGAACCATACAAGAAAATCGCTGTTGCCCGACACGGTAAATTGCGGCCTATAAGCCAATTCTTTTCGACACGACATAATAACCAAAACTATATAAAAAAGCTATGTTATTACTGCATCTGGCTGAAGCGGAAACGAAAACATAATACCTTTATATATAACAATTAAAAGAGTTGTGCCTCCGTATCCGATGCTTTTCTCGTCTACGTTCTCTGTCAAGGAAATCAGCAGGAGCCGCCTTGCGTTGCTTTTTCGAATTCTTCGCGGTCGAAGGCTACATATTTCGGGTCGGAAGGTACGTAGTCGTCGTTATCCCACAACGTACTGGTAATCATCAGGTCGGCACTGTAGCGGTTGCAGGCGATGGGGATGTTATGTACCCGGCACTGGCGCAGCAACATCTGGATGTCGGCTTCGTGCGGCTGCGGGTTCAGGTCGTCGATAAGGAAAATAGCCAGGTCGATTTCTTTCCGCACTACCATGGCCGCAATCTCCGCATCCCCGCCCATCGGGCCCGAATGCATGCAGGTAACTTCGGCCGGAATCCCTTTATTTTCAAATGCCTGGCGTATCAACGTTCCCGTAGTGCCGGTACAAACCAACTGATGCTTCGACAACAATTCGTCGTTATGCACCGCCCATTCCACCATGTCCACTTTCCGTTTGTCGTGCGCCACGAGGGCAATCGTCAACTTTTTCATACTTTTCCTTTTTTAGTTCGTTTCCGTTCCGGGCATGTCGCGCTGCCCGACGGCACGCGCCTGCTTTTCAATCTTATTCAACATTTTCAATGTCGCTTTGATAGCCGCCTCGGTCTGGTCGGCATCCAGGCCGCGCGTTTTGAACTCTTCCCCGTCGTGCTTCCAACTGATAATCGTCTGCACGAAAGCATCCGTACGTCCGCCGGGCGGGATGCTCACCGAATAATTGGTAAGCATCGGAAAAGGCCGGTCCAACGATTTGTATATCTTCCGGAGCGCCCGCAC
Organism: Parabacteroides sp.; assembly: GCA_020860905.1. Classification (GTDB taxonomy): domain Bacteria; phylum Bacteroidota; class Bacteroidia; order Bacteroidales; family Tannerellaceae; genus Parabacteroides_B. The sequence goes on along the minus strand of JAJBTJ010000051.1, from coordinate 3,445 downwards.
GAAGGCATCGTACTGGCCGTCGCCGGCCACCGTTTCTTCGTACGCTTCGCCGTCGATTTCGATTTTCAGGGCCGCCACCGGCTTTAAACCCTGCGCCAAAGATAGCGAATAATTCAATATTTTGATTTTGTTGTCCACCGGATCGTGACGCAACACATCCGTAATGATATACGGCAAATCCTCCGGCGTAACCATCTCCTTCTTGTCGCCCAATTCGATAATCCGCTCCGTGACCTTGCGCATCGACGCCTCGTCGAGCTCGATACCCAGGGCCTCCAGGTTCTTCCGGATATTCGCCTTGCCCGACGTCTTACCCAACGCATACTCGCGGGTACGGCCGAAACGCTCGGGTAACAAATCGTTACAATACAAATTGTTCTTGCTATCCCCGTCGGCATGAACGCCGGCACATTGCGTAAACACGTATTCGCCGATAATCGGCTTGTTGGGTGCGATATGCACCCCCGAATAGGTTTCGACCAGTTTGCTCACCCGGTTCAGCTTCTCCTCGCAAATGGTGGTAGGCACCCCGAGCTGGTCGTGCAGCACGGCCAGCACGCTCGAAAGCGGCGCGTTCCCGGCCCGTTCGCCCAACCCGTTCACCGTGGTATGGATACCTTGTATGCCCGCCCGTACGGCCGAGTATACATTGGCTACCGCCAAGTCGTAATCGTTATGCGCATGGAAATCGAAATGCAACTCCGGATACCGCTCCACCATCAGCTTGCAAAACTCGTACGTATTGCCCGGATTGAGCACCCCCAACGTATCGGGTAGCATAAACCGGCATACGGGCGAATCCTTCAGGCTGTCGACCAGTTGGAATACATAGTCGCGCGAATGCAGCATGCCGTTCGACCAGTCTTCCAGGTATACGTTCACTTCCATCCCCCGATTCTGGGCATTTTCGACCACCTCTTTGATGTCGGTGATATGCTCGCCGGGCGTTTTGCGAAGCTGCTCGGTTACATGCTTGTACGAGCCCTTGCATAACAAATTCACCACCCGGCAACCGGCACGCTGAATCCATTGCAGGGACGTATCGCCGTCAACAAAGCCCAGCACTTCGAGCCGCGACAGGCAGCCGTTTTTCTCGGCCCACCGCACCACTTCGCTCACGGCGTCGAACTCGCCTTCCGACACCCGGGCCGACGCGATTTCGAGCCGGTTCACCCCGAGCTCGCTGATAAGCAGGCGGGCGATAGCCAGTTTTTCGTGCGAGCTGAAGGATACCCCCGAGGTTTGTTCACCGTCTCTCAGGATAGTATCCATTATCTCGACACATTTATTTCCGGTTTGATTCATACGCTTCAATCTTGTTTTTGTTGGCCAGCAGGTAATCGATGTCGTCGAGGCCGTTCAGCAAGCAATCTTTCTTATAAGGATTGATATCGAAATGTTCGGTACGTCCGGTAACATTGTTGGTGATTGTTTGCTGCGGGAGGTCGACCGTAAGCGTGAGCTGCGGGTCGGTTTCGGCCCCGGCGAATACTTCGGCCAGGAACTCCGGAGATACAACAACGGGCAAAAGACCATTGTTCAACGAGTTATTTTTAAAGATGTCGGCAAAGAAGCTGCTTACCACCACCCGGAACCCGTATCCGGCTACCGCCCAGGCCGCATGCTCCCGGCTGGAGCCGCTGCCGAAATTTTTACCGGCCACCAGAATCTCGCCTTTGTACACGCCCTGGTTCAGCACGAACGAAGGATTGGGATTACCCGCTTTATCGTACCGCCAGTCGCGGAACAGGTTGTCGCCGAAGCCTTCTTTGGTGGTGGCTTTCAGGAAACGGGCGGGGATAATCTGGTCGGTATCTACGTTTTCCAGCGGAAGCGGAACGATGGTAGAAGTGATGGTATCGAATTTTTCTTTCATTTTCTTATTACGTTAAAAGTGATACGTTTACTCGGTAAAAAAGGCTCCTGTTCAGCTCATCAGCTCGCGCGGGTCGGTAATCGCGCCGGTTACGGCAGCCGCTGCCGCTACCAGCGGACCGGCCAGGATGGTACGTGCTCCGGGACCTTGCCGCCCTTCGAAATTCCGGTTCGAGGTACTTACCGAGTATTTTCCGGCCGGCACTTTATCTTCGTTCATCGCCAAACAAGCCGAACAACCCGGCTCACGCAATTCGAAACCGGCCTCCGACAATACCTTGTCGATTCCTTCGCGCCGGATTTGCTTTTCTACTTCCCACGAGCCCGGCACCAGCCACGCCGTTACGTGCGGCGCTTTTTTACGTCCCTTCACTACCGAAGCGAATGCGCGGAAATCTTCGATGCGGCCGTTGGTACAACTTCCCAGGAATACATAGTCGATTTTTTTACCGGCTAACTTTTCACCCGGAACAAACCCCATGTAATCGAGCGATTTCCGGAACGAAATGCGGCCGGCCTCGTCTACCTCGTCGAGCGTAGGGATGCTGTCGGCCACGCCCATACCCATCCCCGGATTAGTTCCGTAGGTAATGCGCGGCTCGATGTCGGCAGCATCGAACACCACTTCCTTGTCGAACACCGCGCCTTCGTCGGAATGCAGCGTACGCCAGTAGGCCAGTGCTTTATCCCATTCCTCGCCGGCCGGTGCGTTTTCGCGCCCTTTCAGGTAAGCGAAAGTCGTTTCGTCGGGCGCAATCATGCCGCCGCGGGCGCCCATCTCGATGGAAAGGTTGCAAATCGTGAGCCGTTCTTCCATCGTGGTGTTACGAATCGCCTCGCCCGCATATTCCACGAAATACCCGGTAGCGCCGCCGGTAGTCATCTTACTGATAATATACAACGCGATGTCTTTGGCCGTTACGCCCGGTTTGAGCCGGCCGTTCACCGTGATGCGCATCGTTTTCGGCTTCCGCTGCAAGATACATTGCGAAGCCAGCGTCATCTCCACCTCGCTGGTACCGATACCGAAAGCGATGGCGCCCATCGCGCCGTGGGTAGAAGTATGCGAATCGCCGCACACCAGCGTCATCCCCGGCAAGGTAAGCCCCCGCTCCGGCCCCACCACATGGATAATACCGTTGCGCGGGTCTTTCATCCCGAAATAGGTAAGGCCGAAATCCTTCGCATTCTGTTCCAGCGTATCCACCTGTTTTTTGGAAACCGGGTCGGTAATCGGCTTGTCCTGTCCGAGCGTAGGGATATTATGGTCGGGCATACACACCACCTGTTCCGGGCGGAAACACTTCAACCCGCGGGCACGCAACCCGGCAAACGCCTGCGGACTGGTTACTTCGTGGCAATACAACCGGTCGATATATAACTGGATAGTACCGTCGGGCAACGTGTCGACCACATGCTTTTCCCATATCTTTTCAAACAATGTTTTCATACTCTATCTTATTTATTTTTCAATTTTTCTTTTAAAACACATCGGCCACCTCGTACGGAAACCAGAGGCCTCAGATACTATCTTAAAAAGCAATGCTTAGAGCATGTTCTTTTTGTTAAT
>JAJBTJ010000324.1 GCA_020860905.1 Parabacteroides sp. | reverse complement strand
TAGAGCAACGCATTCGTAATGCGTAGGTCCCCGGTTCGAGTCCGGGTTTCGGCTCAGTCGGAAACAGGTTGCAATTTTAATTTGCAACCTGTTTTTTTTATGAAAAAGGTATTTTCTTCAAAAGACAATTTTATATACCCTGTTTTTTTGTTGGCTTCTCCGGTTCTTTAAAAAGCTCGTCCGATTGCTTGTGTAGGGTTGTAGTTTAACTCTTAGATTCCCCGAGGTATAAAAAAGCCACCCGGTTCATTTCGAACAGGTGGCTTTAATTTTTATCGGGTGGATATTCCGGAAGAAAAAGGGTACAAAACAAGGCTTTTAAACAGGATGTGCTGTTTTTTATCCGTAAAATACTTGTTTCACACCGGCATATTAAGCAATCCGTTTCCGGAGATACACCCCTTATCCCAATATTTTTTTCGCTACTTCGCGGCCCGCTTGCAAGGCTTTCAGGTTCAGGGCTACCACTTCTTCCCCTTTCCGTCCGAAAATACTACGCACCCCTTCTTCTATCTTGGCATATTCGATACCCAGGAAAGGGCTGGCGGCGCCCAGCATCACGATATTCGCGCTTCGTACCGTAGCTACTTCCTTGGCGATTTGTTCCACATCCAGTATCACTTTATGCGGCAGTTTATCCAGCTCGTCCATTACCTTATCGGTTTCAGGATAATTGGGAATATTGATAAACGGTTCGGAATTGGTAACCAGCCAGCCGTCTTTTTTCAGGTAAGGAAGATAACGTAACGCTTCCATCGGTTCCAACGAGATAATGAGGTCGGCATGTCCTTTTGCAATCAAATCGGAAGCGATAGGCGTGTCGGAGATACGCAGGTTCGACTGCACGTCGCCTCCGCGCTGGCTCATTCCGTGCACTTCGGCCTGTTTCATATATAACCCGTTCTGCAAAGCAGCTTGTCCGATAACGGCGGCAATCGACAAAATGCCTTGTCCGCCTACCCCTGAAAGTATAATATCTGTTTTCATATCTACATAATTTTTTTCGGCACTTCGGCCATACGGAAACCGCCCCGTATATCGTATATCACTCCGGTACTCCGGTAGGGTATCAGGGCCGTTCCTTCTTATTTTTTGCCTGCTTTTTTCTTTCTGGTTAATGTTTGGATACATTCGCGGCGCGGAATAATTACCGATACGCCTTTGTATTCGATTTCCTCCCGGATAATATTTTTCATCTCTTCAAAATATTTCTTCAACGGGGTAGTTACGCGAATATGGGCCGGGTCTACGCCGATACCGGCGCAAATCGCTTCCAGGCGTCCCGTTCCGGCCGAATCCTGGCCGCCGGTCATAGCCGTAGTTTCGTTATCGGAAATAATAATCGTTACGTTGCTGTTTTCGTTTACACAATCGAGCAGCCCGGTCATACCCGAATGGATAAAAGTAGAGTCGCCGATAACCGAAACAGCCGGGAAAATACCCGCATCCGCCGCACCTTTGGCCATGGTGATAGAAGCGCCCATGTCGATACACGAATCGATTGCCCGGAAAGGCGGCAGCGCTCCTAAGGTATAACAGCCTATGTCGCTGAACACTTTGGCATTTTCGTATTCGGCCACCACCTCGTTCAGCGCTTCGTACATATCCCGGTGTCCGCAACCCTGGCACAAAGCGGGAGGACGCATTTCCACCACTTCGGGAACGGCATAATAACTCATGATTTCTTTTCCCAACGCTTTTCCTACCGAATCGGGGTTCAATTCCCCGTCGCGCTGCAAAGTGCCGTCTAACCGGCCGTGTATGTTGATGCCGAGGCTCAGGTAACCTTTCAGTTGTTCTTCTACCACCGGATACCCTTCTTCCAGTACCAGAATCTCGCCGCATTCACTTACGAGCTTTTCAATCTGCTTGGCAGGCAACGGATATTGCCCTATCTTCAATACCGGATGTTCGAAGCCGTCGGGATAATTTTCCGATAAATAATTAAAAGCGATGCCGGTAGCGATAATTCCCAGCCGTTTGTCGGGGGCATCGTAATAGGCGTTGTATTTCGATTCTTCCGAAGCAGCGGTAAAGGCCTCCTGAGCGGCCAGCAAGGTACGGAAACGCTTCCGCGCCAATGCCGGCAATAAAATAAAACGCTGGCGGCTATCGGCAGCGACCGCCATCGCATTTTCGTTTTTCAACTCCCTGCGTACTACGCCGGCGCGTGAATGGGCCAGGCGCGTAGTAACCCGGAGCATCACGGGATACCCCAGCTTTTCCGACAATTCGAATCCTTCGTATACCATATCGTATGCTTCCTGCTGGTTGGAAGGTTCGAGCATGGGAATCATGGCAAAGTTCCCGTATACGCGGTTATCTTGCTCGTTTTGCGACGAATGCATGGAGGGGTCGTCGGCCGTAACCAAAATCAATCCGCCGTTGATACCGCTCATGGCCATATTCATAAAAGCATCGGCAGCTACGTTCAACCCCACATGTTTCATACAACTTAGCGCGCGCTTGCCTGCATAACTCATACCTAAAGCGGCTTCGAGCGCCGTTTTTTCATTTGCACACCAACGGTTGTGAATCCCTCTTTCCCGGGTAACGGGAGAGGCCTGGATAAATTCGGTAATTTCGGTCGAAGGGGTGCCGGGATAAGAATAAACGCCCGAAAGACCTGCGTCGATAGCGGCCTGGGCAATCGCCTCATCCCCTAAAAATAAATGTTTCTCCATTGTATATCTAACTCTTGTGTTTTTAATAAGCTTTTTCTGATTGCAATTGTCAAAGATAGTGCAAACTGAGAGCAGAAGCAAAGCCTCTCTTTGATTATGCCGAGGTGCAGCCTATCTTCGCGTTCAAGGCAAAGATAAACATTTTTTCCTGCTCTTCCCGGCAAATCCTACCGAATGTTACGCCGGTTCAGCTCGGCCCGGTACCGGTTGGCATTCCGGTTGTGCTCTGCCAAGGTAACGGCAAAATTATGCCGCCCGGAAAAATCTTCTTTGGCACACATATATAAATAATTGTGATGCATGTAATTCAATACGGCCTCCATACTCCGGATGGAAGGTACACGGAGCGGGGCGGGCGGCAATCCGGCATATTTATACGTATTATAAGGCGAATCGGTTTCGAGATGCTCGAACAGGATGCGTTGCAGCGAGAAATCGCCTACCGCATATTTTACGGTAGGATCGGCCTGTAAGGGGATGTTGCGCCGTAAACGGTTGAGATACAAACCGGCGATAACCGGATATTCGTCGGGTACGGCGCTTTCTTCTTCCACAATCGAGGCCAGGGTAGCCACCTGTAACGGGGTAAGCCCGATTTCGTTAGCTTTATTCAACCGTTTTTCATTCCAGAAACGGGTGTATTTTTTTTTCATCCGTTTGAGCAGGTTTTCAGGAGTAATGTTCCAGTAAACCTCGTACGTATCGGGTATGAACATCGCCTTGACTGTTTCCGGTGTAAAACCCAGCGAAGCGGTATAAGCCGAATCGGCCAGCAGGGCTTCCAGTTCGGGTACCGACATCATCAGCTGGGCGCTCAGGCGTTGCGTCAAATCTCCGGTAAAACGCACGTTATTAAACGTAAGGCGCACTGCCGTTTGATGCCCCCGCCGCAATTCGTCGAGCAATTGCCAATTGCTCGTTCCGTATTTTACTTCGTATTTGCCGGTTTTCATGTGCCGGTCGTATTTTATCCAACGGGCCAACCGTACGAATGCGGAACTGTTTTTGCAAGCTGCCGAATCCCGAAGCTGCTGCACCAATCCGTCGAAATTCTTCGTGTTGTCGATATATACATACGCAGGGCGTGCCGGAAAAAAGTTCGGTGCATAAGCTATCCTGTACAAAAAGAAAACGGCTGCCGCCGCTATCAGAAACAGACTTCCGCCGACTGCAATCCGAGCGGTATATTTCGAAAAACGTTTTCGTTCCATTCCTTTTTTAATAAGCTATTGAGTATCAGTATTGGCCACAAAAGTAATATCTTTTTCCCTAAAAATAGGGATTAAAACATTTGTTTACTCAAAATATTGCTTTATCTTTGCATCGCATTTCCACAGTGGAGGCATAAGCTTTTCCGGAAGGATGGGTGAGTGGCTGAAACCAACAGTTTGCTAAACTGTCGTACGGGTTACTGTACCGGGGGTTCGAATCCCCCTCCTTCCGCAAGCAGAAAGGGTTGAGATAAGGAATAGTTCCTTTATTTCAACCCTTTTCGTTTTTCCTTCTGATTAGGGATATGCGGTAAATCTTTTCAGGCTTGCCCGGATAAAACCGGATTTATGCCATCCTTTTCATCCGTTTCTGGTAATGAAAACTGTATCCGCATAAAACCGGTTTTTGTTCATCATAAAAAGGATCATCCGGCAAATGAATCGCGTTTATAAAAAAAGAGTAGCCTGGCAACCTTCGGTAAATCCTGAAGCGGAGCCGCTTTGCGAGATTGTTTGTATCTTTATCCTGTGTCGTTAGGCCGGATTATTTCCGTTCGGGCCATCCAATCTCATTTTCGGGAGAATGCTTGAGATACAATAAAGGCAATTGTTTCTCCACGAAACAATTGCCTTTATTATATTG
>JAJBTJ010000037.1 GCA_020860905.1 Parabacteroides sp. | reverse complement strand
TAAAAAAGGATGACCGCCGGTAGGCGCCGTCGGCAGACGCCCCGCGGCGAGCGAAGACTGTTTTTTCTCTTAAAAAAGAAAAAACAAGCTGCACCTCAACCGCAGCAAAACCTGCCTGGATTAGGCCGGGGCACCCCAGGCTTTACTTTATTCATACAAACAAAAGTAATAAAAATTCCGTACTACGATAGCGTCATCCTTTTTCTTTTATTTACCCGGCCGCTTTTCTGCCCCCATAAATAGAAAACACCCTATTTCCCGAACCGGCAACATCTGCCCGCATCCCCTGCGTTACCTGTATAATACGACTTCAGAATCGCTTCCATTATCCGCGTAACTTCCACCGCATCCTCCAGCGCCTGCCGGTTAAAAAACGGGTCGCCGTTCAGGATAGCCCGGGAAATTTCCCCAATCATCGGCTCTTCCACCACTTCCGGCTTAGCCAGGGAAAAGACTTCTTCACGAGAAGGAGTAACCAACCGTATCGGTTCCATCGTGAACGTAGAAAACAGCAAAGAACCTTTGCTTCCTGTTACCTCGATTCCATCCTCGTTTACCGGGCCGTCGGCCGTTTCGGGAGCGGTAAAATACCATACGGCATCGGCAGTAAAGCCGGCTGCAAACCGGAAAGAAGCCTCTACATAATCTTCCGCCTCGTACAACCCGCCTTTATTGGCAACCCACGCTTCCCAGGAAACAATCTTGCCGAACAAAAAAAGGAATAAATCGATTTGGTGCGCCCCCATGTCTACGAAATAGCCGCCCCCCGATTCGGCTACATCCAGCCGCCACGGCATCGGTACCCGCGTATCTTCCGGACGGGCCGAACGGATAAGGCGCAACTTCACATGCCGGATTTCACCGACAGCACCTTGCTCCAGCAAATCTTTCACCTTCCGGAAATAATCCATCGCCCGGCGATAATACGCCACATACAACGGCGTACCGGTACGTTGCGCTACCTGTACCATTTCCAGGCATTCGCGGTACGAAGCGGCCATCGGCTTCTCTACATACACCGGCTTGCCTTTTTCGAGCGCCCGAATCGTTAGCGAAGCATGGCTCGACGGAGGCGTGGCGATGTAAACCGCTTCCACCTCCGGGTCGTCGATAAGCGCACCGGCATCCGAATAAAATTTACCCACCCCGTGCCTGCGGGCATAATCGGCCGCTTTTTCACGGTTCCGGCGCATAACGGCCGTGAGCTCCGTTTCGGGAAGCCGGTAAAAAGCCGGTCCGCTTTTCTTCTCCGTTACGTTGCCGCACCCGATAATTCCCCAATGTAATTTTTTCATATCCCGTTACGAAAATAAATGAATAAAGAAATTCCCGGTTTGATATACCGTAAAAGACACTACCCAGGCTAAAGCGCACGTATAGCCGATTACGAACAAGCCCCACTTCCACGAGCCCGATTCGTTAACGATAGCCGAAACGGTGGCGATGCAGGGAAAATAAATCAGTACGAACAACATCAGGCTCAACGCAATCAGCGGCGTAAACGTGGGTTCGCCTTGCGCGTTTTTATCCTCTTTCAGCCGTTGCTGCAACGATTGCTCGTTGTCGCTCTCGCCCGTGTAAAGCACGCTTAGCGTACTTACCACTACCTCTTTGGCGGCCATGCCCGTGAGCAGGCTTACGCTGATTTTCCAGTCGAATCCCAGCGGCCGCAGCACCGGCTCGATAACTTGCCCTATCCGCCCGATATACGAATGCTCCTGATGGTCGATGTTTTTCAGATGCTCTATTTCCGCGAGCAGCAGTTCCTTTTCCGGTTGCGGCAATGCAGCCTGTTCGGTGCGGGTTATTTGCTCGTCGTATACCGCACTTTTTTCGGTGTGGCGCGGGAAATACCCTAAAAACCAGATAATGACAGACGCAATCAGGATAACGCCCCCCATCTTATGGAGGTATTGCTTTGCTTTCTCCCACATATGAATCGAAATCGACTTGGCTGTAGGCATCCGGTAAGGCGGCAGTTCCATTACGAACGGCACTTCCTCTTTTTTAAACAGGAACCACCTGAACAAACGCACCATGATAACCGCCAGCGCGATACTCGTGATATACAAGCCGAACAATACCAGGCTGGCCTTTTCCGGAAAAAAAGCGCCCGCCAGCAAAACGTATACAGGCAGCCGCGCGCTGCACGACATCAACGGGTTGATAAGCATCGTAATCATCCGGCTGTTCCGGCTTTCTATCGTATGCGAAGCCATGATAGCCGGCACATTGCATCCGAACCCCATCACCAGCGGGATAAACGATTTGCCGTGCAACCCCATCTTGTGCATGATTTTATCCATGATGAAAACGGCCCGCGCCATATACCCCGAGTCTTCCATAAACGAGATAAAGAAATACAGAATCAGGATGTTGGGCAGAAAAACGATTACGCCCCCCACGCCGCCGATAATTCCGTCGGCCAGCAAGTCTTTTACCGGTCCGTCGCTCATGTAGTTACGCACCAGCCGGCCCAATTGCGCCACCAGCCACTCGATCCACTCCATCGGGTAAGCGCCCAGGCGGAACGTAGCCTCGAACATAATCCAGATAAAAAGGATAAAAAACGGGAACCCCAGCACCTTGTTGGTCAGGAACAGGTCGATGAGCCGCGTGTTGCTCACCTGTTGTATCTTGTTCTCCTCGAACGTTTCTTTCAGGGCGCCCGAAATAAAGCCGTACCGGGCATCCGTAAAAGCCGTTTCGCAATCCTCTTTCAGCAACGTTTCAATCTGTACGCACTGCTTGTCGCGGGCTTGCAGGATGGAAGCGCCCCCGGGAATATCCCGCACGAACTTCTCCGTCTCCGGGTCGTTTTCCAGTAGCTTGACAGACAAATAGCGCCGCGAAATATGTTTCTCGATGTCTACATCGGTATTCAGCTTGTCTTTAATCGTGCGGATACTTTTTTCGAGCGCATTGCCGTAATTGATGTGGATATGGCGCAAGTTCGGCTCCTGCTCTTCATACACCTCGATTACCTTGTCGAAAAGCTCGCCGATGCCCCGGCCGCTCCGGCTTACCGTAGGTACCATAGGCGAGCCCAGCAGCTTACCCAGCGTACGGTAATCCAGCCGGTTGCCCCACCGCTCCAGCTCGTCGTACATATTCAGGGCGATTACCATCGGCGTATCCATGTCGATAAGCTGGGTAGTGAGGTACAGGTTCCGTTCCAGGTTCGAGGCGTCTACCACGTTGATTACCACGTCGGGGTGCGACTCGGCGATGTGGTTGCGCACATAAAGCTCTTCGGGCGTATAAGCCGAAAGCGAGTACGTGCCCGGCAGGTCTACGATGCGGAACGTATAGCCTTTCTGCGTAAACGTACCCTCTTTGGCGTCGACCGTTACCCCGCTGTAGTTGCCTACATGCTCGTGCGCTCCCGATGCGAAGTTGAAAAGCGAAGTTTTCCCGCAATTCGGATTTCCCACTAACGCCACGTTGATAATTTTCCCCTTGTGCAGGGCGATAGCATGCAAATCGTCGGCGGAAGGAACGGCCGGCGTGCGGAGGCGGCTCGCTTCTTTTTCCGGTTGCCGGGTGGCCTCGAACTCGGCGGCGCTTACCACTTCGATGAGGGCGGCGTCGTTCCGCCTCAGCGACACGTCGTAATCCATTATTTTGTAGTGGATAGGGTCTTTAAGGGGCGCATTTCGGATAACGGTTACTTCTTTTCCTTTGATGAAGCCCATTTCTACGATGCGTTTACGGAAAGCTCCGCGGCCCATCACTTTTACGATTATACCTTTTTCTCCCGTGCGAAGTTCGGATAATTTCATATGCCAATAAAATGTGTTGCAAAAGTACGAGGAAATAATCTATGCGGCAATACCGAATAGTAGGTATTGTTCGAAAGAAACGGTTTCCCGAATCTTTTACGCTTTCCCGGCTGTTTAATTCATATCCTCCGGATTAGGTTATTCGGAAAAAGTTTTTAACTTTGTGTACGATACTTCCTGTTTCAGGAGGATGAATTAAAAAATCTGGATATGAAAGAGCAGGACGATGTATTTAAGAAATTCCACGATTCGTTTAACGGATTGAAAGGGCATTTCCATGTGTTGGAGCAGAGCGTGTCGGTAGACCGCCAGATGGAATATTTCAGATTTTCCGAAAAGGTAAAAAAAGAGTACCCCCGGCTGGAAGCCGACGATATACCGGTTGTGGCCGGTAAGTTATCGGAAGCCGGTACGCCGGTGGAAGATATAAAACTGGAGTTAGTTTTGCTGGCTTCGTCGCACGAAGTAAAAGCATACCGGATATTGGAAAATTATGTAAATAATCCCCACCCCGAGCTGAAAGACTGGGCGCAGCTCGCCTTGATGGAAAGCCGGATGGCTATGGAATCCGACTTGTCGGACGAAAAACAGATATTTATCTCGACCGGCTTGGGCGGGAAAGGCGAAAAGCTCCGTTTTTTCGTGTTATTGATGTCGGCCGATAAAAAGCCGTTTTTGGAGTACCAGGCCCGGGTGATAGAACGGGAGTTTGCCTATTACCTGCCTAAGCAGGATTGCGAAATCGAGAAACTGGAGGTGTGCGACAATTACGTAGTGTTGGTT
>JAJBTJ010000070.1 GCA_020860905.1 Parabacteroides sp. | reverse complement strand
TCTCTAAGACGCAAAGAAAGCATATTTTTTCCGTCGATAAGAATTTTCCCGGAAGTAGGTTGGTAAAACCCGATAATCAAATTGATTAAGGTAGTTTTTCCTATGCCGCTTTCACCGATAAAACAAACGAATTCGTTCTTTTTTATGGTAAAACTCAACTCATGAATTACTTTTTTGCATCCCGGATAAGAAAAATCTACCTGGTTAAAAGAAACCGTTGAAAAGTTTGTAAAAGGAATACCCGTATCGTTTTTTGGGCTACACAGGTAATTTAAATCATTTATCCGGTTAACTGCAACTTTATAGTTTTGGAGGTGGAGCCCAGTAAAAGGCAGCGAAATAATTGAAGGCGTTAAGCTTAGAAACAAGGAGAATATCGCAATCAATTCCCCAATGAGCAATTGTTCGTCTAAAATAGCCTGCGAACTCATTAGCAAAATAAGAAAAAGGATAAAGGCGATAGCTATGTCGGCTGTAAAGAATAAAGACGCATTCAGGTTGGCTTTATCAAAATTGTTTTTTTGATAATTCTTAAAAAAAGTCATGTTCAAACGGGAAAAAAAATGTTCTTTCCCTGCCATTTTGATATAATCTATTCCTTGTACAATATTGATAAAAGAACCCGTTTTTTGAACATTTGCCGACATTACGCCCATCTGAAGTTTAATGATATTTTTCCAGAACAGGATTGAAATCGCATACAATACCGGGATAAACAACGCGATAATGACACCGATTTTCCAGGAAAAAATAAAAATGAATCCTAAAGACAAAATTACAATTAATAAATGTTGGAGAGATTCGTTCAAAAAGTAAGATAGCGAATCTTGTATTTTGGCCGAGTCATTATAGCGTGCAACTAATTCTCCTGTTTTGCGACTGGCGAAAAATGATTTCGGAAGCCTGAAAAACAACCGCGTAAAATAGTAAGTGATATCGATATGGATATCGTTCAATACGATGTTATTTACTTTGGCTTTAAAGTAAGTAAGGATAGATTTCAAAAGAAGTGCGAAAAGCATTATTCCACAAATGAAAAATACCTCTTTGGTTTGATGTTGAGTGAACGAGCGGTCGATAAGGATTTTCAGGAATAAAAAAGTAGAAATATTCAATACTACAACGAGCAACGTCAGAATAAATGACGAAATAAAAAACAACCTCCGTTTTTTTAGCAGGGTATTCAACCAGGTATGTTTTGAAAAATTCTCTTTTTTCTGTTCAATCGGAAAATTTTCGGGTTGCCTGATTTTCAAAACGATTCCGGTTTGCCAAAGCTGTTTGAGTTCTGTGTTTTTATAGAGAACGATACCAAGCAAAGGATCCATTACGACAACATAATCGTTCGCGTTTTCCAGTATTAAAATATAGTGATTATCTCTATTACGAGCCGGTACCAGCAAGATGTCGAAAACTTCCACCTTTTCGATTTGCGCCGGCTCGAAACGGAAAGCCGTCATCGTTATCCCGAAGCTCCCGGCGGCCTGGCACAATCCCAGTACGGACGTTCCGTAACGAGTGGTGCCGCTTATATTCCGCAAGTGTTCCAGGCTCGTTGTCAGCTTATAATGTTTCAGGATACTATTTAAGCAAGCTATGCCACAGTCGGACGATTCCTGTTGCCGCTCGAGATACTTCCGATATCTGATTTGACACCGTATGTTTTTTAAAGCTGTTTTCATACATCAAATTCCTCCCAAATAAGCGAAGAGAATTTTTATTACAATTAAAATCCCGTATCCGATACCTCCGTAAACAACAGTGAAAGCGAGTGTTTTACAAAAGGATTTATATAAATACGGCTGAAGAAAAAATGCAAGGAAAAACAAATAAAATACAAAGAATAAGTTTATGCTGCTCAGAATAATGGTGGTGTAACTTTGCATATTCACGTTTGGCAAAACCGAGCTCAGCGACAACGGAGTATAATATTTTAGCGTATTTAAATTCAACGGAACTTGCCGGTAAAGGATAAGTAGTGAAACAGCTAATAGCAGCACATTAACAATTTCTGCTGTAAGAACGATTTTGTAAATAACCCTGATATTGATTTTTTTGTGATTGATGATAGCTCCGATGTATAGGAAAAAACTATAGTATAACATGCAGAACAAAAGAAAAAGGAACTGGAATACAAAGGGTCTCCCATCAAATGCTTTTCGGGTTTCCAACATCCTTTCCTGTTCGATAACCGACATACCGTTGTACGTTAACAAAAGGGTTTCTTTCGTTTCTATGAATTGTTTCGAAAAAAATACTAATAAAAAGTAAAGCAGGAGAATAGTAAAAAAAATAGTGGAAACCTGCTGTTTTTCAATTATACGGTTGATTTGTGTATTTAAGTTCATAATATATGAATCGGATAGTTGCCTCCGGATGCATAATGTAACCCGGAGGCAATGTGAACTATATTAATTCTTTTAATAAATCGTTTTGCGAAATAGGATTTTCTATTTTTCTGTCTTTCATGCGTGACAAAAAACGTACATAGGGTATGTAAACGCACGCTTTTTTCAACTGGCATTGATCGCATTCGAAACAAGTAGGAAAATCATGATGATCGAAAACCCGTTCGGGATTGTGAAAATCATCCATTAGAACATTAACAAGATTTATATCGTAATACAAAGCGAGTTTCGTTTTTATTTCCTCGTTGCTCAATCTTTGTTTCTTGTATTTCATGTAATCTTTGGCGCAATAAAGATATAAGTCTTTTCCTTTTTGTTTATTCCTTTCTATATGGGCACCGATGTATTCCTCTGCCAATCCAGGTTCGCCTACCCGGTAAAACAACATGGATAAAAGGAGTTCGGTCGACAGCGTTTTTAAAGATTCGTTATTCAGGTAAGCGAAGTAGCTGGAAATTTCGGCTCTGCTTTTCCCCTCCAGCCGGCATAGCCGGTGCAAGGCAAAAGCCAGTTCTTTAATTTCGGTTACAGAAGATTTTTTCAGCCGGAAAAGTGTTTTAAGATGATAAGTGGTAAAATGACCGAATAGTTTGATATTTGTTTCTCCGTCTGGCATTTGGATTTGGCTCATCCCCGGTATGATGGCATGTAAAGCCGGGAAACCATAGGTAGATACATCTCTTACATACAAATTGAATCCGCTCTCCCGTATTATTTTTAAAAGATAATTCAGGTCTTCCTCGTCGCTGTCGGATTGGTTTTTGTAAATCCCCCCGAAATCCGGATTGTCATCTAATATATACATAGGCCACTTGCCGGTTCCGTTTTTCATAGACAATAAAAATTCTTCTTTTAGCAAACGCATATCGAGGGAGCCCGTCGACGGGTCAATGAAATAATCTTTTTCTGGAATATCGGCAAACTTGAGTCTTATTGCATGGCTGGCACCTTGATAAATTTCGGTCAGGCACCGTTCCAATGCCGTGATAATCGAAGGATCGGAGCCCAAATGAAAATGATATTTCCGTGAAGTCCGGTCGATTATCAATAAACCGACCACCGGAAGCCCGATTCCGCAGGAGGCATCTTTTATTACAACAGAATAGTTTTTATTTTTCTCTATGTCTGTAAGTAAATCGTATACTCTTTCTCCTTCGAAATATGTTTTGGGAATGGTAGGCAATGCTATATTTTCATAAAATATTTTTCTTGTCGCATATCTTTCGAAAATTTCGCAGATGCCTTGTATTAGAGCTTCCTTTTTGGTATTACCGGCGCACATGCCGTTACTTCCACAGATGGAGCGGATTATTCCGACAGGCAGGTATTCGATTTTTTCGGTCATTCTGTTTAAATACGGAAGAGCGGTAATGGATTTAAGCGGGCCTGAAAATATTTCCATCTCGTTTACCGTTTTTGCTAATGCATCCGTATCCTGCTTATCGAACAATTTTGAAAGAACCGGGAAACACCGGTTTACAAGTTCATCCTGGGTCAGTTTGATTTCGTCGGGGTGCATCAGGAAGTCTTTTACAACATGTTCTTTTTCTACGAAATCTTTTATTTCCCGGTTTGCTAAAAAAAATGTATCGCCTTTTTTGGGGTAGAAAATGAAAAGATTTTTAAAGATAAGGTCGTTTTCGAGTCTTTCCATAAATTCGGCATAAGCACTGGCGAGGGAGTATTCGAAAGTCATCCCTTTTCCATTTGTTCCGAGTTCCAGGAAATTTAGCTCTTCCTGGGCAATATGTACGCTGCACGAATAGGTACCTATTCCTTTGTTATCGTAATGTATTTCTCTTACCACTATACCGTTCCGGTATAAGATATTCCGGATTGTGTTGATGGTAGTGGCAGCGTCGACTGCTTTGTATTTTTTTCTACGCGATATTTTTTCCATGAGTGATTAGAATTAAAGTTAAAATAATTAGTCGCACATAACCGTGCGACTAATCGTTCGTTTACGCTTATGCCATTTCGCTTCCTCCACCGCCGGAGCAGTTGTAGTTTTGAGTACAATTTATGCCTGAGACTGCAGACTCGCCGGCATTAATCATTCCCATACTACCCAATCCTTTTTCCGACGCTTTTTCATCGTCTTCCAACTCATACGTTTTGAGTAATTCTTCTCTTTGTTTTTCAGTTCTCATAATTGAAT
>JAJBTJ010000165.1 GCA_020860905.1 Parabacteroides sp. | reverse complement strand
AAGATTAAGAAACAGATGCAAGATACGACCATACGAAACTATATGCCGACCGAGAAGGAGCGGCAAATCAGTAGCCGGCTTATCGGCTGGTACCAAGAGCATAAACGCGAACTTCCCTGGCGCGATACCGCCGACCCGTATACGATATGGATATCGGAGATTATCCTTCAGCAAACCCGGGTGAACCAGGGTATGGATTATTTTTACCGGTTTGTCGAACGCTTTCCGGATGTAACCACGCTGGCCGAAGCCTCGGAAGACGAAGTGTTGAAATACTGGCAGGGGTTGGGGTATTACAGCCGCGCCCGTAACTTGCATGCTGCTGCCAAAACGGTTGCCGGCCGGTTCGGAGGTGTTTTCCCCAACCGCTACGAAGATGTAAGGTCGCTCAAAGGAATAGGCGAGTATACGGCTGCCGCCATCGTTTCTTTTGCCTGGAACCAGCCCTATCCGGTGGTAGACGGCAATGTATTCCGGGTATTGTCGCGACTTTATGCCGAAGAAACGCCTATCGACTCGGTACAGGGAAAAAAATTGTTCACTACGCTGGCCGGTAACTTGATGAACCGGAAGGAAGCCGGACTGCACAACCAGGCGATTATGGAGTTCGGAGCGTTACATTGTACGCCCGCTAATCCGCAATGTATGTTTTGCCCGGTGGCCGGGTGGTGTGCCGCCCGGGCAAAAGGCGCCGAAACGCGCTACCCGGTAAAACAACAAAAAACCAAAGTAAAAGAACGTTATTTTCATTACTTCCATATTCTATACGATAACCGGTTTACGTACCTCAACCGGCGCGGCGGAAAAGATATTTGGGAAGGCTTATTCGAGTTTCCGCTCATCGAAACCGAATCGCAGGCCGATTTTGCAACCCTGAGCGCAACAAAGGCTTTCCGTACTTTGTTCGAAGGAATACTGGATCCGGTTATCACCGTGGAGCTGGCAAACAAAAAGCACGTGCTTTCCCACCGGATATTATATGCTACCTTTTATAAGGTGGAAATCCGTACGGAAGGGCCCGGATTGCGTTCTTACCTTAAGATACCTTGCGAGGAAATGGAAAAGTATGCCATTCCGCGCCTGATACATATTTATATGGAGAAAACAGGGTGAAACTTTGTAAAATGATTGAAAATCCGTTTCTTTGTATCCGGAAGAAACGAAGATAGGCTGCATCCCGGCATAATCAAGCAAACTTGTTTCTGTACTCGATTTGCCCTATCGTTGTGAAACAAAATATAACCAAATAAATTAATTGACGATGTCGTTAAACAAAGTTATTTTAATCGGATTCGTGGGCAGAGACCCCGATGTACGGTATTTCGACAGTGGAGCGGCGGTAGCGAACTTTCCGCTGGCTACTTCCGAAAGAGGCTATACCTTAGCTAATGGAACAGTGGTTCCCGAAAGAACGGAATGGCATAATGTAGTGGTACGCCGCAACCAGGTGCAATTCGTGGAAAAATGGGTGAAAAAAGGTTCGTTCGTATATGTGGAGGGGAAGATTCGCACCCGTTCGTACGACGATCAGAGCGGCAATAAACGATATGTGGTGGAAATCCATGCCGACCGCATCGAGTTCTTCTCCAGCGGAAGCCGCCGGGACGACTCGCAACAGGGAGGCGCACAGGCAAACACCGGCGCGCAGCAACCGGCTGCACAGGCTTATGCGGCACAACAGCCTGCACAAGGCTACCAGCAGCCGTCGGCAGCCCCGGCTTCTCCGATGGGAGAGAACGACCCGGCGGACGATTTGCCTTTTTAAAAAAATTGAGGGTGGGCCGGAATTCCGAAAGGAGTACCGGTTTACCCGATTGTTTAACTAATACGGTATCCCTTGGATTCAGATTATTTTTTATCGGGTTTATTAAATGAAGTAACTGTACAGGCGGTAACCACCGGTGCTATTGTTGCGCTGGCGCTTGCCGTACTCCTGCTGTTCGTGTCGGGGTTTGTGTCTGCGTCGGAAGTAGCGTATTTCTCACTCGAGCCGAACGATGTAAACGATATTAAAGAAGGGCGTGCGCCGGCCGACGCGGTTATCAGGCAATTGCTGGGTAACTCGGAGTATTTGCTGGCCACTATTCTGATAGCCAACAATTTCGTGAATGTGGCTATCGTGATGCTTTGTACTTATGCCTTCCATGCGATTTTCAATTTTTCGCAAGCGCCCGTGTTCGGCTTCGTGCTGGAAACCATTGTGCTCACTTTCCTTTTGTTATTGTTCGGCGAAATCATGCCGAAAATCTATGCTCAGAAAAACGCCCTGAGTTTCGCCCGCTTATCGGCTTCCGCATTGCGGTTTATGGAAAAACTCACTTATCCGCTTTCCAAATTGCTGGTTACTTCCACTACCGTTATTAACAAGGCGCTGGCGAAGAAGAAATACGATTTGTCGGTAGACGAGCTGTCGAAAGCGCTCGAGCTTACGTCCGACGAGATTCCGGAGGAAAAAGAAATGCTGGCCGAGATTATCAAGTTTTACGATACTTCGGCCAGCGAAATCATGACACCCCGTTTCGATGTGGAAGATATCGACATCAAGATGAATTTCCGCGAAGTGCTCGATTTTATTATCCGTTCCGGTTATTCACGTATTCCGGTGTACTCCGGCTCGGAAGATAATATAAAAGGCATTTTGTATATCAAGGATTTACTACCGTATCTGGAAAAACCGGAGTCGTTCCGGTGGCAAAGCTTGATCAGACCGGCCTATTTCGTGCCCGAAACCAAGAAAATTGACGATTTGCTCGAAGAATTCCGCACCAATAAAATACATATGGCCATCGTGGTAGACGAGTTCGGCGGTACGTCCGGCATCGTTACGATGGAAGATATTCTCGAAGAAATCGTGGGCGAAATATCTGACGAGTATGACGAGGATGAGAAACAATACGTCAAACTGGCCGACGGGAGCCTGGTGTTCGAAGGGAAAATCCTGCTCACCGATTTCTTCCGGATCGTACGCGCCGAAGAAAGCGATTTCGGGAAGTTGACGGAAGAGGTGGAAACGCTGGGCGGCTTGTTGCTGGAAATAAAGGGCGATTTCCCCGAACGGCGTGAAGTAATCACCTACGGGCCTTACCGTTTCCAAGTACTCGAACTGGACGACCGCCGTATCCTTAAAATAAAATTCAATCGCCTTCCGCAAAACGGCGACGAAAAAGAGGATGGTTCATGCCGCTAATCAACAACCATACGTCACCGCTGCGGGGTATCTGGAAAATAGAAGAGACGGATACCGAGTTGTTGTGTATGCTCGATAATCGGGAGTGGTATGCACCGCGGCTGGAAACTATGCCGGCCCTGCAGCGCCGCCGGGAATGGCTTGCCGCGCGGGTGTTACTCAAAACCTTATTGGGCAAGGAAGTGCAGGTGGCGTATACGGAAACCGGCCGGCCGTATTGTCCCGGCGAGCCGTATGCCGTAAGTATTTCGCATACACGAGGATATGCAGCGGTTTGCGTAACGACCGGTTTTTCGCCGGGGATAGATATCGAGTACCGGTCGGACCGGGTAAAAAAAGTGGCGACCCGCTTTCTGGACGAAACCGAGTTGCGGCAAATTTCCCCGGAATGCGATATGCTGTCGTTGCAGTTGTACTGGTCGGCCAAAGAAACCGTGTTCAAAGCACTGGGGCAGCCGGAGGTGGATTTTCGCCGGCATATCCGTATCCGTCCGTTCCGTCCGGCCGGAGCCGGTGTCTTCCTGGCGGAAGAAACGCGTACTTGCCCGGGACATATCTACCGGATACGCTACGAAGTAACCGATGCGTACGTGTTAACCTATATTTCCGGGTGATGCCCGGATTTGCGGTATACTCCGTACCGGGAAGGCGGATAGGGGGCCAAGAGCCGGGGAGCCGGTAAAATTCGAGCATACCCCGTACCGAAGTGCCGCCTGTCGCCAGGAGTTTCTCCGGGACGGGCAAAAGGCTTATTAAAGAACCGGCAAGTACCCGTCCCTTGATTGGCGGTGACGGGCGTGTGGAGGCACCGGCAATACAGACAAGCAATTTCTTTATCTTATAAATACGGTATGAAACGTTCCGTATTTTGCCGGTGCGTCCGTGTAAAACGGCTTTGCGGGTTAAAAAACAAACGATGTGCGTATGAAACGGAATCTTATTTTGCTCCTCGCGGCAATCGGTATCATCGCCGTGCTGATGATTGTCGGGAACGTGCTGGTCATCGGCGAACGGCTCGCCCGGATTCATGTGTGGCTCGAATACGCTTTTTATGCCTTTATCGGGTTCCTCGTAACCGTTTACATCCTGCTACCGGTAATCCGGGTATTACGTACTTCGCCGTTGCCGCCGTTAGACGAAGAAACGCTGGCAGATGCTGCTCCCGGCCGTTTACATGCCATAGGCATGATGCTGGCAAAAAATAACGGCTATATTTCCGATAAGGCGCAACGGAAAGCGCACCGGGAAGCGTTAACCGCCTTTTTGGCGCAACATCAAAGTACATGACAAAAAAATATTTTATTGCTAAAAAACAGTAGGGTGGCTCTTCTCCGGGGGGAGCCGGGAACGACCGTTACCACGGTGGGTTTTCATTTCTTTCTCTTGAAAG
>JAJBTJ010000298.1 GCA_020860905.1 Parabacteroides sp. | reverse complement strand
CATATATACAATGACACAAGCCAATACCAATCCCTTCTTCGGGAAATACGACACTCCGCACGGAACCATTCCGTTCGATAAAATCAAAACGGAGCATTACGAACCGGCCTTCGACGAAGGCATCCGGCAGCGGAAAGCCGAAATCGACCGCATCGCCTCGAACCCCGAGCCGCCCACATTCGAAAACACCATCGTCGCACTCGAACGGAGCGGCGCCCTACTCGACCGGGTATCGTCGGCCTTCTTCAACCTGCTCAGCGCCGAAAGCAACGACGAGATGATGGAAATCTCGCAACGCGTTTCGCCCAAGCTCACCGAAAGCGCGAACGACCTGCTGCTGAACGAACCGCTCTTCGCCCGCATCAAAGCCGTGTACGAGCAAAAAGACCGCCTCGGCCTCGGCACCGAAGACGCGAAGCTGTTGCAGGAAACTTACGAGTCGTTCGCCGAGAACGGAGCGAACCTGAGCACGGACGACAAAGAAAAATTCCGCCGCCTCACCGCCGAGGAAGCGCGCCTCACGCTTACTTTCGACCAGAACGTGCTGAAAGACAAAAACAGCTTCGAGATGCTCCTTACCGACGAAGCCCGACTCGACGGGCTGCCCGCCAGCATCCGCGAAGCCGCCGCCCTGCGCGCGAAAGAAAAAGGAAAAACGGGCTGGCTGTTCGACCTGAGCGCCCCCAGCTACGTACCGTTCATGCAATACGCTTCCGACCGCGAGCTCCGCAAAAAACTGTACCTGGCTTACCAGGCCGTGGGCAACAAGAACGACCAGTACGATAACAAAGAAAATATCCGGCAAATCGTAGCCACGCGCCTGGCCATCGCCAACCTGTTAGGGTACGAAACGTACGCCGATTATGCGCTGCACCGCCGGATGGCCAAAACGCCGGCCAACGTGTACAAGCTGCTTAACGAGCTGCTCGAAGCGTACCGGCCGGCCGCGCTGGACGAGTACAACCGGGTGCAGGAATTCGCTACGGACTACGAAAAGAAAGCCGTTACGGTAATGCCTTGGGACTGGAGCTATTACTCCGAGAAGCTGAAAGACCTTACGTTCGGCATCAACGACGAGATGACGCGGCCTTACTTCGAATTAAGCCAGGTGCAAAAAAGCGTTTTCGGGCTCGCCACGCAACTGTACGGCATCACGTTCCGCGAAAACAAAACTATCCCCGTGTATCATCCCGACGTAACGCCGTACGAGGTGTTCGACGCCGACGGACGGTTCCTGGCCGTGCTGTACACCGATTTCCACCCGCGCGAAGGCAAACAGTCGGGCGCCTGGATGAACGATATGAAAGGGCAATACAAGGTAAACGGAACCGACAGCCGGCCGCACATCGTTATCGTGATGAACTTTACGAAGCCTACCGAAACGGAGCCGTCGCTGCTTACGTTCAACGAGGTGGAAACGTTCCTGCACGAGTTCGGGCATGCCATCCACGGAATGCTGGCCGACGGCACCTACGAGAGCCTTTCGGGTACGAACGTGTACCGCGATTTCGTGGAACTCCCGTCGCAACTGATGGAAAACTGGCTTACCGAAAAAGCGTTTCTCGACCAAATCGCCGTCCATTACCAGACAGGCGAGAAGATACCCGACGAAATGGTGCGCAAACTTATCGACGCCGCCAACTTCAACGCGGGCTACCTGTGCCTGCGCCAGTTGAGCTTCGGCTTCCTGGATATGGCCTGGCATACGCTTACGGCTCCGTTCGAAGGCGATGCCGCCCGGTTCGAGAAAGCAGCCTGGAGCGCCGCCCAGGTGTTGCCGGCCGTGGAAGGCTCGTTGATGAGCAGCAGCTTCAGCCACATCTTTGCGGGCGGATATGCTGCCGGATATTACGGGTATAAATGGGCCGAAGTGCTCGACGCCGACGCATTTTCGTTGTTCAAGGAGCGGGGAATCTTCGACCGCGAAACAGCCCGCTCTTTCCGCGACAACGTGCTTTCGAAGGGGGGTACCGAAGACCCGATGACGCTGTACGTGCGTTTCCGCGGACAGGAGCCTTCCGTCGACGCGCTTTTACGCCGCAACGGTATCCGGAAATAAGAATCGGTACCTTTTTCCGCCCGGTATAAAAAAGAAGCCGTTTCTGTCGTGTTTCTTCTTCATTCTTAGCCGGATTATACATTATTCTGTATATATTTGCGGGCGCAATCAGGAGAGGTATGAGCGAAAAAACAGACAAACAACTGGAACTGGACAAACGTTACCTGCGCATGGCGGCTATCTGGGCGGAAAATTCCTATTGCAACCGGCGCAAAGTGGGGGCGTTAATCGTAAAAAACAAGATGATTATTTCCGACGGATACAACGGTACTCCCTCGGGATTCGAAAATGTGTGCGAAGACGAGAACAACGTTACCAAGCCGTATGTGCTGCACGCCGAAGCGAACGCCATCACGAAGGTGGCGGCCTCGTCGAACAGCAGTGCGGGGGCGACGATTTACGTTACGTCGTCGCCTTGCATCGAGTGCGCCAAGCTGATTATCCAGTCGGGCATCAAACGGGTGGTATACTCCGAGAAGTACCGGGTGGAAGACGGATGCCTGCTGCTGAAAAGGGCCGGCGTACAGGTCGACTTCATCGAAATAAACAATTAATACAGTAATAGGCTTTATGAACAATAAAAAACTGGTCGTATGGTTGCCGCTGATTATCTGCCTGAGCATTGCGCTGGGCATATTGGCCGGAAGCCATTACAAAAACCTGGCAACGGGAAAATCCGGGAAATACGCGGGCGGAAACAAAATCAACGCGATACTGGATATTATCGACGAGCAGTATGTGGATACGGTAAACATGAAGAATTTAGTGGAGGGTACCATCCCGAAGATATTCGGCGAGCTCGACCCGCACACCACGTATATCCCGGCCGAATACGCCAAGGCGGAGAACGAACGGATGGAAGGGTCGTTCAGCGGCATCGGAATCATGTTCAACATGCTTACCGACACGGTGGTGGTGATTAACGTCACTCCGGGCGGACCGTCGGAAAAGGCGGGGATACTTCCGGGCGACCGTGTGGTGTCGATTAACGACTCAGTGTATGTGGGGAAAGACCGGCAAGACGAAATCATGAAGCTGCTGCGGGGCGCCAAGAACAGTACGGTGAAGCTGGGTATCCAGCGTATCGGCGAGCCGGAGCTGGTTTATTTCGACGTAACGCGCGACGATATTCCGGTAAGCCCCATCGAGGTGGCTTACGAGGTGGAAAAGGGCATCGGGCTTATCAAGGTAAAGGAGTTTACGCGTCCTATGTATAACGATTTCCTTACGGCTATCGCTAAGTTGAAAGAGAAGGGGGTGAATGCTTATATCATCGACTTGCGCGGCAACTTGGGGGGATACATGGAAGCAGCTATCCAGATAGCGAACGAGTTTTTGCCGGAGGGTAGGCTCATCGTGTACACCGAAGGGAAGGCGTTTCCGCGGAACGATGTGTTTGCTAACGGTACGGGTACGTGCCAGGATGCGCCGCTGGTGGTTCTTACCGACGACTCGAGCGCCTCGGCAAGCGAAATTTTCGCAGGGGCGATGCAGGATAACGACCGGGGGCTGATTATCGGCCGCCGCACTTTCGGCAAAGGGTTGGTACAGGCGCCTATCAAGCTCACCGACGGCTCGTCGATTCATCTTACGATTGCGCGGTATTACACGCCTTCGGGCAGGAGTATCCAGAAGAAGTACGAGTTGGGCAAGTCGGACGAGTACGACCAGGATTTCCTGAACAGGCTGATGCACGGTGAAATGGACTCGGCCGACAGTATCAAGATAGATAAGTCGCTCGAATATCATACCGTACAGGGACGTACGGTGTACGGGGGAGGCGGCATTATGCCGGATATTTTCATCCCGCGCGATACTACGGGGTATACTTCGTATTACAGTAATGTGTATTACAACGGGTTGCTGCATCAGTATGCTTTCAAGTATGTTGACGATAACCGGAAGAAGCTGAACGGTTTTAAGGATTACCAATCGTTGTATGCTTACCTGAAAACGCAACCTATCCTGAACGATTTCACTAATTTCGCAGCGGCTAAGGGGATAAAGAAACGGCCTACGTTAATCAACGTATCGAAGGAGTTGCTGGAAACGCAGTTGTATTCGCTGATTATCAATTATATTTTCGATAACGAGGGTTCGTATCCGGTCTTGTTCGAAAACGACCCGACGGTGAAAAAAGCGGTGGAGATTATCCGGGAGGGAAAGGCGTTCCCAGAGGGGAAGGATTCTTTGTAAAAAGAATCCGTTGAAGGAATGGGGGATTTTTTGTGAAGGGTGGGTGTTTTTCGCTCGCCGCGAGAGTCAAAGGGGTCAGTTCTTTTAAAAAGAACTCTTTATTAGAAACTGGGCGGTTTGGCTGTTGCCACGACGAAAATGCTTTTTCGCTCGCCGCGGGGCGTCTGCCGACGGCGCCTACCGGCGGTCTTCATTTTTTGGCTTGACCCAAAATCCCGAGTAAGAGAGGCAGTAGCCAAACTTGTTTGGATAATGCCGAGCGTGAGGGATTTATGTAAAAAACGAAGCAAAAAAGGTCAAGGGCTACGTCCGCTTCGCTACATCCCGCCCT
>JAJBTJ010000024.1 GCA_020860905.1 Parabacteroides sp. | reverse complement strand
TTTTTAAGATAGTATCTGAGGCCCGAGGGGCCATACGAAGGGGCCGGTGTTTTTCAAGGCTGAGTAGGAAGAGGCTGGTAAGCGAACGGGTTCTCTTTCTTTTGCTCTTCTGTTGTTCTGTCTAAAAATAATTTTTGTCATGTACTTTTGGAGTATAAACAAGGAAATAAAAAAAGGAAACTCCCTGTATTCCTACGGAAATTTCCTTTTTCGAGCCTCTTGTCGGATTCGAACCAACGACCCCGAGATTACAAATCACGTGCTCTGGCCAACTGAGCTAAAGAGGCAGGTGGGTAAGCTTACTACATCGCGCCGCTACAACCAAGTACCCTTGCTGCGGTCAAGCCCTGGGGGAATTCCGAGGGAGCATGCCGTGTAGGACTTACCCGGGTGCAAAAGTAGGTATTTTTCTTTAAATCGCAACTATTCCGTCGCCTCTCCGGCTCTTTATTTCATCCGGAAGGTTCTAATCTGTTGGAAATCTTATTACTTACTGGTGGGTTAAAAAATGTTACCTCGCGGGCTGCGTCTTTTTTATCTTTATTATGGCTGCCGTTTGGCAGCCGGATAGTGAATTTTATTACCTTTGTCTCCTAATTTTAAACCATAAACAATAAAATACAATGGGTGGTTTTTTCGGAACTATTTCTAAATCAGCCTGTGCTACCGACTTATTTTACGGCACCGACTACAATTCCCACCTCGGTACCCGCCGGGGAGGAATGGTAACCCTCCACGAAGGCGTATTCAAACGCTCTATCCACAATCTTGAAAATTCTTATTTCCGCACCCGGTTCGAGCCGGAATTGTCTAAGTTCGAGGGCAATTCGGGTATCGGAGTTATCAGCGATACCGACCCGCAGCCTATTTTCGTGAGTTCCCACCTGGGAAAGTACGCGTTGGTAACGGTGGCCCGGGTGAACAACCTTTCCGAACTGGAAAAAGAATTGCTGGATAACGGCCGCCATTTTTCCGAATTGAATTCCGGGCAAATCAATCCTACGGAGCTGATTGCGTTGCTTATTTCGGAAGGCAAAACGTTCGTCGAAGGTATAGAGCATGTGTTCGATAAAATAAAAGGCTCGTGCTCCATGCTGATTCTTACCGAAAACGGCATTCTGGCCGCCCGCGACAAATACGGCCGCACACTGGTGATGATAGGGAAGAAAGAAGGGGCGTATGCGGTTTCGAGCGAGCCGTGCAGCTTCCCCAATCTGGGATACGAACTGGAGTATAACGTGGGGCCGGGCGAAATCGTGCGCGTTACCGCCGACAGGATGGAGCAATTGCGCGCTCCGAACAAGAAGATGCAGATTTGCTCGTTCCTGTGGGTGTATTACGGGTACCCGGTTTCCGAATACGAAGGGGTGAATGTGGATGCCGCCCGCTATGCCAGCGGCATGGCGATGGCCAAAACCGACGACATCGAGGCCGATTACGTATCGGGAATACCCGATTCGGGTATCGGCATGGCGTTGGGGTATGCCGAGGGAAAAGGGATTCCTTACCGCCGCGCCATTGTAAAATATACGCCTACCTGGCCCCGGAGCTTTACGCCTGCCAACCAGGCGGTGCGCGATTTGGTGGCGAAGATGAAACTGATTCCGAACCGCCAGTTGCTGCGTAACAAGCGGGTAGTATTCTGCGACGACTCGATTGTACGCGGAACCCAGCTCCGCGACAACGTAAACATCCTGTACGGCTATGGTGCGAAGGAGGTACACATGCGTATCGGCTGTCCGCCCATCCTGCATGCCTGCCCGTTCGTAGGTTTTTCGGCTTCCAAGTCGGTGTTCGAGCTGATAGCGCGCCGCATTATCCGTGAAATAGAGGGCGACGATACGTCGAAACTCCACTTGTATGCCACTACCGGCACGCCCGAATACGAGATGCTGGTAGAGCGTATACGGAAGCAGTTGAATATAACGACGTTAAAATTCAATACGCTGGAAAACTTAATCGCTTCTATCGGGTTACCTAAAGAATGCGTTTGTACGCATTGCTACGATGCCTCGAGTTATTTTTAATGTATAAAGATATGAATCCCACAGAAAGGTTTCTGAAGTATATTTCGTTCGATACGCAATCGAGCGAAACGGCGGGTACCACCCCGAGTACGCCCGGACAGCTGGTGTTGGCCCGCGAGTTGGCAAACGAATTGGAAGTGCTCGGCCTCGACGAGGTAAGCCTCGACGGGAACGGTTACCTGATGGCTACGCTGCCGGCTACTCCGGGATACGAGGAGGTGTCGGTAATCGGTTTTATCGCCCATCTCGATACCAGCCCGGATGCTTCCGGCGCGGATATCCGCCCGCGTATCGTGAAATACGAAGGAGGGGATATTTTATTGAACGAGCAGGACGGTACGGTGCTTTCGCCGCGGCAATTCCCCGAGTTGAAGGAGTATGTAGGGCAGGAGATTATCGTTACCGACGGGCGTACGTTGCTGGGTGCCGACGATAAGGCGGGCGTGGCGGCCATTATTTCGGCTGTGGCTTACCTGAAGGAGCATCCGGAAACTGCGCATGGAAAGATACGCATCGGGTTTACGCCCGACGAGGAAATCGGTGCGGGCGCCGACCGGTTCGATGTGGAGAAGTTCGGTTGCCAATGGGCGTACACCGTAGACGGCGGCCAGATAGGGGAGCTGGAGTACGAAAACTTTAATGCGGCGTCGGCTAAAGTCACGTTCAAGGGGTTGAACGTGCATCCGGGGTATGCGAAAGATAAAATGGTGAATGCTTCGTACCTGGCTATGGAGTTTGCCTCGTGGTTGCCTGTGGCGCAGCGTCCCGAGCACACGGCGGGCTACGAGGGTTTTTTCCACCTTACTCACATGTGCGGTACGGTGGAGGAGGCTACGTTGTCGTATATCATCCGCGACCACGAGCATTCGCTGTTCGAAGAGAAGAAAAAGTCGCTCCAGTGGTTCGTTAACCGGATGAACGAGATGCATCCGGGCAGCGCTTCCCTGGAAATACGCGACCAGTATTACAATATGCGGGAGGTGGTGGAGCCTAAGAAGTTCATCATCGACTATGCTTTCCGGGCGATGACGCAAGTGGGGGTTACGCCGCTGGTAAAGCCTATCCGCGGCGGTACGGACGGGGCGCGTTTGTCGTTTATGGGGCTGCCGTGCCCGAATATTTTTGCTGGCGGCCATAATTTTCACGGACGGTTCGAGTTTCTGCCTGTGCCTTCGCTCGAGAAGTGTACGCAAACGATTGTCAAGATAGCGGAATTAGTTGCGGCGGCCCCGGCTAAGTAAGCGGCGCGGAACTGATATTCAAACTAAAAATCTATTTATATCACATGAAAACAACTCCTTTTACCGATATACATATCGGATTGGGTGCTAAAATGCACGAGTTTGCCGGCTATAACATGCCGATAGAATATTCCGGAATCATCGACGAGCATCTCACTGTGTGCAACGGGGCGGGCGTGTTCGATGTTTCGCACATGGGCGAGTTCTGGGTGAAGGGCCCGAATGCTCTCGCTTTTATCCAGCAGGTAACTTCGAACGATGCTTCCAAGCTGACGCCGGGCAAGGCGCAGTATACGTGTTTTCCGAATGAGGAGGGCGGTATCGTAGACGATTTGCTGGTGTATTATTATGAGCCGGAAAAGTATATGTTGGTGGTGAATGCTGCGAATATCGAGAAAGACTGGAATTGGTGTGTAAGCCACAACTCGGTGGGCGCGGAGCTGGAGAATGCTTCCGATAATATGGCGCAACTGGCTATTCAAGGTCCGAAAGCAACGGAGATATTACAACGGCTTACGCCGGTGGATTTGTCGGCTATTCCGTATTATTCGTTTACTACGGGCGAGTTTGCCGGATGCGACCGGGTGATTATCTCGAATACGGGTTATACGGGCGCGGGTGGTTTCGAACTTTATTTTTATCCGGAGGACGGCCGGAAGATATGGGAGGCTATCTTCGCGGCGGGCGCTCCGGAGGGTATCAAGCCTGTCGGGTTGGGTGCGCGTGATACGCTCCGGCTCGAAATGGGTTTCTGTTTGTATGGTAACGACCTCGATGATACTACTTCGCCTATCGAGGCGGGCTTGGGCTGGATTACCAAGTTTGCCGACGGTAAGGATTTTACGGCGCGGGCTATTCTGGAGAAACAGAAGGCGGAGGGCGTGAGCCGGAAGTTGTGTGCTTTCGAGTTAATCGATAAAGGGGTTCCGCGGCACGGATACGAGATAGTGGATGCGGAGGGTAATGTTATCGGTACGGTTACTTCGGGTACAATGTCGCCTCTGATGAAGAAGGGTATCGGTCTGGGGTATGTGGCTGCTGCGTTTGCTCGTCCGGGTACGGAGGTTTATATCCGGGTACGGAACCGGAGCTTGAAGGCGGTGGTGGTGAAGGCGCCTTTCCGGAAATAAAGGGGGTGGGGTTCTTTTTAAAAAGAACTTTTGAAGAAAACTTGGTTTTCTGGCTTCCGGGGTGGTTTAGGCTGTTGCCACGGTGAGGATGCTTTTTCGCTCGCCGCGAGGCGTCTGCCGACGGCGCCTACCGGCGGTCATTTCTTTTATCTTGACATCAAAGTAAAACAGGAAGGTAGCTCTTCTCCGGGGAGCCGGGAACGACCGTTACCACGGTGGGTTTTCATTTCTTTTCTC
>JAJBTJ010000022.1 GCA_020860905.1 Parabacteroides sp. | reverse complement strand
GCTCAAACAGCGTGGCTTTTTTAACGCTCTCTTTCGGCCGGTCTGCTTTACGCTCATCGCCCGAGGCCCGAAGGGCCATACGAAGTGGCCGGTGTTTTTCGGGGCTGGGTAGACGGAGGTTGTAAACGAATGGATTTTTTCTTTACGTTTGTTCTGGCTACGTTGTTTACATCGTTTGGAAAGGGTTGGTTGCGCTCCATGCTGTTGGAGGCATTGAAAGGTGTCTACCGGCAGTTGTTATTTCTTTTTGTGGAACGAAATAACAGGAAAGAAAAAGTTTTTGCGGGTTATTTGCTGTTGCGGTACTGGAGGGGCGTGAGGCCGGTTTCGCGCTTGAAGTATTTGCTGAAGAAGGAGGCGTTGGGGAAATTGAGCGAATAGGCTATTTCCTGAATCGACAGGTCGGTGGATTTGAGCTGCGCTTTCGCATCCGTAATTACGTAACGGGTAATGATTTCCGATACATTCTTTCCGGAAGTCTGCTTTACGGTGTTGCTCAGGTGTTGCGGCGTGATGCCCAACTTGGCAGCGTAAAACGCGACATTCCGCTCTTTCGTGTACGACTCCATAATCAGCAATTCCAGCTTCTTGCATATTTCCTCGCCCCGGGTGAGCGTTGCGGTTTTCCACGGCCGGCGTTTATATATTTCGCCGATAGCGTAAAAAATGGTATGCAGGATATTTTTATAGAATACCAGAATTTTCGGCAACAGGTTCTGTTGGTACACTTTGTTAATCAGCGTAAAGTAATCCTGGAACAGCTCTACCATCTTTTCCGGAAGCGGCAACACCGGGTTTTCGCGGATAATCTGGATAATATCGCGCGTGGATTCGATCATATTGAAATGGCCGATAAATTCCGACGAGTACGCGATGATAAACAACCGCAAGTTGCCTTCCACCTTTTTTATCTGGATGATACTTCCCGGTAACAGGGTAACGAAATCGTTGGTTTTGATTTGGTAATCGTTCAGGTTGATCGATGCTTCGATATATCCCTCGAGGCAAAAAACGAAAATTTCCGCCTTGAGGCGGCACGGATAATTCCGGTATAAGTTCAGTATCTCGATGTTGATGTCGGTACCGATGATAAAATCGTCGGAAATATCTATTTTCGGAAAGTCGTTTTCTGCTTTCATTACAGCCGGTTTTATATAGCCGTTGCCAAGACCGGACTACCTGGTAGGAGGCACACATGCCGGGTTATTCCCGGGCGGCCCGTATCTTCGTTTTCGGATATACAAATATAGAAATTATTTTTTTCTTTTCCTATGAGCCTGTTAAATTCGGAACGCGGGGCGATGAGTATACACCTGCGGGCGCCGTACCCCGTTTAAAATTTCTTATATAAAATGCGTATCGCATTCAGCACCGCCAGCAAAGCCACCCCCACATCGGCGAATACCGCTCCCCAAAGCGAAGCGTATCCCAACGCTCCGGCCAGCAAGATAACCGCTTTCATCCCGATAGCGCCCGCTATATTCTGATGAACAATCCGGCGGGTAGCGCGGCCGATGGCAATCGCTTCGGCCACTTTCGAGGGCTGGTCGGTCTGAATCACCACGTCTGCGCTTTCGATAGCCGCCTCCGAACCCAGTCCGCCCATAGCAATCCCTACATCGCTCAGCGCCAGTACCGGCGCATCGTTCATCCCGTCGCCCACGAAAGCCACCGTCCGGGCCGGGCCGGCTTTCATTTCTTCCACCCGTTGCGCCTTGTCTTCCGGAAGCAAATTGCCGTAGGCCGTAGCGATACCTAACTTTCCGGCCAGTTTTTTTACGATTTCCTCCTTATCGCCCGATAACAGGCGTATATCGTTTACGCCCAGTTTCTTCAACCGTTCGATTGCCGGTGCCGCATCTTCTTTCACGGTATCCGACAAAAGCAAGCGGCCGGCATACTTCCCGTCGACGGCACAGGCCACTACGGTAGCCGTAGTATGTTCCGTTCCGGCCGGGACGGCGATACCGCGTTCCGCCAGCAAACGCAGGTTGCCGGCCACGATTCGTTTCCCGTTCATTACCGCTTCGACTCCGTGCCCGGCCAGTTCTTGCACTGCTGATACCTCCGCAGCGACCGCCTTTTCTTTCCGGGCGTACCGCACCACCGCCTGCGCTACCGGGTGCGTGCTTTTCTGTTCCACGGAAAGCAATACGGCCAGTAACCCGGCGGCCGGGATTCCT
This sequence comes from Parabacteroides sp., assembly GCA_020860905.1. Classification (GTDB taxonomy): domain Bacteria; phylum Bacteroidota; class Bacteroidia; order Bacteroidales; family Tannerellaceae; genus Parabacteroides_B. The sequence goes on along the minus strand of JAJBTJ010000022.1, from coordinate 2,494 downwards.
GCGGGTTCGCAGTGCGTTACCTCGAAACGTCCGGTAGTAAGCGTGCCCGTTTTATCGAAAGCCACCGCATCGACCCGGGTAATCGCATCCAGGTAATTACCCCCTTTAAACAGGATGCCGGCCCGCGAAGCCGCGCCGATGCCGCCGAAATAACCCAGCGGAATGCTGATTACCAGCGCGCACGGACAGGAAATAACCAGGAAAACCAGCCCCCGGTACAGCCAGTCGCTGAAAACATAATGGAAAGAAGGCATGAAAAAGGCGGCTACGGCCGGCAGGCATACGATAAGCACAGCCAGCAAGATAACCACCGGCGTATAAATCCGGGCGAAGCGCCTGATAAACAATTCGGCCGGCGCCTTGCGCGACGCCGCCTCTTTTACCAACGCCAGGATGCGCGCCAGGGCGCTTTGCCCGTACGGGCGGCTCACCTCTACCTGCACCGGTCGGTCGCATACCAGCATACCGGCGAGCACTTCTTCGTTGCGGCTTATCGTACGGGGCATGCTTTCGCCCGTGAGTGCCGAGGTGTCGAACGCGGCTTGTTTTTCCAGCAAAATTCCGTCGAGCGGCACGCGGCCGCCCGGTTTTATTTCTATCCGTTCCCCCGGATGTACTTCCTGCGGAGATACGGATACATACGCGCCGCCGCGCAGTACGCAGGTACGCTCCGGCCGTACGTCCAGCAGGTTGCCGATGTTACGCGAAGCCCGCTCTACGGCCCGGTGCTGTAATAATTCGCCTACCGTATAAAAAAGCATCACCGCCACCGCTTCGGGATATTCGCCGATGCAAAACGCCCCCGCCGAGGCAACCGACATCAGGGTGAATTCGTTAAATACGTCTTTCTTCGCAATGGCCTGGAGCGCCTGGCGTATTACCGGGATGCCCACCGGTAAAAAAGCGGCCAGGTACCAAACGAACGGCACGCCGGGGAAGGCAAACCAGGCGGTTCCCGCATACGACAACAGGAGGCCGCCGGCAAGCAAGGCGAGCGAAACGGCCGGCCGGTAGTTTTTCGAATGGCGGTGCGCCGGAGAGTGTTCGCAGCAGCCGCAGCCGTGGTTGCATTCGGAGCTGACGGCCGGAACGGCGTGTACAGGGGCGTTATGCCGGTAAGTTCTTTCCATAGTTGTAACGATTGATTGTTTTTTCTTTTTTGTTCGAAGAGCGGGGCGGCCGGGAGGCGTCTGCCCCTGCTGCGGCCTCTCTTCGGTTCGATGTGGCAAAGATACGGCAGCGTTTGCGCAACCCGGTTGCAAATAACCCGGCCGGCCGGGTTGCCGGGAATGAGTAACGGAAAGAAGGCGCTCCGGGACGCTTTTATTCGGTGCGGTGCTTGTTGCATGCCGGACAGATGCCTTTTACGATGTAATTGACGGCATTCATTCGGTATCCTTCCGGCAACCGGATTACCGGGATTTTAATCGTTTCGATGCATTCGGTTTTGTGGCACGATTCGCAGTAAAAATGGATATGCCGGTTCGCGATGGGGCATTCGTCCGACTCGCTTTTGCAGATTTCGTATTTCATCGACCCGCTGCCGTCTTCGAACGCATGGATGGCGTGGTGTTCGAGCAACACGGCCAGCGAGCGCGAAATCGTCGATTTATCCAGGGTAACCAACTCGGCTTCGAGCTGGAATAAAGAAACGGGAGAGGTAAGCTCCGAGAGTTTCTGTAAAATGAGGATTCGGGCGGCCGTGGGCCGTATTCCTTTATGTATCAGTTTTTCTTCGCTCTGTTTACCCGACATGGCTGGTTGTTTTTAAACATGAATAACCGGCAGCTTTTACCGGAAAATAGCCGTGTAACCCCGGAAATTTACGGCAGCTGCCGCCGGGTTTACCCGTATAGAGCAAAGGTACGCCATTTTTTATGCAACCGGGTTGCAAACCGGGTACGGAAAGCGGTTTTTCTGCGATAGGCGTATTTTTTGCCTGGGCGCCCTATTTTTTTCATTTTATTGCCCGATAAAAAATCCTTTTATCGTATAGAAAATATCGTCCGACCCGGGCAGACCACCCGTCCGACCCAGGTGGTTCACTCGTCTGACCCAGGTCGGACGAGTGGAACACCCGGGTCAATCGATATTTTTCCCTGCATAAAAATCCATTTTTTCCCCGTAGAAAACGGAACAGTCGCGGCATAAAGCGAGAACAAGGGGCGTATAAGGCCGGAAAACCGTTTCGGGCAGTTATCCGGCTTTGCTTCGCTGTCGGAAAAACCGTTTCCGTTTTTATCAATCGGGGTAAAGCACATGACCAAAATTGAGTTTAGACAGTAAAACAGTAGCATGAAAGGCTGCACAAAAGAACGAGAATCCGTTCGATTACAATCTTCTTTCTTCCTACTCATCTCCGAAAAGCACTGGCCACATCGTATGGCCCCCCGGGCCTCGGGCGATGAGCGTTAAGCAGACCGGCCGAGAGTGAGCGTGAAAAAAGCCACGCTGTTTGAGCTTACGCACGTAAGCGAGTTCGGGGCTTTTAGCG
>JAJBTJ010000271.1 GCA_020860905.1 Parabacteroides sp. | reverse complement strand
GTCGGAAATATACGACGGCTTGGGTGCCGTTTACGATTACGGCCAGTACGGCGTGGAATTGAAGAACAATATCAAGAAATACTGGTGGGACAGCATGGTGCTGCTGAACGAAAACGTGGTAGGGTTGGATTCCGCAATCTTTATGCATCCTACCATCTGGAAAGTTTCCGGCCATGTGGATGCTTTTAACGACCCGTTAATCGACAACAAAGATTCTAAGAAACGCTACCGGGCTGATGTGCTGATTGAAGAGCATTTGGGCAAGATAGAAGAAAAGATAAACAAAGAGGTGGAAAAAGCCGCCAAGCGTTTCGGCGACGCATTCGACGAAGCCCAGTTCCGGGCCACGAATACCCGCGTGCTGGAACACCAGGCGAAATGGAACGAAGTGCACGAGCGTTACAGCGCAGCGATGAACGCATCGGATTTCGACGCGTTGCGCCAACTGATTCTGGATTGTGAAATCGTTTGTCCTGTGTCAGGAACCCGGAACTGGACGGAAGTGCGCCAGTTCAACCTGATGTTTTCCACCGAGATGGGCTCTACGTCCGACGGGGCGATGAAGGTGTACCTGCGTCCGGAAACCGCACAAGGTATTTTTGTGAATTTCCTGAACGTACAAAAAACGGGACGCATGAAAATTCCTTTCGGTATCGCCCAAATCGGGAAAGCGTTCCGGAACGAAATCGTAGCCCGGCAGTTTATTTTCCGGATGCGCGAGTTCGAACAGATGGAAATGCAGTTTTTCGTTCGGCCGGGCGAAGAATTGGAATGGTTTAAAAAATGGAAGGAAACCCGGTTGAAGTGGCATAAGGCCCTGGGATTGGGCGACCGCAAATACCGCTATCACGACCACGAGAAACTGGCGCATTACGCCAATGCCGCCACCGACATCGAATTTGAAATGCCGTTCGGATTCAAGGAAGTGGAAGGAATCCATTCGCGTACCGATTTCGACCTGAGCAGTCATGAGAAATTCTCGGGAAAGAAAATCCAGTATTTCGATCCGGAACTGAACAAAAGCTATACGCCGTACGTAATCGAAACTTCTATCGGCGTAGACCGCGTATTCTTGAGCATTATGGCCGGTTCGTACGATGAAGAAACGCTCGAAAACGGCGAAACCCGCGTAGTGCTGCGGTTACCGGCGGCGCTGGCACCTGTTAAACTGGCGGTTTTGCCGTTGGTAAAGAAAGACGGGTTGCCCGAGAAAGCACGTGAAATCGTGGATATGCTGAAGTTCGATTTCAAGTGTCAGTACGACGAAAAAGATTCTATCGGCAAACGGTACCGCCGGCAAGACGCCATCGGTACGCCGTATTGCATCACGGTGGACCACCAAACGCTCGAAGATAACTGCGTAACGATCCGGTTCCGCGATACGATGCAGCAGGAACGTGTGCCGATTGATGGTCTCCACGGGATTATCGCCGAAAAAGTGAGTATGAAAACCCTGTTTAAAAAGTTAAGCGAATGAATAAATTGAAATATCTGTTTTTTTTAATGGTAAGCGCACTCGCACTGGTTGCCTGTGGTGATGACGATGACGACGTGGTAATCGACGAGGTGTGGAAGGCGCGGAATGAAGCGGTTATCGAAGAGATACGGAAGGATGCTTCTTTTACGCCCATTATGGATGCCAGCCGGCACGACTCTATTTTTTATAAAGTGTTGAAGCAAGGTACGGGCCTGGTATATCCTGCGATTACTTCTACCGTGGAGGTGCGTTATAAAGGCTGGCTCGTAGACGGTACCGTATTCGACAGTACTGCCGGATACGATACGCCGGAGGAAGACGACGATTTGACTTACACCTTCCCGTTGCTGAATCCCGATTCGCCCACCAACTATTACGTAGTGGAAGGCTGGGGCATCGCCCTCCAGAATATGAAGGTAGGTGATAAATGGCTGGTGTATATCCCTTGGACATTGGGCTACGGTACTGCTACCCAAAACGGCGGGAAAGTAACCATTCCCGGATGTTCCACGCTAATTTTCGAAATCGAGCTGGTGCGCATCGTCAGCCAGAGCATGTAATTCAAACGGCGCAGCCGGGATGATAAATAAAGGATAGACAGTAAATAAACATACAAAAGCAACCGGTTCCCGACGAACCGGTTGCTTTTTTTATTCCCCGAAGGTGCAGGTTAAACGTGCGAACCGGCGGGAATTTCTTTGTTACTTGCTGCTGTGTTTTGTTTGTTTGCCGACGCCCTCGGCAAAATAAACGACGCCCCCGGCAAGTTTGTCAAGAGCGTTGACAGATTAGTCGAGGGCGTCGGCAAACGAATTTAAAACCAACGTACGGTTGTATTTTCCGTATGCGTTTTTATGTGCTGCTGTTGCGTATCAGTCGGCTACGCGGCCCACTGCTTTTACATTTTTTATTTTCGACAACGCCACGCACATTTTCTGAATATCTTCCACATCGTGCACATACATCTTGATTTTCCCGTCGAATACACCGTCTTTGGCTTCGATAAGCAACCGCTGGATATTCACCGAAAAATCGTCGGAAATCGTCCGGGTGATTTCGTTCAGGATACCGATGGAGTCGATGCCTTTTATTTCGAGCGTTGCTTCGAACGAGGCGTTTTTGTGGCTCGACCATTCGGTGGTGAGAATCCGTTCGCCGAAACTGCTTTTCAGCCGCAGCCCGATCGGGCACGACTGCTTGTGCACGATTACCGTGTTGTCGTCGTTGATAAAGCCGAACGCATCGTCGCCCGGAATGGGTTTGCAACACTCGGCAATCACGTAGTTCCGTTCGAATGCTTCTTCTTTTAGCGTATACGGCTTGGTTTTATCGAATACCGGCTTTTCGATGGGAACCGCTTTCTCTTCCGGCTTCGGATTTTTATTACCCACGCCCAACGCCTGTTTCACATATTTGAACAATACATTGTCGGTTTTCTCCTTCAGGATTTTCTTTACATTATCCGGCAGTGCGATTTCGTTTTTTCCTACGGCAAAGAAAAACTCTTCCCGCTTGGCGAACCCGAAGTAAAGTGCCAGCTTATCTTGGTTCGGGATACCCGCATCCACCTCCGATTGCTCCAGTAATGCCACCACCCGGGTTTCACCCTGTTTGGCCATCTCCTTGCGGTATTTTTTCAATACAGCGTCGATTTTAGTCCGGGCCTTGGCGGTGGTTACGAAATTGAGCCATTCCGGTTGAGGCGTTTGCGAACGCGAAGTAAGTATTTCCACCTGGTCGCCGCTGGTGAGCGGATGGCTGAGCGGCACCAACTTGTGATTCACTTTCGCGCCGATACAACTGTTTCCCAGCGACGTGTGCAGCGCATAGGCGAAATCGAGCGCCGTGGCTCCCTGCGGCAGCGTTTTAATATCTCCTTTCGGGGTAAAAACGAATATTTCCGACGAGAACAGGTTCAATTTGATAGTATTCAGGAAATCCAGCGCGTTCGGGTCGGGGCTTTCCAGGATTTCGGTAATGGTTTGCAGCCACTTGTCGAGCTCCGTGTCCTCCTCGATGTTATTTTCTTTGTATTTCCAGTGGGCGGCAAATCCTTTTTCCGCTATCTCGTCCATCCTCCGGCTCCGGATTTGTATTTCTATCCATTGCCCGTCGGGCCCCATAACGGTAAGGTGGAGCGCCTGGTAGCCGTTGGCTTTCGGGCGGCTTACCCAGTCGCGTATCCGGTCGGGGCGTATCCGGTAAATATCGGTGATGGCCGAATAAATATCCCAGCACAGGTTTTTTTCGTCGATGCCGGGAAGCGGGTCGAAGATAATCCGTACGGCAAACAAATCGTATATTTCCTCGAACGTTACCCCTTTGCTTTGCATCTTGCACCAGATGGAATACACCGATTTTACCCGAGCCCGCATTTCGTAAGTCAGCCCCATCGCATTCAGCTTTTCCAGTACCGGCGCGGCGAAATGGTCGTACAACGCCTGCCTGTCTTTCTCGGTCGATTTCAGTTTCTGCTTGATAAAATCGTATTCTTCCGGATGCTCGTATTTGAAACTCAGGTCTTCCAATTCCGTTTTGATAGAGAACAGCCCCAACCGGTGCGCCATCGGCGCGTACAGGTAAAGCGTTTCGCCTGCTATTTTGAATTGCTTGGCCGGGAGCATCGAGCCCAAGGTACGCATATTATGCAACCGGTCGGCTATTTTAATCAGGATTACGCGGATATCGTCGCTCATGGTAAGCAGCAATTTCCGGAAGTTTTCCGCTTGCGCCGAAGCCTGCTCGCCGAATATGCCGCCCGATATTTTCGTCAGCCCGTCTACGATTTGAGCGATTTTCGGGCCGAACATATTGTTAATATCTTCTACCGTATATTCGGTATCTTCCACGACATCGTGCAACAAAGCGGAGCAAATCGACGTAGAGCCCAGCCCCATTTCCCGGCATACGATGCGCGCCACCGCCAACGGGTGCATGATATACAGTTCGCCCGAGCGGCGTTTGGCGCCGGCATGCGCCTGGTTGGCAAAGTGGAAGGCCTTGGTTATCAGCTCCACTTTCCGGCGGTGGTTCGAATTAAGATAATCGTTGAGCAGGTCGTCGAAAGCCTGTTGAATCAGCTGGTCTTCTGTCGATTTATGGATTGCTGTGTCGTTCATAGCCATACTTCTCTCTCTTAATAAATGTGTAAAGGCAAATATATATAAATATTCGATACTTTATAATGGTTTTCGGGCCTTATTTGAAAATCCCGCAGAAAAGTAG
>JAJBTJ010000205.1 GCA_020860905.1 Parabacteroides sp. | reverse complement strand
AGTGAGTGGAGTGCCATTTTTAGTGAGCGAGGTGTCAGCCCTTGACCTTTTTTGCATCCTTTTTTCTGTCAAGAGAAAAAAGGATGACCGCCGGTAGGCGTCGTCGGCAGACGCCCCAGCGGCGAGCGAAAAAGAATCTTGGTCGTGGCAACAGCCGACACCGCCCCGCAAAGGAAAAGTTTTCTCTTAAAAAGAGAAAACAGGCTGCACCTCGGCCTAATCAAAGCAGAGGTTTGCATCCCCCCCTTCTTCGCAAAGAAAATTCTTGCCAGGCACCTTCGCACAACAAGAAAAAAGTAACGAGCCGCTTATTCGGAAAGAATAAAGCGACTCGTTATTTTTATCAGGTAATGCGTATTACCTATACTCTTTCGGTATGCGTTATACCGCCGGATGAATTGCTTCGGTAGGACAAACATCCGCACATGTTCCGCATTCGGTACACATTTCAGGGTCGATGCTGTATTTATCCCCTTCTGAAATCGCGCCTACCGGGCATTCGTCGATGCAAGTTCCGCAAGCAATACAATCTTCGCTAATTACGTAAGCCATTTTTTTAAACGTTTAAATTGATAACTAATAGTTGGTGCAAAAGTAGAGTTTTCTTTTATTTAAAAAAACATCTGCCCCCTTTTTTTTAAAGGAAAAGGATTTTTCTTCCGGCCCGGAACCAATCAGTTTCGTATTACCCACTCGATATACACCAGCGCCGCCGGAACCGCCATCATCACGCTGTCGAAACGGTCGAGCATCCCCCCGTGACCCGGCAGCAAACACCCCGAATCTTTTACGTGCAACGTACGCTTGAGCAGCGACTCCGACAAATCGCCCCACGTTCCGAACACCACCGTAACAGCCGCCAGCCCCATCCACTTATACCATGCCACTTCCGGCATAAACCACGGAAAAGCCGACGAAACCGCCAGCGCCAGCGCCAGCCCGCCGTAAAAACCTTCCCACGACTTCTTAGGCGAAATCCGCTCGAATAACTTCCGTTTGCCCAGCAACGAACCCACCAGGAAAGCCCCCGTGTCGTTCATCCACACGCAAACGAAAAGAGCCAGTAATAACAACGGAGTATACAAGGGCGCCCCAGCGACATGCCGGTCGAAAACGATAAAATTCATCAAAGCGAAAGGACCCGCCAGCACTACCTGCCCCAGGATGATATAAGCCCAGTTCGCAATCGGGTCGGGCGTTTTCCGGTAAAGCCGGGCGATAACGACATACATGATAAACACCAGGTAAGGCAAAAAGATACGGGCATCCGTATAATTTCCCGTATAACCAAATGCCGCGGCGAACAGATACACACCGCCCAGGCTGTACAACCCGCGCTCAACCGCTCCTAAGGCCGTATACCCGGCCGTTAAAGCATAATACTCGCGTAACGCCAAAAAAAGAAGAACACCGAACACAATAAGATAAGCTATCGGGTGGAACCCTATACTGCCGGCCAGTACGGCCACGAATACGATTCCGGTCAGGGCGCGTGTAATCAGATTTTTCAAAACTATATCGAGTTTGTTATGTTTGTACGTTTCATGGGTACATGAAATAGAAAAAAGTTGAAGTAAGCAGTTATTACTTCAACTTTTTTATGCTTGTTCAGAGCGATTCCTCCTTTTTCCCCTTCTCGTCGCGGTTATATCTGGCTTCCGGGTCGGCGGCAGGCTCCGGTTTATCCGGTGCCATCTCGGCCGGTTCGGGCTGCACTTTCTGCTCCTGCGAACCGAGTATCTCCTGCGAGCGCGACACCCAGGCCCGCTTGCCGAAAATGGCCTCTACATCCTCGCTGTAAATCACCTCCCTTTCCAGCAACACCTGCGCCAGCTTGTTATGACCTTCGGCATTTTTCAGCAAAATATCTTTTGCCCGCTCGTATTGCTCGTTCACGATGCTCTGCACCTCCAGGTCGATAAGCCGCGCCGTTTCCTCGCTGTAAGGCTTGGTAAAACCCCAGTCCTGCCCGGTAGAGTCGTAGTAATTCAGGTTAGGCAACTTCCCGCTCATCCCGAAATAAACCACCATCGCATATGCCTGCTTGGTAATCCGCTCGAGGTCGTTCGAAGCACCCGTAGATACCCGTCCTAAAAATAGCTCCTCGGCCGCACGTCCGCCCAGCGTAGCGCACATCTCGTCGAGCAACTGCTCGCGGGTGGTAATCTGCCGTTCTTCCGGCAAGTACCAGGCAGCGCCCAGCGCCTTGCCGCGCGGCACGATAGTAACCTTTACCAGCGGGTTGGCATGCTCGAGCAACCAGCTCAACGTGGCATGCCCCGCCTCGTGCGTAGCAATGCTTTTCCGCTCCTCGGCCGTAGTGATTTTGGTACGTTTCTCCAAGCCGCCCACAATCCGGTCGATAGCGTTCATAAAGTCGTCTTTCTGCACGAATTTCTTTCCGTTGCGAGCCGCTATCAGCGCCGCCTCGTTACAAACGTTGGCAATGTCGGCGCCCGAGAAACCGGGAGTTTGCCGTGCCAGCAACTCGGCGTCGACCGAGTCGTCTATCTTGATGGGGCGCAAGTGCACGCCGAATATCTCTTTCCGCTCGTTCAGGTCGGGCAGCTCCACATGAATCTGCCGGTCGAAACGGCCGGCGCGCAGCAACGCCTTGTCCAGTATATCGGCCCGGTTCGTGGCAGCGAGGATAATCACGCCGCTGTTCGACCCGAAGCCGTCCATTTCGGTAAGCAACTGGTTAAGCGTATTTTCACGCTCGTCGTTGCTGTTCATATTCACATTTTTACCGCGCGCCCGCCCCACGGCGTCGATTTCGTCGATAAACACGATACACGGCGCCTTCTCTTTCGCCTGGCGGAACAAGTCGCGTACACGCGAAGCCCCTACCCCGACGAACATCTCCACGAAATCGGAACCCGACAGGGAGAAGAAAGGCACATCGGCCTCGCCGGCCACAGCTTTGGCCAACAACGTTTTACCGGTACCCGGAGGGCCTACCAACAAGGCGCCTTTCGGTATTTTACCGCCCAGTTCGGTATACTTGCCTGGATTTTTCAGGAAAGCCACGATTTCTTCCACCTCCTGTTTGGCTTCGGAGAGGCCGGCCACGTCTTTGAACGTTACCTTCTTCTCGTTGTCTTTATCGAAGAGCTGAGCTTTCGCCTTGCCTACGTTGAATACGCCGGCTCCGCCCCCGCCTACGCCGCCCGACATCCGTTTCATCAGGAAAATCCAGATAAGCACCAGGAGGATAAGGGGCCCGAAGGAAAAGAAAAAGTCCCAAAAGGCATCCTTACCTTCTTCATAGCTCACCTGGGTGGTGATGTGGTTGTCTTTTACGGCCTGGTCGTAGAAATCGGAAAACTTGTCGGCCGAGGGAATCTTGACGAACACCTTCTGCGCGGCGTTCACTTTGCTGCTGTCGGCCTTGAATACCAGCCCCAGCTTATCGGGCTTAACAGTAGCCTCGAGCAGGTTCTTTTTGTTGTAAACCACCATTTCCTTGAAGGCGTTCTGCCGGAGCAGGCCCTGGAACTCGGTCCAGCCCATTTCCTTGGAACCCGACGAGTCGTTGGTAAGGTACAAGGCAACCAGCATGATGAAGATGAGGCCGTACATCCAGGTAAGGTTAAAACGGAACATCTTCGGCTTATTGCCGTTTTTATTGTTATTATCTTTATTTAAGAAGTTCTTATTTTCCATATAGTCGATTCGATATGTTACACGATGCGGAACTGTCAGTCCAAATCCGGAACCGAATTTACCGGGGCGTCGGCCCACAGGTTTTCGATGTTGTAAAATGTACGCAGTGCCGGCACGAAAATATGCACAATAACCGTGCCATAATCCATTCCGATCCAATCGTCTTTCTGGCCGGCATCGATCGACAACGGTTTTTCCCGGAGTTCCCGGTTTACATAATCCCAAACCGAATCGGCAAGCGCCGCCACCTGGGTAGGCGTATTACCGGTGGCTATCACGATGTAATCGCATATAGCGCCGGGTATATCGGACAAATCGACGGTTACGATATCTTTTCCTTTCTTCTCCTGAAGACCTTCTATGATCTTCTGTACTAATCCTTCTGTCTGATTCATTTAATTTCTTTGAATAATACCATGTTTCAAAGTTGCAAATATAGTCGTTATATTTGTTTTTAGCACGAAGTTTTCGATTTTATCCTGTCGGTTCGGCTTACAATCAAAACAAAGCAGGACGGAAAATAGTTGAATTTCGATTTTTTCTTCTCAAAATGTTGGTATGATAAAAATCTTTTATATCTTTGCACCCGTTAACGGAAACGTTAGCGCGAAAATTGAAAAATTGCCTCATGGTGTAATTGGCAACACGTCAGATTCTGGCTCTGAAGAGTCTAGGTTCGAGCCCTGGTGAGGCAGCAGGTAAAAGGAAGTCCGGTTCTCAGCAATGAGTACCGGGCTTTTTGTTTGTTCGCAACAGTAAACGGAAATGAAAATGGAACGATTGGAAACGGCCCGGCGCTGGATTTACGACGGGAAAACAGACGAGGCGATTGCCCTGCTCGATGCACTGCTGCGGGAAAACCCCGAAGCAGACGAGGCTTTTTACCTGCGGGGTAACGCTTACCGCAAAAAGAGCGACTGGCAGCAAGCGCTGAACAATTACCTGGCGGCGATGGAGCTTAATCCGGACGGGCCTGCCAAACAGGCATACGATATGTTGATAAAAATCCTGGATTTCTATAACAAGGATATGTATAATCATTGAGTG
>JAJBTJ010000276.1 GCA_020860905.1 Parabacteroides sp. | reverse complement strand
ACTGTATCCGCAAGCTAAGGATACAGTTTTCATTACGATGAACGGATGAAAAGGATGGCATACATCCGGTTTTATCCGGGCAAGCCTGAAAAGAGTTCCTATTTACCGAATCCCGATGGATTTTCCGGCTATCTTCCCGATATGGGGCACAATCGCATCTTCTATTCGGCGTTTACCCCTGTACCAGCTCGCCGAGGAAAGGCAGCGTTTCGGCCTGCTCCTGCAAAGTGAAGCGGGCGATGTCGGAAATGCTTCCCACTTTAACGCTGATGGCTTCGGGAGGAAAGGCGCGGAACATATCTTCGTCGGTTACGTCGTCGCCCACAGCCAACACAAAATCGAAATCGTCGCGCGAAAGCAATCGCTTCGCTTCCGAACCTTTGGTATAGGCAGGTGACTTGATTTCCACAATCTTATTTCCACGCATTACCTGCAAGTTTTCCCGGGCGCACACCCCCGACAAGGCTTCGAACAACTGCTCCACCCGCACCGAAGCCAGCCACGAATCCACATTGCGGTAATGCCATACCAGCGCCGTTTGCTTGATTTCCATCCGCGAGCCCGGCGTGCGGGCAATCACCTGCTGGATAATCCGGATAATCTCGTCGTCCCATTCCGTTTCGGGCAGCCGGCTGTACCAACGGCCGCGCTCCTTATAAAACGCCCCGTGTTCGGCAGCCAGCGAAAGCGGCAGCATGCCGAACCACTTCTCCAACGTGCCGCGGTCGCGGCCGCTGCTGATGGCCACCGAGTTATGCGAATCGGAAACCAATTGCTTCAACACGCCGTACAGCTCCCGGGTAGGAACCGCTTCCTCGGGCGTAGCGGCGAAAGGAACCAGCGTACCGTCGTAATCGAGGATAATCAACCGCCGGCCGCTTTTCCGGTAAGCCTGCCGGATAAGCGACATATTTTCTTTCCGTATCAGTTTGTTCTGCAACGATTCGTTCCGCCGGCCGACAGCCGTGAGCTCTTTCACAAAATCGGCCGCCCATTTATTCACCGTATGCACGGAAAGTTGATGCTGCATCCGCCGCATCCGTTCCTCCTGCTGGTGGCAAGGCATCTCCAACGCCCGGTAAACGGCCTGCTCTATCTCGCCCACATTGTTCGGATTAATTACAAGCGCCTCTTTCAATTCACTCGAAGCGCCGGCCATCTCGCTCAGAATCAATACACCGGGCGTATTCCGCTTGGCCGCCACGTACTCTTTGGCCACCAGGTTCATCCCGTCGCGCAAGGGCGTAACCAAGGCGATATGCGCCAGGCAATACAACGCAATCAGTTCGTCGAACGAAAAACTTCGGTAAAAATAATGCACCGGCGTCCAGTCGATGTCCGAATACTTCCCGTTGATGGCGCTCACCGTTTCATTAATGGACCGTTTCAGGTTGGCGTACGCTTTCACCTTATCCCGCGAAGGCACCACAATCATCGCGAGCGAAACCTTTCCGCGGTACTCCGGGTGTTTTTCAAGGAAAAGGTCGAACCCCTGCAAGCGGTGCAGGATTCCCTTGCTATAATCGAGCCGGTCCACCGAAAGAATCAGTTTGCGGTGCCCGAACTGGCGCGCCAACCGCTCCGTTTTCCGTTTCACCACCGGCGAAACAGACGCTTCGTGGTACTTGGTAAAGTTGATGCCCATCGGAAAAGCGTCGATATGCACCATCCGGTCTTTCAGGCGTACGTCGCCGTAGTCGGTATCGAGTTGGAGCACATGGCTCAGGGCGCTGAGGAAATGGCGCATGTAGTCGGTGGTATGGAAGCCCACCTGGTCGGCTCCCAGCAAACCGTTCAACAACTCCGCACGCTCGGGCAGCACGCGGAACAACTCGTACGAAGGGAAAGGAATGTGATGGAAATAGCCGATACGCACGCCCGGACAGGCTTTGCGGAGCATCCCCGGAAGCAGCATCAACTGGTAATCGTGCACCCAAACGATGTCGCCGGGCTCCACGTACCGGCATGTCTCCCGGCAAAACAACTCGTTTACTTGCTTGTAGGCCTCCCAATACTCGGGCAAATACTGTACATACGCATAAAAATAGTGGCACAGCGGCCACAGGATACCGTTGCTGTAGCCTTCGTAATAAGCCTGTACTTGCTCGGGCGTAAGAAAAACCGGATGCAGGCAGTGCTGCTCCAGGTAACCGGTAACAGCCTGTGTTTCCTGCCGGCCGGCGGCATACGTACCCGGCCAGCCTATCCAGTGCTTTTCCACGGAAAGGCGCAGCGAATGCAAACCGGTAGCCAGTCCGCCTTCAGATAAAGAAAAACGAAAGCCGTTCTCTTTCCGGACGGCTTTTACCGGCAGGCGGTTCGAGACGATAATCAGTTTCATACGTAATCGGGGTTCTGTCCATCACTTATTATAACAGCCCGCACCGCAGTAAGATTAAAGCATTCAGATTTCTTTACAGTTAGAACCGTGTAAATGGCAAAAAAACAACCCGTTTACCAAGTGAACGGCCGCCGGTATGGCCGCCTGCCCGAAACGAGGTTACCCTATTTCCCCGCCATGGCATCCCTATTCCGGTTGTTTGCCGAAACGGTAACGGTCGACGATTTCGAGCAGCCGTACGCCGTACTTCTCAATTACCTTCTTCCCTACCCCCGGCACAGCAAGCAATTCCTTGCTGCCCGAAGGCAAGGTGTTGGCGATTCCCAACAAGGCTTTTTGTTGCAAAATCACATACGGCGGCAAGCCTGCCTCCGAAGCCCGCTCGTTCCGCCAACGGCGCAACGCCTCGTACAGCCCGGGATGCAATATATCGGCTGCCACTTCCACCTTCTTTTCCTGCGGTTCTTTCTTCGTTTTCTGTTTCGGTTGCTCGATGGACGCCCGGGCACGTGCGGATAAATACATTTTCATATCGAATCCGTCGGCACATACCTCGAGCAACTGCATTTTCACCGTCACATCGCGGCGGAACGCCTGCAAGGCTTTCTCCATTGTTTTCCGCACCTCCTTGTTATCCATTTCCGGGTCGTCGCTTTCCACGAGCGGCAACAGGATTTCCGTAATCTTTTCCCGGAAGTAAGCAACCCCCTTGACCACCCGTTCCCGGATAGCCTTATCGCTCTCGCAGGCAGCACTTTCCTCCGCCATCCGTTGCAATTGATTGCGGAAACGCATCCCCACCTGCGAAAGATGCTCGCGGCAAACCGGAACAGCCTCGCCGTAGCGACCGGCCAGTTCGGGATACAACTTATGCAGATGCTCGTAATAAAGGCGCGACACATAGGCGAGGTGCCGTAAAATCCCGTCGTAATCGAACAAATCGGCCAGGAGCGCCACGTAGTATTGTTTCCGGGCCTGGCGGAATTGCTTGTCGTCGGGCTGATGCTGTTCCACATAATCGGCGAACAGTTGCACCATATCGTCTTTTATCACCGAGCTGAGCCGGATAGGCGAACTGAGCACGATTCCCTCGAGCGTTTTACAACGGCTCAGCGCCACGTACACCTGTCCGTGCGAAAAAGCGGCCGAGGCGTCGATAATCGCCTTCTCGAACGTCAGTCCCTGGCTTTTATGAATCGTGATGGCCCAGGCCGTTTTAAGCGGATACTGGGAAAAAGTGCCTTCTACGGTTTCGGTTATTTCCCGGGAGGCCTTATCGATGGTGTATTTCACATTTTTCCATTCCTCGCGCTCTACGATAATCTCTTCCGTTTCGCCGGCGCAACGCACCCGGATACGGTCGACGTCGAGCAAGGTAACGATACCGATTTTCCCGTTGAAATACCGGTGATTCCCGGACGAGTCGTTCTTAACGAACATCACCTGCGCCCCGGTTTTGAGTTGCAGTTGCTCGTCGGTAGGAAACGAAAAAGCCGGGAACTCGCCTTCGATTTTCGCCTGGAAAGTATAGATGCGGCCGGCCAGCTCGGCCAGCCGGGAGTTGTTGATTTGCTGGGCTATGTAATTATGGGTGGTAAGTGTGATATATCCGTCTTCCGACGCCGGCCGGAACCCGGGAAGATACCGCTCGTTGAGGCACGCCAGTACCGAGGCGTCGACCTTGTTCTCGCGAATGCGGTTCAGCAGGGTAATAAAAGCCTCATCGGCCTGGCGGTATACCTGCGTCAGCTCGATACAACGGTACGTACTTTCTTTCAAAGCCTTGCTCTCGAAAAAGTACACCGAGGAATAATGCTCTTTAAGCAGTTCCCACTCGTCGTCTTTCACTACGGGCGCCAATTGCTGCAAGTCGCCGATTAAGAGGAGTTGCACGCCGCCGAAAGGCTTGTGCCTGTCTTTGAAACGGCGCAGCACATCGCTTACCGCATCCAGTATATCGGCGCGCACCATACTTATCTCGTCTATCACTAATAAGTCGAGGCTACGGAGAATATTGATTTTCTCCTTGCTGAACTTATTGACCTGCCTTTTCAATGCCGGCTGTTGCGGCTCTTCCGACGTACCTCCCGGTATGTACGGACCGAACGGCAACTGAAAAAAAGAATGCAGGGTTACACCGCCGGCATTGATAGCGGCGACTCCTGTAGGCGCCGTTACCACCATCCGCTTAGGCGAAAGGGTCTTTAAATTACGTAAAAAGGTAGTTTTCCCCGTACCGGCTTTTCCCGTTAAAAAAAGATTGTTGCCTGTATACTGAATGAAATTAAAGGCAAGATCAAGTTGGGAATTATTTTCCATTGCTTGCTCATAATAAGGTTTATAATAGAGATACAAAGATAGGAAAGTTTCTTTG
>JAJBTJ010000193.1 GCA_020860905.1 Parabacteroides sp. | reverse complement strand
ATTGAACAAACCGGTAGTCGGAAGCTGAAAAAGACGGTAAGGAAAGGCACGGAAAACCTTCCTTTTTGTTGCCGGGCAAAAAAGGAATTCCGGACGCGGGATTATCCCGGCAAACAATTGTTTAAAATAATAATAACCAGAATATTATGGCAATAAAGAAGTATGGTGGGAAAGAGATGAAAAAACCGGTTATAACCGGCAATAAAAAGGAAGGTTTTATGTGCACCCTAATACACTAATTTCCAGCCGGAATCTTATCCGGATGCACTGAAAACAAAAATGGAAACAAAAATTATCCTATACCCCAGGGATACATAATAGAATAATGTATCTTTCCTGTCCCGGTCTTTACCGCAACCAAGACGGCAACGAGTGGGTACGCACACAAGACGGCTCGAACAAAACCTCGCTTTCCTTGTATAGGAATCCGAAACGGGCCATTCTTACTACAACCGGGCATCGGCTCGGCATATCGCACGTTTTCAGGATGCAAAAATAAGAAAGATAAGCATACCACCGCTATTTTTTATGCCTGTATTCGGGAGGGTTTTACTTCAAAACACCGTTTTTTTAAGAAAATTAATAGTTCAATCTGTTTTTACTGCTAAAAAAGTACCTGAAATTTCCCTGCCGGACAGATGTATCCGGAACGTATGCCCGCAAGGCGACCCGAAAAATAAACGGAAGCCTTGTATGAAGTGATGGCACCGCCCCCAAAAAGATGTACGTTAAAGAGGTACTTTCTAAAAATAATCATAAATTTGCATCCGATTCACAGAAGAAAATCTTCAAAGTAAACCAATTTATAATGAAACAAGACAACATCATTTTCGACATCATCGCTAAAGAACACCAGCGGCAACTCAAAGGCATCGAGCTGATTGCTTCTGAAAACTTCGTGAGCGACCAGGTAATGCAGGCCATGGGAAGCTGCCTTACGAATAAATATGCCGAAGGGTATCCCGGGAAACGGTATTACGGAGGTTGCGAAGTGGTAGACCAGAGCGAGCAAATCGCCATCGACCGCCTGAAGCAGATTTTCAATGCCGAATGGGCGAACGTACAGCCTCACTCGGGCGCACAGGCCAACGCCGCCGTTTTCTTTGCCATACTGAATCCGGGAGATACGTTTTTAGGATTGAACTTATCGCACGGAGGTCACTTGTCGCACGGTTCACCCGTAAACAGTTCGGGCGTTCTTTACCGGGCTACCGAATACAATGTGAAAGAAGATACGGGCCGTGTGGATTACGACCAGATGGAAGAAGTGGCGTTGCGCGAAAAACCGAAATTAATCGTCGGAGGCGCCTCGGCTTACTCCCGCGAATGGGACTATAAGCGCATGCGTGAAATCGCCGACAAGGTAGGTGCTTTATTAATGATCGATATGGCGCACCCGGCCGGGCTGATTGCCGCCGGATTGCTGAACAATCCGCTGGAATATGCCCATATCGTTACTTCCACTACGCACAAAACATTGCGCGGCCCGCGCGGCGGTATTATCCTGTTAGGCAAGGATTTCGACAACCCGTGGGGAAAGAAAACACCGAAAGGCGAAATCAAAAAGATGTCGCAGTTACTCGATTCGGCTGTATTCCCGGGCATCCAGGGCGGTCCGCTCGAGCATGTAATCGCCGCTAAAGCGGTGGCTTTCCACGAGGCGTTGCAACCCGAATATAAAACGTACCAGGCCCAGGTGAAAACCAATGCGGCAGCTATGGCGCAAGCCTTGATGGATAAAGGATACAAAGTGATTTCCGACGGTACCGATAACCACAGCATGCTGGTAGATTTGCGCACCAAATTCCCCGAGTTAACGGGTAAAGTTGCGGAAAAAGCACTGGTATCGGCCGATATTACCGTGAATAAAAACATGGTTCCGTTCGATAGCCGCTCGCCGTTCCAGACGTCGGGTATCCGCGTAGGTACGCCGGCTATTACCACCCGGGGTGCCAAAGAACCGTTGATGGGTGAAATCGTGGAACTGATAGATACCGTATTGTCGAATCCGGAAGATAGTAAAACCATTACGGCTGTTCGCGAAAAAGTGAATGCTATCATGCAGGATTATCCTATTTTCGCCTGGTAAAACGAGTAACTATACCTATAATTATACAAGCACAAAATCGCAGAGATACGGATTCATACCGGTACGGTCGGTACCGTCTCCCGGTTTTGTGTTTGTTTTTTCACGTCTTCCTGCCAGCGGTTACCCTATGCCGTTTAGCGGATAACACAGAATCATCCTATTTTTCAAACAATAAACAGAATATCATGAAGAAACTCGCCATGTCGTGTGCAGCAGCCACACTTCTGCTTCTCTCTTCGTGCGGGGATTCTCCCACGAAACAACAGGTTTATAATCAAGGCATCAACGTTATTCCCCAGCCTGTATCCCTGGTGCAAGCCGACGGAACGTTCAAGCTGAAACCGAACACCGCTTTTGCCGCACCTACACCCGAAGCCCGTACCGTAGCTTCGTACTTTGCCGGGAAAATAGGCACTTCCACGGGTTATAACTTAGCAGTGGCCGAAAAAGCCGGTGGCTCGAACAGCATTTCGTTGCTTATCGACGAATCGCTCGATGTAAACAACGAAGGCTATACGCTCGACGTTACACCGGAGGCGGTGACTGTAAAAGCTAAAACTCCGCAAGGCTTATTTTACGGTATGCAAACATTTATGCAATTGCTGCCCGCCGAGATAGAAAGTCCGGCCGTAGTGAAGACGGGCTGGTCGGCTCCGTGCGTAACGGTGAAAGACGAGCCGCGCTTTCCGTACCGCGGTATGATGCTCGACCCGTGCCGTCATTTTCTACCGGTGGAGAACGTAAAGAAATACATCGACGTGTTGGCGATGTTCAAAATCAATAATCTGCACTGGCACCTTACCGACGACCAGGGCTGGAGAATCGAAATCAAACAGTATCCCGAGCTCACCAAAGTAGGCGCCCGACGAATCGAAGGCGAAGGCGACCCATACGGTCCTTACTTCTATACGCAAGACGAAGTGAAAGATATCGTGGCTTATGCCGCCGAACGGTTCGTAAATATTATCCCCGAAATCGAATTGCCCGGTCACGGCTTAGCAGCGATTGCCGCTTATCCCGAGCTGTCGTGCACGCAGCAACCGATTACTCCCCGTGTGATATGGGGCGTGGAAGACGTAGTATTCTGCGCCGGCCGTGAGGAAACATTCCAGTTTTTAGAAAATGTATTCAATGAAGTGGTTCCTTTGTTCCCGGGCGAGTATTTCCACATCGGAGGAGACGAATGCCCGAAAAGCAGTTGGAAAAAATGTCCGCTCTGCCAGAAACGGATTCGCCAGGAGGGGCTGAAGAACGAGCACGAGTTGCAAAGTTATTTCGTACAACGCATGGGAAAGGTGCTGGAAGCGAAAGGGAAAAAGATGATTGGCTGGGACGAAATTCTGGAAGGCGGCCTGGCTCCTTCGGCTACGGTAATGTCGTGGCGCGGTGAAGACGGCGGAATCGCTGCCGCCAGCATGAATCACGATGTTATCATGACGCCCGGCTCGAATGGAATGTATATCGACCAGTTCCAGGGCGACCCGAAAATCGAACCGGTATCTATCGGCGGCTACGACCCGATTTCGAAGGTATATGCCTATAATCCGGTACCCGATACACTGGCCGCTACGGGAAAAGCGGGTTTTGTAAAAGGGGCGCAGTGTAATGTATGGTCGGAATATATGTATACTCCCGAACTGATGGAATACCGCGCCTTTCCGCGTATTATCGCCCTGGCCGAGCTTACCTGGACGCCGCTGTCGGAAAAAGATTACAAGGACTTCGAGCGCCGGCTGGATAATGCTTGCGTACGGCTCGACGGGCACGGCATCAATTACCATATTCCCCAACCCGAACAACCGAACGGTTCGTGCAATTTCGTAGCGTTTACCGACAAGGCTTCGCTGGAATTTAAAACCACACGTCCGATGAAGATGGTTTACACCGTGGACGGAAGCGAACCGACTGCCGAATCGGCTGTATATACGTCGCCCATCGAATTTACAGAATCCGGCACGTTGAAAATTGCTTCTGTGATGCCTTCAGGCAAAATGAGCCCTATCCGGACCATTACGGTTGAAAAGCAGGCATTGGCTCCGGCTAAGGAAGTGGCTAAGACCACTCCCGGCCTGAAATTAAAAGTAGCGGACGGCATGTTCTTGAAATCGTCGGAACTGGCAAACGTGAAAGATTGGAAAGAAAAAACAATCAAGGAGTTGCGAGAGCTTACCACGCAGGTGAAGTCGTCGGAATCGATGCGGGGCGTAAAACAATATGCAGCGGTGGCCACGGGCTATATCGACATTCCGGAAGACGGAGTGTATTATATTTCTTCTGATAATGAAGAAGTATGGATTGACGGGAAACTGGTGGTAGATAACGGCGGCGAAGTAAAACGTTTTTCGCGGCGCGACCGCTCGGCTGCACTCGCCAAAGGGCTGCACGAAATCAAAATCGTATTCCTGGGCCATATTATCGGCGGCTGGCCCTCGAACTGGAACGACGGGAGCGTGAAAATAAGAAAATCGGATTCTCCGAAGTTCGCTCCGGTAACAGCGCCTATGCTGGTATTCTGAGTATAAAAATATTCTTGTAAAAAAAGCATCGTTCCGGGATGGAAACGATGCTTTTTTTATATACTGAAAACAGTCTTCGCTCGCCGCGAGGGCGTCTGCCGACGGCGCCTACCGGCGGTCA
>JAJBTJ010000195.1 GCA_020860905.1 Parabacteroides sp. | reverse complement strand
AAGATCGATATACGGATTCAGCAGTGGACAAAATCTCTACCTGCCGCGTCATATCTGTAAGGTAATGGCCAACCTGATAGATATCCGTATAACCGATTACGTGTACGACCCTCTTTGCAATAACGGCAGTATGCTGCTTAGCGCTTTCGAAAGCGCCATGATAAACGAATATGGTACTGCGAAAACAATACTGACTGATGATGACGGGTTCAATGCCATGCCCTATGCGTTATTTGTAAATAATGAGCTGCAAGCTCCTGCTCTGTTGGGAAAAGGCACTGACTGCCATCAACTTTACTTACCCTGCTGAATTTTGAATTACGGGGAATAAAGAATGTTTCATTCCGCTTAAACGATTATCCGGAGCCTTACGCGACTACAAATACCGACCAACAGTTCGATGCCATAGTGGCGAATCCACCTTTCGGCCATAGTCGGGAAATCGAGTTTATCGACCACATAATCTCTTCATTACGCACTGGTGGAAAAGCGGTTATTATTGTCTCGGAAGGATTCCTGGGAAAAACGACACCAAAATATAAAAAATGTCGCCGGAAACTTCTTGACGGAAACTGCTTGAAAGCTGTTGTATCACTTCCACCCGGAATCTTTTTAACCACACAGGCAAAATCATCCCTGCTTGTATTGGAGAAAACTGATGGTAACCCTGTGTCCGACGCTACCTCTCAGGTTTGGTTTTATGATATTGCAAACGACGGTTATACCACCGACAAAAACAGGCGGCGAACCAAAGAGTTTCCATTGCCAGAAGCAGTCAAAGCATTTCGAGAACGACATAGAAACGTTCAAAAGAACCGGACAGCCAAAAGTTTCTTTGTGTCAATAAAAGAAATTGAAGCCAACAACTGGAACCTCACCTACAATCGATATAAAGATTTCAAGTACGAAAGACAACAGTACGATCTTGACGAAATAACAGAAAAAATAACACGAGCCGACAGGGAAATAAAACAGCAAATAGATGAATTACACCTCCCGATGCATCAATCCGATATGTCTGAACAGCATGATATAGTAATTCTATTGGGTCGGCTGCAAGCCATTACAGGGCAAATAGAAGAAAACATCCAACTGCTGGTCGACCTGAAAAAGGCAAGATTCCTGCAATACTTCGGTGATCCCGTTCTGGATGAAAAGAAATTTAAACAGATGGTACCACTCAGGGAACTGGTAAACATTTATGGAGGAAAAAACTTTAAAACCCGTCCCGAGGCTCGCCAAAGTGAAGATGAATGGGCTGTGTTAACTCAAACAGCCGTAACACGACGTGAATTCGACTCTGGGCAAAATAAAATCTGTATAGAAGAAAAACATTACAACTACCGACACCAGGTGAAAAAAGGCGACATACTGTTCTCCCGCAAAAATACCCTGTCGCTCGTCGGCACTACCGTATATGTGTACGAAGAAACACGTAGACTGCTGATACCCGATACCATCCTGCGTTTTGAATGCAAACCCGGAGAGATATCGGGCATCTACCTCACTACCTTACTCAACGATGGGAATTTTCGTAAAAAACTACGGAATTACACCGCAGGAACCTTACAGTCAATGGCAAACATTGCCGTAACAAACCTGAATAATTTCAACATACCCTGTCCCGCCCCCGAACAACAAAAACAGTTTGAAGAAATAATACTTGCCATCCGGCAGGTCGAACAAGACATGCGGCAGCAGATCTCGCAGTTGCGCCGGTGGGAAGAAACCATTGTTGACAAAATACTTCCAGAAATAAGGGAAACAGATGGTGCAGAAGCTGAACTCACAACCCTGCTTCACACCATCGACCCCGAAAGTGACAAAAACGATTACACTCCCTTTGATGAAAAACCGATCCTCCGCGTATTGATCCGGAAAATCGACCAGGCGAACAATGAAATATTCCCCAATATGGATACTTACAATCGTGCCCGGAGAGTAGTCTTTGCGCTCCTGAAAAAAGGAAGCCTCGCCCAAGTGTACAACGAGGAAAACAAACGGATGGAGATACACATAGCATGAAACTACTTAAACTGAAAATAGGGAACACTCCGCACAAACAACAGTTCAGAAGCCTCTATCCCGGCTTTACTATCGACTTCCACTCTGCAGAAGATACCGATTGGGATAAATTTAACCCATTTTGTCTCGCCGGAGTAAACGGAACAGGCAAATCGAACGTACTCGAAGTACTTGCCTCCATATTTTTCCACCTCGAATGCTGTTCGTGCAAATCTTTTCCCGGCAATTTCACTTTCCGGGCCGAAGACTGCCACCCCGATGCTTTCTTGCTTGAATACTTGATCCAGGAGTGGAACGGACAAAACAACATCGACAACTACATCCATGTAAAAGTAGAAAAAGAGGCAGAAAAAACTCCCATAATGCGCGTCCGGAAATTCGGTAACCCACAATCACCATTCAGGAAAGTTGAAATACTTGCCCCCGCCGAAAGCGATGGCACCAGAACCGGAGCCGCCGAAGGAAAAATTTACCTGCCCGATATCATTGCAGGATACTCCTCGGGTGAAAACGAAATCCTCAGCATTCCCTTCCGCAAAAGCCGCCTGATCAATTTCGATAAATATACTGATGATTTTCACCAGGGCATAGCCTTCGAAAATCCCGAAAACAGCCTCATCTATATCGACGAAGGTATGAGCCAGGCCGTATTGCTGTCGTGCTTGCTGTTTGAGAATCCCGAAACCTCGCTTTCTTTCCTGCGGAACGAACTGGGGATTGTCAACATCATCAGCTTCCGGATGAACATCAATATGCAACAACTCAACAGTAACACCGCTACCGCAGTCACCACCCTCGTTACCGACCATATCAACGATATGCTCGACAGACTGAAAGCCTGCGCTACCTGCTGGTATCAGACCGACGAACCCTTCCCTGGACGTCCCGAAAGCCTTTCGTCCGTGCTTGTACTCGACTTTCTGGTAAACAGCCATACACGACGTGCCTTTGCCAACCTCTTCAAAACAACATTCGAATGTTTCCGCTTCTTCCAGGTGCTTTACGAACTCAACCTCAACTTTATCACCGAAGATGTGAAACAAGACGTATATCAATCTAGAGGCGTATATACATATGGCAAAATGCCAGAAGCAAATCCCGTGCAGGATGTATTCCATTTTCTCGATTTCATGATCGAAAAAGAGCTGAAAGACGGTTCCGGAACCAAAGAACTACTCCTGCGCGAGTTTTCCGACGGTGAGCACCAGTTGTTACACGCCATGGGCATTTGTCTGATGCTGAAAAACCGGAACGCACTTCTACTGCTCGACGAACCCGAAACCCACTTTAACCCCGGATGGAGATCCAAATTTATCCGCATACTCGAAGAAAGCCTCAAAGCTGGAGGAGATAACAACCTCACCAAAGATATCGTGCTCACCTCACATTCTGCCTACATCCTGTCAGACTGTCCGTCGGATAAAGTCATCATCTTCCGCCGCGACGAAAAAGACAACAAAGTATATGCCCGTAAAGCGGAAGAATGGGGATACAAAACGCAGGGCACATCCGTTAACATCCTCACCAGCGATGTCTTTGAAGAAGAATCCACTATCGGTGAATACGCACAGGGCAAAATTGAACGTTACCGGCACCAACTCAAAGCCGGCCGCCAACTTAAAGACCTGATACCCGAAATAAACCGCAAGTTGGGCGATTCGGTAGAAAAATTATTATTGATTTACGAGTTCTCAAACCAGGAAGACCATGCTTAGACCCTTTAAATTAGTACACCATAAAATAAGAGAGGTGCAAACCTTCGTAAATTACATATTCCTTGAAAAAATATGTCAGGCCCCAAAGCTGCAGGGTGAGTATCCGGAGTTTACCACCGCCATGGACATGCCCGCAAAGTACCGTGAACTGCTTGAAAATACTTCCGGACACCTATTACAGCCGTTGACAATTATCTACCGTGAAGTGAAAACCCTTCCCCCGCAGCATATTAAAACTCTACGCCGGGCCTTGCATATAAACCAACGCATCAGAGAACTTTGCACTGGCATGCACCGTCCGGTTTCCTATGACGATCTCCGTGCTATAAGCCCCGCACTGAGCAATGCAATCGACACCTTTTGCCGCAACCTCTACAGCAGGGTACCAGCATTGGCCGGGTTCCAGAGAAGCTATGAAACGTTGAAGGATTATTATGGTATCCTTGTCGACCGTGAAACGACCTGTTATTGCTGCGGCATCCATCCGGTATCCAATAAATACCATAAAAGGCGTAGTCCGTTCGACCATTTCCTGCCACAGGCAATATACCCGTTCGTCTCGTTGAATGTACACAACCTTGTGCCAACCTGTGATTATTGTAATGGGGAAAAACATGAAAAAGACACGCTCATCCTTGGAGATAACGGTAATAAAGAACGCATCCGGGCCTTTTATCCATTCAGATACGAACAACCCCCAATAAATATAAGTCTTAACATCCGCGACGGATGTAATCTCACCGAACTTGAACCGGAAGATATTGATTTGCAAATGGAATGCGACGATCATCCGCAGGAAATCAAGAACTGGGACAGGCTGTACGATATCGAGGGGCGTTATAAAGCGGAATACTGTTCCACCGACGTTACTAAATATTACGACCAATATCTGATTTGTAAGAAAAGGGGATACTCCTACGATGAAATAACCAAAATTTACCAACTAAATGCTTTTGGAGATAAAAACATCATCAAACGCCCTTTAAT
>JAJBTJ010000038.1:8420-22548 GCA_020860905.1 Parabacteroides sp. | reverse complement strand
ATGAATAGGAAAAAACATAAGCATGTTTTTTCGAAATCCCGCTTTTCTTTGCAAAAAAACGGCCTGAATAAGCAAAAAAATCTCCCCAAATGCGTTTTTTTACCCGAGTATGCGTTTTTATTTTCTGCAAAAATAAAGCACAGAGAAAGATTCATCCGGTTTTTTGTTTCTTTTGTCTAAAATCAATTTTTGTCATATACTTAGGTATCGACCTAAAAAGCTATATTATTCGTTCTTTGTATCAGGAAACAGAAACAACGTTTACCGGAAACGAAATGTTCCTTCACCCTATCTTCCTGCCTATTCAACCATATCCCAACATTCCCTATCATAAATTTGTTTCTCGCACGGAGATAAAATATCTTTAGCCGGAGAAGGGCTTTACTCGTTCGACCGGGTTTTACTTTCCCGAGCGGATTTCATACGAAATCACACCCGGACTGCATGGGTTACTTCAGGTATATTACCCCTAAATATAAAGACATTCCGCACCATTATCTTAACAGGTGTTATCCTGATTTTTACATTGTCGCTGTATACCAACCAGGTATTTCATCACGGCGTATGGGGGACCGTTACACAATAAATCGGTAAAACCGCGGGTGGAAATATCGAATGCCAGGCTGACTGATAAAGAGCTTGCCTTTACGATATACCGGGTGGAAGGGACGGATGTGTACGGTTCTTTCCTGATTGGCATCAGCTTGCAGAACGGGCAAAGGGAAACCGTATTCCGGAAAGGAGCTGACGAACCGGCTTTATTTCCCGAACAGCAGATTCAGAACCGGTATATCGCTCAAGTAAAACCGGGGGGGGCGTACAGTTTGGTGCTCCCGTTGGGTGGGAAAGCGGAATTAGTTTTATACGCTCCGGAAATAACAGGTCTGCCGGAAGGAAACTACACGCTGATTCTGACGGATGTTTCCGGCACTACCTGGGAAGAGAAAATCGTTAAATAACTACGGGCGCGCTTGCCCTTCCTCCGGGATTGCCCTATTGACGGCCAAAAAGACGGAAAACAGCCGGTTCGCAAACAAGGTATAGGGCTGGAAAAGGCGGCGATTACAAACAGAATGTACCAGAACCGGAATTTTTGCAAACTTTGCACTATCTTTGTTTCACAGTCACAGAATAAAACGAAGATAGGCGGTGCCTCGGCATAATCAACGCGGGGCTTGCTTCTGTGCTCGGCTTGCACTACTTTTCTTCGAAAAGAGAAGATAGGCTGCGCCTCAACATAATCAAAGCAAGCTTTGCTTCTGTGCTCGGCTTGCACTACTTTTCTTCGAAAAGAGAAGATAGGCTGCGCCTCAACATAATCAAAGCAAGCTTTGCTTCTGTGCTCGGCTTGCACTATCTTTGTTTCATCAGAAATTTAAATATCAAATCGCATGAAAAACGATAGCACCGAACGAATCGCCTTATTGCGCGACGCCATGAAGCGGGCCGGGATAGCGGCCTATATCATCCCCAGTTCCGACCCTCATCTAAGCGAATATCCAGCCGACTGCTGGAAAGCGCGCACATGGATTTCCGGATTTACCGGCTCGGCCGGAACAGTAGTAGTAACGGCCGGGAAAGCCGGATTATGGACCGATTCGCGCTACTTCCTGCAAGCAGCGGCTCAATTGGAAGGCTCCGGCATCGAGCTATACAAAAGCGGCTTACCGGACACTCCGACTTTCCAGCAGTTCCTGCTGCACGAACTGGAAGAAGGGCAAACGGTAGCACTGAACGGCGAAACATACAGTGCAGCCGACGCCCGCTTGCTGGCCGCCGTGTTAAAGAAAAAAAACATCCGCCTCGATACGGGCAAAGACCTCATTGCCGGATTATGGAAAGACCGGCCGGCTCTCCCCTCGGAACCGTTCTTTATTTTGCCGGAAACCTACAGCGGCATGCCGGCGCACGAAAAGCTGATACGCATCAACAACAAACTGCGCGAGGCAGGCGCCGACTGTACGGTATTATGCGCCCTCGACGAAATCGCCTGGACATTCAATATCCGGGGAAACGACGTAAGCTACAATCCGGTGGTGGTAAGCTATGCGTTTATTTCGGAAGACGAGTCGGTATTGTTCGTTCAACCGCAGAAAATTACGGCCGAAGCGGCGGAGCAGTTAAAGAAAGAAGGAGTTACCCTGGCGGATTATTCGAGGATAACCGCTTACCTGGCGCACCTCAAACCGGATACGGCCATCCTGGTCGATACGAAAAAGACGAACGCCGCTTTATACGATGCCATTCCGGCTTCGTGCCCTCGGATAGAAACCGATTCACCGGTAGCGTTACTGAAAGCGGTTAAAAACGAAACGGAACTCAACGGTTTCCGGAACGCGATGGTAAAAGACGGCGTAGCGATGGTACGTTTTTATATCTGGCTCGAGAAAGCGTTGGCAGCGGGTGAGAAAGTAACGGAACTAAGTGCAGCGGAAAAACTGACGGCTTTCCGGAGCGAACAGGATTTATACGTAACCGATAGCTTCGGTACCATTTGCGGCTACCGCGAACACGGAGCCATCGTGCATTACAGCGCGACGCCTGAAAGCAATGCCGTATTACGCAACGAAGGTTTGTTGCTGATAGACTCGGGCGCCCAATATTTCGACGGGACGACCGACATTACGCGTACCTGGACGCTGGGCAATCCTACGGAAGCGCAGAAAAAAGATTTTACCCGTGTACTGAAAGGGCATATCAGCCTGGCCAAATGCAAATTTCCGCAAGGCACGCGCGGGTCGCAATTGGATATACTGGCACGCAAGGCGTTGTGGGATTGCGGACTGAATTACCTGCACGGCACAGGGCACGGCATCGGACATTTCCTGAACGTACACGAAGGACCGCAAAGCATCCGTATGGAAGAAAACCCGACGGCGCTTCAACCGGGCATGGTTATTTCGAACGAACCGGGATTGTACCGTACCGGCGAATACGGCATCCGCACCGAGAACCTGATTGTAGTACGGGAAGACAGCGAAACGGAATTCGGCCGGTTCTACAGTTTCGAAACATTGACGCTTTGCCCGATAGACCGCGAACTGATAATCGTACCCATGCTCTCGGCGCGCGAGCACGCCTGGCTGAACAAGTACCACCAAACGGTATACGATGCCCTGAGCCCGCACCTCGAAGAAGAAGAAAAAGAATGGCTAAAAGCAAAAACAGCAGAAATATAACTTTATGGCACTTATCAAATCAGTAAGGGGTTTTACCCCGCAAATCGGCGAAAACACGTTCCTGGCCGATAACGCTGCTATCATCGGCGACGTAGTAATCGGGAACGACTGCAGCATCTGGTTCGGCACCGTAATCCGGGGCGACGTAAATTCCATCCGTATCGGCAATAGCACGAATATACAAGACGGCTCGGTATTACATACGTTGTACGAGAAATCGACCATCGAAATAGGCAATCACGTATCGGTAGGGCACAATGTAGTGATTCACGGAGCCAAGGTGTGCGACGGCACCCTGTTGGGCATGGGCTCGGTAATCCTCGACCATGCCGTGATAGGCGAAGGGGCGATTGTAGCGGCCGGCTCGGTAGTACTCAGTAACACGCACGTGGAGCCGGGCAGCATTTACGCCGGCGTACCGGCCAAATTCGTCAAAAAGGTAGACCCGGAACAATCGAAGGAGATGAACCAGAAAATCGCCCGTAACTACCTGATGTACTCGTCGTGGTATAATGAAAACGAAGAATAACCTTATATTAAACGCACATGAAAAAACAATTTTTCCTTTTTATCCTGCCGGTACTGGCAGCCGCAACCGGATGTACCTCGAAACCGCAGCTACGCGACATGACGTTCGAAGAACGATACCCGTTCAATCCGCCCACCTATATCTGTTACAAAGCGACGGAACCGATTACGGTAGACGGTAAACTGACGGAAAAAGAATGGGGCGCTATTCCCTGGACTTCCGACTTTACGGATATAGAAGGCGACAAACAGCCGGCTCCGTTTATGCAAACACGGGCCAAGATGGCATACGACGACCAGGGAATGTACTTCGCCGCCCTGATGGAAGAGCCGCATGTATGGGGTACCATCCGGGAACACGACGCCGTGATTTATCACGACAACGATTTTGAGATATTCCTTAATCCGACTAACGATACACACAATTACCTGGAGTACGAAATCAACGCCCTGGGTACCGACTGGGATTTATACCTGTCGAAGCCGTATCGCGACGCCGGATGCATGGTATTGAACAACTGGGAATTTATTGGGAAAAAAGCGGCTGTGCATATAGACGGTACGTTGAATAACCCGAAGGATACCGATAAGGCCTGGAGCGTGGAAGTGTTTATCCCGTGGCACTCGCTTTACCAGGTAATCCGGGGAAAAGAAAAACCGGAGGCGGGCGAACAAATCCGTGTGAACTTCTCGCGGGTGGAATGGACCACGGAAGTAAAGGACGGGAAGTATGTAAAAGTACCGAAAAAAGGAGAAGATAAGATTGCCGAATACAATTGGGTATGGGCGCCTACTGGGATGATTAACATCCACTTGCCCGAATATTGGGGGTTTGTTCAATTCTCGGATAAAACGGCCGGAAGCGGCGAAGACGCCTTCGTAGCCAGTCCCGACGAAGAAAGCAAATGGATATTGCGGAACTTATACTACCGGCAGAACGAGTTTAAAAACCGGTTCGGCGAATATACCGCCAACTTACAGGAATTGAAACCGTACGAGTTTACAACGCCCGAAAGTGCAGCGAAAATCCGGTTGGCTGGCATACCAGGCTCCTACGAAATAAGTATCGAAGCACCATCGGGCAAAACCTGGCATATCCGGCCGGACGGCTTGGTTTGGTAAGGATGGAGGCCAAAAAATAGAAGAGGCTGTTTAACCAGTATACGGTAAAGAAAATAACTACAGAGACTTGGAGACACAACGTATGGAATACGACTAATTTCTTCCTCTTCCTAATTAATACATGCTTTTTAAACAGCTTCTCGCTTAATCGGAATTTTCTTTGTTTCACGATTATAGGGATATTCCATAAATAAACATACAAAAGCAACCGGCTCGTCGGGAACCGGTTGCTTTTTTTATAACTTATCTGATACCCCGAAAGTGCAGGTCAATCAAGAAAGCTCAAGGGTATTTCGGTAATACATGCTGCTGTTTTTGTTTGCCGCCGTCGGCAAACGAAAGCACAACGCACTATCAATCAATCCTCAAATCGAACTCATCCTTCAATTTAGCGATAGCCGGATTCACTTCGAGCAACAAGTTAAACTTCTCAGCCGAGGTATAAGCCAGGTGCTTTTCGTTCGTTTCACAGATACGCACCTCCATCCGGATAGCCGAGTTACGCAAATTATGCCGCAAGAATTCCAGGATTTCCGCGCTACCATTCTGCAACTCGTCGCGTTGACCGGGGTTATGCACCGCCACTTCGAACACCGCAGGCTGTACCAATACCGGGCGGCAATTAATCATCGTGTTCTTCAGATACACCTTTTCCTCGATACGGGCGGCAAAAGCATCCCAGCAACGAACCAAATCCTCCTGGCTAAAAACAGCATTCATCACCGGCTGCGAACGGTTTCCGTTCGCAGCACCCGCTGCCGGTTGCTCCTTTTCCTTCCCGATATTTTTCAAAGAAATGCCGATTTTTGCTGCCGCCGCTTTCGGTTGGGCCACCTGCGAAGGGGTAGACGAAGGCAACGTGATAGAAGGAGATGCCTGCCCGGCAGACGCCTGCTGTACCAGCGGCCTCCCGGCTGTTTGTACCGGACGGGCCGAAGATTGGGGCGACGTAACCGGAGATGTTGAAACAGGCGCTGCTGGCGGATTGCCGGGAACCGGTACCGGTTCGATTGTATTCTTTTTCGGAACGGCCTCTGGCGAAGGCGCCGACAACTGACAAAGCTGAATGAACGTCAACTCAAGCAACAGCCGCTTGTTCCGGCTAGCCCGGTAGTTCAAATCGCACGCGTTGGCCAGCTCGAGTGCTTTAAACAGAAATGTATCCGGGCAATGCGCAGCCATGGCGATATACCGCTCGCGGATAGAAGCCCCCACTTCGAACAACACCAATGTCTGTGCGTCGCGGCAAACCAGCAAATCGCGGAAATGAGCTGCAAGTCCCGTAATCACGTTCTGCCCTTCAAAGCCTTTATTGAGTATCTCGTTCAGGATAAGGAGGCAATCCCGCACTTTGCCGCCCAGAATCGCATCGGTCAAACGGAAATAATATTCGTAATCCAGCACGTTCAGGTTGTCGATAACCGCCTGGTAAGTGATATTGCCCCCGGTAAAACTCATTACCTGGTCGAAGATGGAAAGCGCGTCGCGCATGCCGCCGTCGGCTTTCTGTGCGATTACATTCAACGCATCGGCCTCTGCCTGTGCCCCTTCGCTGTCGGCCACGTATTGCAGATGCTCTACCGTATCGGCAATCGAAATCCGCGAGAAATCGTATATCTGACAACGCGAAAGAATGGTAGGCAATATTTTATGCTTCTCGGTGGTAGCTAGGATAAACAAAGCATGCCGGGGCGGCTCTTCCAGCGTTTTCAGGAAAGCGTTGAAAGCAGCGGCCGATAACATGTGCACCTCGTCGATGATGTATACCTTATACTTGCCCACCTGCGGCGGGATACGCACCTGGTCGATAAGCGAACGGATGTCGTCGACCGAGTTGTTGGAAGCGGCATCGAGTTCGTGGATATTCAACGACCGCTGCTCGTTGAACGCGCGACATGATTCGCATTCGTTGCAGGCTTCGCCTTCGGGCGTAAGATGCTGGCAATTGATAGTCTTGGCAAAAATCCGGGCGCATGAGGTTTTACCCACGCCCCGCGGGCCGCAAAACAGATAGGCGTGTGCCAGTTTATTGCTTGCAATCGCATTTTTCAACGTGGTAGTAAGCGACTTCTGTCCCACTACATTCCGGAAGGTGGAAGGCCGGTACTTCCGGGCCGAAACGATATAGTTATCCATGTATGATTTACTTTTTTCGAACAAAAGACAGTACAACCCCAGCTGGCTGCCGCACAAATATATAACAAAGAAAGTAAACAAAAAGACTCAGAGGCGCAGCGTATTGAATATAACTGATTTATCAGTCTGCCAATCCTCCGTTTTTTTTGTTTTTCTTCGGCTTATACCGAAATATGGTGTACTTGCCGGACAGTTTCGAGGCGCGGCCTATCTTCGTTTTAATTCTTTGATACAAATATAGGGATAAAAATCGAATATTCCGGCAAAATCGCGCAATATAGTTGTAAATAAGCAATTTAGACAAGAAACAGGCTACCAGTAAAGGCTTTCCGGTAAAAACGGATTCTTATGGATAAAAAGAGTTTGCGTTCTCTTTTTCCGAAAAATAAAAATAAGGGGTGCCTCGACATAATCAAAGCAGGGCTTGCTTCTATGCTCGGCTTGCACTACTTTTCTTCGAAAAGAGAAGATAGGCTTCGCCTCGACATAATCAAAGCAAAGCTTTGCTTCTGTGCTCGGCTTGCACTATCTTTATCCCCCGAATAAATCCGAAATAAAAACAGCATGGAAACAATCAAAGAAAAAGCTGCCGCTATGCTCGACCGAGTCGAGGTGGTAGTGCTTACCTCCGTAAACAAAGAAGGCTACCCCCGCCCGGTACCGATGAGTAAAATTAAATCCGAAGGATACGCTACCGTATGGGTAGCCACGGGCAAAAACTCCGTAAAAACCAAAGATTTTGCACGCAACCCCAAAGCCGGTCTGTGTTTCTCGGAAAACGGGAACAGCGTGGCACTCACCGGAGATGTGGAAATCTTATCCGACGAAGCTACCAAGAAAGAACTGTGGCAGGATTGGTTTATCAACCACTTCCCCGGCGGCCCTACCGACCCGAATTATGTTTTACTCAAATTCCAGGGCAACCAGGCTACTTTCTGGATCGACGGAAAGTTCGTTCACAGAAAAACAAACTGACAATAAAGCATCCGCTTCCGGCAACATACATCCGCGTTGCCGGAAGTTAAACCAAAGGCCGCTGCCGGCTGTTTATTTATATCATTTCTTTCCGGAACCGGATATTCATTTTAATTTTTTTCGATATGCACAGCATTAAACACGTATTAGAGGAATTCAAGACGTTCGCCATGCGCGGAAACGTGGTAGATATGGCGGTCGGTATCATTTTAGGGGGTGCCTTCGGTAAAATCGTTTCGTCGATAGTGAGCGACCTGATTATGCCCCCCATCGGACTGCTTATCGGCGGAGTTAATTTTACCGACTTGAAACTCGTGCTGAAACACGCCGTAACCAACGCGACGGGCGAGGTGGTAACTCCGGAAGTAAGCATTAACTACGGCAACTTCATCCAAGTAACGGTAGACTTTATTATTATCGCTTTCGCCATCTTCGTACTGGTAAAAGGCATCAACGCATTAGCCCGGAAAAAAGAAAAAGAAGAGCAAACCGACCCGGCCGCTCCGGTGGTGCCCGAAAATATCCGGTTGCTTACCGATATACGCGATTTGTTGAAAGAGCAGGCAGAAGACTCCTCTAAGAAAAACGCCCCGTCGAAGTAACCGGATAGCCAGTTCCCGGCTGAAGATAATCCAAAGAGGGACCCAAAGATTCGGAACCGGTTAAAGATTCCGGCAGCCGGCCGGTAAAAACGGATTCGTTCTAATCCGCATGCTCGGAGTAAAACAGTTGTTTCATCGCACGCAACGCTCCGGCACCGGCCCGGCCATGTCATTCGCCGTAACACTACAAAGCGGATTGAAACAGCGACAAGCTCAACGCCTGCAAAGCGCGCTGCTTATCGGCCGCTTTCATAACGAGCGAAACGTTGCTGTTGCTTCCTCCATACGAAATCATCCGGACGGGAATATCTTTCAAGGCGTTGATGATGCTCGCCTCGAAGCCGACATTCTGCCATTCGAGGTCGCCCACCACACAAATAATCACCATATCCTCTTCGAGCGTAACCGATGCATACGGCTCCAGCTCGTCGATAATCTGCGGCAGCTGCTCTTTATCGTCGATGGTAACCGACACGCCGATTTCCGACGTAGTGACCATATCCACCGGCGTGGCGTAACAGGCAAACGTATCGAACACTTTACTGAGAAACTTAGGCAACTGCAAAATCCGCTTCGACTTTATCTTTACATACGTAATATGGTCTTTGGCCGCCACCGCCTTGATTTTCCCTTTTTCCGCCATATTGGAAATCAACGTGCCGGGTGCAGTCGGGTCGAGCGTATTCAACAACCGCACCGGGATATTGTGCGTCTTGGCCGGCAGGATACAGGTAGGATGCAAAATCTTCGCCCCGAAATAAGCCAGTTTGGCCGCCTCTTCGAAATTAAGCTGCCGCACCGGCGACGTACCGTTTACAAAACGAGGGTCGTTGTTGTGCATCCCGTCGATGTCGGTCCAGATTTGGATTTCTTCGGCTCTCAATGCGGCGCCCACCAGCGACGCCGTATAATCGCTTCCGCCACGCTTCAGGTTATCCACCTGCCCGAACGCATTCCGGCAAATAAATCCCTGCGTAATATACAAATCGGCCTCCGCATGTTGTTGCAGCAACGCCAGCAGTTTTTCGCGGATATACTCCAAATCAGGCTCCGCATCGACCGTGGTACGCATAAAATCGAGAGCGGGCAGCAACACCAATTTCACGCCGCATTCCTGCAAATAAAGGTTCATCATGCAGGCCGAAATCAATTCGCCCTGCGCCACGATTTGCTTTTCGTCGAACCCGGTGAAAGGGCCTTCGGAATACGTCCATATCCGTTCGAAACAGCCTTTGACTTCGCTTAACGCCTGTTGCCGGTACGCCTCGGTTGCGAAAAGCTGCTCGATTTCCATCGCATACTTGTACCCCTGTTTTTCGATGATTTGATGGGCGCTTTCCTTATCTTTCCGGTAAAAGCAGGCGGCGATGTCGATTAAAGCGTTCGTAGTTCCCGCCATGGCGGAGATAACGACTATTTTTTGCTCGCCGTCGCAAATCAAACCGGCCACACTTTTCATCCGCTGGGAAGAACCGACCGACGTACCGCCGAATTTTAAAACTTTCATACTGTTCTGTTTTTTTATAAAAGGGCGCGGCGCCGTAATCGCTCGCGCTGCCCTATCGCATCCATACAAAAGAAAGGC
The DNA here is from genome assembly GCA_020860905.1 of Parabacteroides sp. Lineage (GTDB taxonomy): Bacteria > Bacteroidota > Bacteroidia > Bacteroidales > Tannerellaceae > Parabacteroides_B. Next base: position 12,421 of record JAJBTJ010000038.1, on the reverse strand, counting down.
CACTCAGGCTATTGTTTCTTTAATTCCGTATCATCCAGTCCGTTGAAAAAAATCGCATACCCTCCAACGAGTATCATTTGGATAAAACGCTGCTCAAAACGACACCCTTGCCGGGGTATAAAGCTGCCGGCCGGGCAGAACAAACCGTCGTTCAGGCAACCGGCAGGTTGCTTTTACTTCCCACCCGCCACTTTGCCGGGATTCTTCGCTATGAAATCTTTCCAGCCGGTATATTTCTTTTCCGATACCGGGTTATTCGTCTGGAAATAATGGCACACCGCAGCGGCCAGTCCGTCGGTAGCATCCAGTTGCGGCAGCATATTCTCCTGCGGAATACGGAGGAAACGTTGTAACATACCCGCCACTTGTTCTTTCGAAGCCTGCCCGTTCCCGGTAATCGACATCTTGATTTTCAGCGGTGCGTACTCGAAAATAGGAATATCCCGGTTCAATGCGGCGGCCATGGCTACTCCCTGCGCACGTCCCAGCTTGAGCATACTCTGCACGTTCTTTCCGAAAAAAGGAGCCTCGATGGCCAGCTCGTCGGGGCAGTACTGGTCGATAAGGCCCGTTACCCGCTCGAAAATGCGGCGCAGGCGCAGATAATGGTCGTCGTACTTGTTGAGTTGCAGTATCCCGAGCGCCAGCAAAACCGGTTTGTTCGCCGCCACCTGCAATACGCCGTATCCCATCACGATGGTACCCGGGTCGATACCCAGTATAATCCGGTCGTTCGTCATTCCCGCCAATCTATCTCTTCCAACACGGTGGAAAAACCTACCATTTTTTCGCCGAACCGCTCCGCAAGCGAGCGCTGCAACAGCTGCCCGCATTGCGCAATCCAACGGTCCAGGGTATCCGCATCGGCTATGCGGAACTGAACAGAAATACTTTCGCCGTCGCCGGGAGCGGAAGCTGCGAGCACCCGACTCATCCACGGCTCCGTTGCCCATCCGCCAGCCGTAGCGGCCGGGATATAGTGCTTTTTCAGGTAGTCTACTCCTTCGGAAACGACTCCTTTTTCTATATAAAATGTCGTGTTATAAATAAGCATGCAATAATTATTGAAAAATTTATACGGCAAAGATAACGGATATATCAGGAAAACCTTTATATTTGCACTCGAAATTCAAAAAGGGGCATTAGCTCATCTGGCTAGAGCGCGACACTGGCAGTGTCGAGGTGATCGGTTCGAGTCCGATATGCTCCACGAATCAATCTCATCTTCTTTTTCCCCATGTCGCGGATCAAAGATTTCTACACCAAGTATTTATCGCGGATTAACTTGTACTGGCTCGTTACCATCGTATTCCTGGCTCTCACGTTTACCGCGGGCGACAGCAACCTATACCGGCGCTACCAGTACGACGAGAAAATACGTATGCTCGAGAAGGAAATCAAGCAATACCAGGAAGAAATCAAAGAAAACAACGAGAAACTGAAAAACTTACGCACCGACAAAGAAGGGTTGGAACGGTTTGCCCGCGAAGAATATTTCATGAAAAAGGAAAACGAGGATATTTATATTATCAAGAATAAAGACGAATGAACCGCCCGGTCAGAACTTCCGTTTATAACTTCTCCGCCTTATTAGTACTCGTAAGCACGGTATTCTACCTTACGCGCTGGATATATGCGCCTTACCTGTTCGCCTTGGGCACCGCAGGCATCGCTGTTATCCATTTAACGGCTCCTTACCGGCAACTGGATTTCCGCCGGCGGCGCCTACACCGGTTCAACGTATTGGCTTCTTTCCTGATGATTGCCGCTTCGGCCTTTATGTTCAAAGGGCGTACCGAATGGATTGCGTGCCTTTTTATTGCCGCCGTTCTTCAACTCTACGCTGCTTTCGCTGCGCCGGACAAAAAATAAGGCGACAGCTCTTTTTACATTCCTTTTTTATGTGAGCCCCGCGCTTTTTTATGCGGGCAGCACTCCGCAAAGAACTATCCCGAACGAAAAAAAAGAAGATTTTCCCGACAGGATTCACCACCTCTACACGCCTCACTCACTCGTACGCCCGTATCTGCCGGAGCAGCACCAGTACTCCGCTTTCCGAAACGTGCACTTCTTCCGGCACAGCCGCGCCATACACGGCATTCAACAATCGCGCCGTTTCGCAGGCGACCGGCTGCAACGGATAGGTTTGCTGCAAAGCATTCAGCGTCTGGAGAATCCGCAAAGCGGAAAAGATTTCGAAAAAACGACGGTCGAAAACAGCAGGCGAAGCGCAATTACGCCCCAACTCTTCTACCGCCTCCGCCAAATGCACCTCGTCGAGGTATTGCCGGAATGGTCCGGGTAACCCGCCGGGGCGACCAGGTATCGAAAGCCGGTTCCAAACTGTTCGTACAGATTCGGCGGATTGCTTAAAACAAGCCTGCCGCGAAGCGATGAAGCTCCGCACCCACCCGAACGACTCCCAGGCATAGGTATACTTCACCGGCTCCGGTTGCTCCGCGAGCCGAATCAGCGAAGGACCGGTACCGAAAGGCACCCGATCCGACAAATGGGCGGCCGGAAACACCCGGGCTGTACGAATCTCTGCCGTTTTTCCCAGCGGGAATACTTTTTGCAGGAAATAGAAATCTTCGCCTCCCTGGTATTTTCCCATGCCGCCTACGCGGCAATATGTCTCGGCCGTTACGGCAAAACAGGAGCCGATGGTATAATAAGGATAGGGAAAACCGGTATAACGCAAGGCGTGTTTGTAGTAGCGCAGATACAGTTCGTACTGAATCATAGCTTTCCGCACGACCGGCTCTTCCTCCGCCGGCGGAAGCGGATGCTCGAAACCGAGCACGGCTGCTACATACCGGATACCCGGCGTGCAGAACGTCTGCTCTATCTCCGCAAGGTATTCCGGCGACACTTCGCAGTCGGCATCCAGCGAAACAATCACGCCCTCGGGCCGGTGAACGGCGGCGAAGCGGTGAATCATCTCGTCCATGCCGATTTTACGCGCCAACCCCACGCCGGCGTATTTCCCGGCCAGCAGCGTTACATCGAGGTAATACACCCGGAACGAAGGGGAATCGGTTTCCCGGATAAACGCATCCAACTCGGCAACGGTTTGCCGGTTGCGGGCTACGGCCGCGGCGGGCGCATTGTCGGGTGCATTCACCACGATGCAGACTTCCACATGGCCGGCCGGCTTACGCGCGACGGCCAGACTATGCAAACAACGAAGCAGGCAGGGCTCGTTATAACAGGGAATCACGATACCGATACTCAGCTCCGGCGACACGGACAAGCCGGAGAGGCGCCGCACGGACTTTTGCCGGGCAAGGTAAGCAGCTAATACGGATTTCATACAGGGTACCGAAACTGAAAGGACGCGGAGCCGCAGAGCCGTCCAACCGGTTATCTCTGCACCTCCGCGTCCCGGTGTGCGTATAAATAAAATCGTTTTTATTTTTCTACGGGAGAAGAATAATGCTTGTTGAGGAAAGCGACCAGGTCGGACGTAATATCGTATACTTTCTCGGCCCAAAGGATATTGTCGCCTGCCGTATTGCAGAAAATAATCTGATACTTCTTGTCTTTATTGAATATTTGCAGTTGCGTAACTACCGTGTCACGGAACTGTTCGTTCATTTTCAACTGTTTGGCCATCAACTCCTGCGAAAGGCGATTGTCCATTTCCTGCAATTCCTGCTGTTTCTTTACCAGGCGCGCCTGTTCCTGCTCCGCTCTTTCACGCGTAAGGAAAGCATTGTTTTCGAGCTTGCGCTGGAAATCTTTCATCTCGGCATCCAACGAACGGGCCTTCTGCATGATATTCGCACGCGAGTTTTCCTGTTCTTTCAGGATAACTTCGTTCAGGTCTTTCGCATAGTTGTAGTTCGTTAAAAGCGAATCGAGATTCACATAGGCTACCGGAAGCGTCGCCGTAATAACCTCTCCGTTAGCAGACGGTGCAACTGCCCCGGATTCTTTTTTGCCGGAAAACTGCATTACGAACAGAATGATCACAGCAACCGCCAATACACCGTTAATTA
>JAJBTJ010000038.1:1171-8410 GCA_020860905.1 Parabacteroides sp. | reverse complement strand
CATGCGTGCGAACAGATGCTTCCGGATCCGATCCGGCCGGTCTTGCGTTTTGGAGCACGAAATGCCTTTCTCGCCCAACGCTTTATTGCCGCTTACATGCGTATTGGGGAATTTCCCTCCTTTCACGAAGAAAACCCGCACGCCCAGCAATAAGACACAAATAGCAATAATTATAATAGCAAGCAACAATGTTAAGCTCATTTTTCTCTATCTTTGTTTTGTAAACGCAGACAAGGCGGCGTCCCGGCATAATCGAAGCGAACTTTGCTTCTGCTCTCGGTTTGCACTATCTTTGTTTCGTAAAGAATCGAAAATAAGCAGTGTTTCCGGCGGAAACGAACCTGCTTCCGCTTTTGGACTACCCTGTCTTCGCGGACGCAAATATAAGAGTTTCACGTGGTATAACGCATGATTTTCGTATTTTATTCTATATTTTTTCAAACCCGGTCTTTTCGTTACGCACATTCTTAACAATCCGCGTAAAAAAGAGACCTTAATCATAATACTTTATAACAGCATGAACATTACTGATTTATCACCCGCTATCGTTTGGAAGTGTTTTCACGAGATTACACAAGTGCCACGTCCTTCCAAAAAGGAAGGGAAAATCATCCGGTATCTGGAAACATTCGCTGCAAACCACCGGTTGGAGCTCAAAAAAGACGCTTGCGGCAACATCCTGATAAAGAAACCGGCTACTCCGGGAAAGGAACACGTGCCCGTCGTTATTTTACAGTCGCACATGGATATGGTATGCGAAAAGAACAACGACAAAACCCACGACTTTGAGAACGACCCGATTCGCACCGTCATCGAGGGCGACTGGCTGAAAGCCGACGGAACCACGTTAGGCGCCGACAACGGCATCGGTATGGCCGCCGAACTGGCGATTTTAGCATCCGACGACATCAAGCACGGACCGCTGGAATGCCTTTTCACGGTAGACGAAGAAACCGGGCTTACCGGCGCATCGAATTTACAGGAAGGGTTTATGACCGGCCATATCCTGCTGAATCTCGACAGCGAAGACGAAGGGGAAATCTTTATCGGTTGTGCCGGCGGAAAAGGCACGCTCGCCACGTTCACTTACGAGCCCCAGCCCTTAACCGACGGGTTGTGTTTCAAAATCGAAGTGAAAGGGTTGAACGGCGGCCACTCGGGCGGCGAAATCCACAAAGGGCTCGGCAATGCCAACAAGATACTGGCACGTTTCCTGTACCGGTTGAGCGACATGGACTTCGATTTATGCACCATTGACGGAGGAAACCTGCATAATGCCATCGCCCGGGAGGCATCGGCCATTATCTGTATTCCCGGCGAAGAAAAGGAAACGGTAAGAGTTGCGTTGAACCGGTTTTCGGCCGACATCGAAAACGAGTTGAAGCACGTCGACCCGAACGTATCCATCACGATGCAATCTGTCGACCGTCCCGCAACCTGCATCCCGGAATTAACAGCCAATAACCTTATCTTCGCCCTGATGGCTTGTCCGCACGGCGTGATGGGCATGAGCCAGGATATTCCGGACCTGGTGGAAACTTCGACCAACTTAGCATCGGTAAAGATGAAAGAGGGCAACCGGATCGTAGTAGGCACCAGCCAGCGCAGTTCGGTGGAATCGCGTAAAATCGAAGTGGCCGGAATGGTGGAAGCCGTTTTCCTGCTGGCCGGCGCCGAAGTGGAATTTACGGATGGGTATCCCGGCTGGACACCCGACACGAATTCGACCATTATGAAAATCGCGCAGGATACGTACCGGAAGCTGTTCGGTAAAGATGCCGCCATCAAAGCGATTCACGCCGGGTTGGAATGCGGGCTGTTCCTCGAAAAGTATCCGCACCTCGATATGATTTCGTTCGGCCCCACGCTACGGGATGTACATTCGCCCAACGAGCGCATCGAAATCAAGACGGTAGATTTATGGTGGAAGCACCTGCTTGAAATACTGAAAAGCATTCCGGAAGAAAAATAAGCAGTCGGGCCGCACCGGGTCAAACCACGGACAACGAACCCCGGAACGAAGCAGCCCGAACCTTCCTACGACAGAGAATAAACACGGAGATACAAACGAAGGAACCTAAGATTATCACCGTTCCACCCTTTTATCTCCGTGTTTATTCTCTTATCCTTCTACGGAATAGCGCACTTATCCAGCAATTCCGTTTTCTTTCCATTTCGTCCCGCTTCCTTATTTACCCTTATCCGATTACCTATGAAAACGACAATCTTCCTTTTAGCCAGCCTTATCCTTTCCTTTTCCACTACCGGGCAATCTGGCTTCCGTATAATGAGTTACAATGTAGAAAACCTGTTCGACTGCCGGCACGATTCCGGCAAAAACGATACCGAATACCTTCCCGAAGGAACCCGGCACTGGACACCGGGACGTTACTACCATAAATTGCAGCAAATAGCCAAAGTAATCCTGGCGGCCGGAGAGTGGGATAAACCCGCCCTGGTAGGTTTATGCGAAGTAGAAAATGACTCGGCGCTAATTCACCTGCTTACACGCACGCCGCTTAACGCCTGGCCTTATCGTTACCGGATGACCGACAGCCCGGATGCACGCGGAATAGATGTAGCGTTGCTATACCGGCGCGACCTGTTCGCTATAATCGGTTCCGCATCGTACCCTGTACATTTTAGCCGGCATACGGAAAAACGGTCGCGGGATATTTTGCATGTATGGGGAAAAATCGTTTCCGGCGACACGCTGGATGTATTCGTTTGTCATTTTCCTTCGCGGTACGGGGGTGAAGTGGCCTCGGAGCCCGACCGGAAAGATGCGGCATCGGTGCTCCGAGCCAAAACGGATTCGCTGTTCCAACTCCGCAGCCAGGCCCATATCGTGATTATGGGCGACTTCAACGATACCCCGACCGACAAAAGCGTGGCCGGCGTATTGAAAGCTCTTCCGTCGGCAGCGCCTTACACACCCGCCAACTTGTATAATCTTTTTTACCCGCCGGTAGCGCTTCCTTACGAAGGCTCACACAAGTACCAGGGCGAGTGGAGCCGCTTAGACCAGTTTATCGTTTCGGGCGCCTTGCTGGATACGCTGCATTCCGTGCATATCGTACCGGATTCCCCGACAGTGTTCGCACCTCCTTTTCTTTTTACTAAGGATAAAACTTATCGGGGAATCCGTCCGAAACGAACTTATTACGGCTATAAATACGAAGGCGGCTACAGCGACCATCTACCGATTTTGCTGGAACTGCGTATACTCGCATCCCCGGACAAACGACCGTCGGGAACGGCTGGTCCGCGGACGTATAAACCGAAAGCGGACGTAAATTAGAACGGCCGGGGTTGCGTATAAGAAAGATTGTGCGTATGTTTGTATGTATCGAACGAATCAAAAATCCCGAATACAATGCATCGTTTCCTATACCTTTTCCTTTTTACGGTTGTCTGTTTTACCGTAAAAGCCCAGACCTTACGCTCCCCGTTAGACATTCCCATCTTGCTGAGCGCTAATTTCGGCGAATTACGGCCGAACCACTTTCACTCGGGGCTCGACCTGAAAACCCAGGGAAGCACCGGCAAGGCGGTACTGGCTGTTAAAGACGGTTACATCTCGCGCATTTCCGTAAGTCCTTTCGGCTACGGAAACGCCTTATACATCGACCACCCGGACGGCACCACCACCGTATACGGACATTTGCTACGCTTCGCTAAGGAGATTGCCGCCTATGTAAAAGCGCAGCAATACGAAAAAGAAAGTTTCCGGGTCGATTTAACCCCCGCTCCCGATTTGTTCCCGGTAAAAGCCGGCCAGCAAATCGCGTTGAGCGGCAACTCGGGCAGTTCGGGCGGTCCGCATCTCCATTTCAAAATCCGCGACACGCATACCGAAGAACCCCTCGACCCGTTGGTATATTATAAAGACCGCATCAAAGACTCCCGGCCACCCCGTATCCAAAGTATCCTGGTTTACCCGCTCAACGGCAACGGCTTGGTAAACGGAAAAAGCCGCCCGGCGGAAATACAAGTGGTAACCGGTAAAAACGGCGTACCCGCCCTATCGGCTCCTGTTACGGCGTGGGGCGAAATCGGGCTCGCCGTAAAAGCCTACGACTATATGGACAACACGACCAACATTTACGGAGTAAAAGATATCCGGCTTACCGTAAACGACTCGGCACTGTTCCACAGCCACCTGAACCGCTACGCATTCGATGAAGCTCGATATATCAACAGTTATACCGATTACGGCATGTACCGCGAAAAGAAGTCGTTTTATATGAAAAGTTTTATCGAACCGGGCAACCGGCTCCGTTTTATGGAAGCCCGGAACAACGGCGTTTTGCCAATCGACCGGGAGGTTTCTTATCGCATGAAATACCGGCTGTCCGACTCGCACGGCAACGCAACGACTCTCGACTTCGTCATCACCGGAAAAGAACAAGCCATCCCGGCAACCGACACTACCGGAACGCATTATTTTCCTTTTTATACCGACAATCGATTCGGCGCCAAGGGAATCCGGTTGTCGATTCCGCGCGGAAACCTGTACGACGACCTGTATTTCGATTATTCGGTGAAAAACGACAGCGCCGCTTTATGCGGAGTCCACCGGCTGCATACCCATCCGGTCGCTTTCCACCAGGCAGCCAGGCTCGCACTCCTCCTTCAACACGATACCCTTGCTTTAAAAGAGCGCTACGGCATCGTACAACTTACGGAGAAAGGGCGTAACTGGATAGGAGGCAACTACCGTAACGGCTGGATAGAGACCGACATACGGGAGTTGGGCCGTTATACGATTGCCGCAGATACGATACCGCCTAAAATCCTCCCGGTAACTCCTGCCGACTGGCAGAAAGAGGAGCGTTTCACTTTTAAAATCACGGATAACCTGAGCGGCGTAGCTACGTACCGGGGCGAGATAGACGGACGATTCGCCCTGTTCGAGCTGGACGGAAAAACCGCCCGGCTAACCTATAAATACGACCGTTCCCGGCTTCCGGCAGGAAAACATACCTTGAAACTTACCGTTACGGACGGCTGTGGAAACCAGGCAGTTTACACCCGCGACTTCCACCTCTGATAAAAAGATTTTTATGCTCTCAAATATATGGGATTCATTTGGCGGGAACAATTAATTCTGTATATTTGTTTGCTTTAAAATTAGGCAACAAACACATATAATAAAAAATATGGAAAGCAACACATTATTAGACACGGTAAGAAAAAAAGCGGAAGGCTGGCTTACCAAAAGTTACGATGCCGAAACAAGAGCCGAAGTGCAACGAATGCTCGACAATGAAGATTCCACGGAATTAATCGAATCGTTTTACAAAGACCTCGAATTCGGTACGGGCGGCCTGCGCGGCATAATGGGTGCGGGAAGCAACCGGATGAATATCTACACGGTAGGGGCGGCTACACAAGGATTGGCCAACTACCTGAAAAAAGAATTCGGCGACCAGGAGCAGATTAAAGTGGTAATCGGCCACGACAGCCGTAACAACAGCCGGAAGTTTGCCGAAATATCGGCCGACATTTTTTCTGCCAATGGCATTAAGGTATATCTTTTCGAAGACCTCCGCCCCACGCCTGAAATGTCGTATGCTATCCGTAAATTAGGCGCCCAGAGCGGAATCATCCTCACCGCCTCGCACAACCCGAAGGAATACAACGGATATAAGGCTTACTGGAACGACGGAGCCCAAATGATTGCTCCGCACGACAAGAATACGATTGCCGAAGTAAACAAGATACGCTCGGCAAGCGATATTAAATTCAAGGGTAATAAAGAATTGATCGAAATAATCGGCGAAGACATGGACAAAGCCTACATTAACGAGCTTACCTCCGTTTCGCTTTCGCCGGAAGCCATTGCCCGGCACAAAGACATGAAAATCGTTTACACCCCCATCCACGGTACCGGTGTAAAAATTATTCCCGACACATTGAAGGCATTCGGCTTTACGAATATCATCCATGTACCCGAGCAAGATGTAATTAGCGGCGACTTTCCTACAGTCATTTCGCCCAACCCCGAAGAGCCAGCCGCGTTGGCGCTGGCCGTAAAAAAGGCCGAAGAAACCGGAGCGGAACTGGTACTGGCTTCCGACCCGGATGCCGACCGGGTAGGAGCTGCCGTACTGAATAACGAAGGTAAATTTATCTTGTTGAACGGTAACCAAACTGCCGTACTGTTCGTATATTACCTGATTACCCGTTGGAAAGAATTGGGCCGGCTCACCGGGAACGAATTCATTGTAAAAACCATCGTTACCACCGAGCTGATTCGCACGATTGCCGAGCGTAACAACGTGGAGATTTACGACTGTTATACCGGCTTCAAATGGATTGCCGCCATTATTCGCGAAAACGAAGGGAAAAAGAAATTTATCGGAGGCGGAGAAGAAAGCTACGGATTTCTGGTAGAAGATTTCGTACGCGACAAAGACGCCGTATCCGCTTGCGCCATACTGGCCGAAATCGCCGCCTGGGCCAAAGACAACGGTAAAACGATGTACCAGTTGCTTCAGGATATTTACGTAGAATACGGCTTCTCGAAAGAAAAGGGTATCTCGGTGGTAAAGAAAGGGAAATCGGGTGCAGAAGAAATTGAAGCTATGATGAAAGGGTTCCGCGAACATCCGATTACCGAAATCGCCGGTTCCAAGGTAACTTACCTGTACGATTACTCGAACCTGAAAGGATACAGCATGCTGGATAACGAAACGATTACGCTCGACATGCCTACCACGGCTAACGTATTGCAATACTTTACGGAAGACAAATCGAAGATTTCGATTCGCCCGTCCGGAACGGAACCGAAAATCAAATTCTATGTAGAAGTGCATTCTACCGTGAAGGATGTAAACGAATTAGCTTCCGCCGACGAAGCTGCCAACGAAAAGATTAACCAAATCAAGGCTTCGTTAGGCATCTGAGCCGATTCAAAACTGTCATAACTCGTACCCCGGAACCGACGAATCGGTTCCGGGGTATTTTATTACCCGTGTGCCAACCCCGGTTTATATTACTTTTCTTTTTTCAAATCCGGCAAGAACCAGGTAACCAACCCCAACAACGGCATAAAAGCACACACATTGTAAACGGCATCAATACCGAAACGGTCGGCCATATCGCCCAATACTGCCGAAGCGATTCCCGCCACCCCGAAAGCGAATCCGAAGAACAAGCCGGAAATCAATCCCAACTTACGAGGCAATAGCTCCTGGGCATACAACAAAATAGCCGGGAAAGCCGACGAGAGCA
>JAJBTJ010000038.1:0-1161 GCA_020860905.1 Parabacteroides sp. | reverse complement strand
CATCAAACCCACACAAAAACTGAGCACCACCGTCCATACTAAATCGACGTGCGGCATCAATAAGCTGAAAGGCGCCGTGCCGAGGATGGAAATCCAAATTACATACTTCCGTCCGATGCGGTCGCCTACCGGGCCTCCTACCAAGGTGCCGATGGCAGTAGCTATCAAAAAGACAAACAGAAAAAGCTGGGATTGCTGGATGGTAACCCCGAATTTATGAATCAGGTAAAAAGTATAATAACTGCTCAAGCTGGCCATATAAATATACTTGGAAAATATCAAGACCAGCAAAATCGAAATGGAAAATACCGTTTTTCCCAACGGCAACGGCATTTTAGCCGGCTGAAATACCACCGCCTGTGGCCCGGCGAGTCGGGCAAGATAGGCTTTATACCAGTTGCAAACCGGAAGCATCACCAGGATAGCGGCTAAGGCAAACAAAGAAAACAGCGCGAGATGCGTTCGTCCGTAAGGAGCCACCAACAAAGCCACCAACAAAGGTCCCAGCGAACCGCCCAGGTTTCCTCCTACCTGAAAAAGGGATTGGGCGAGCCCTCTTTTCCCCCCGGAAGCCAGCGAAGTAATACGGGAAGCCTCGGGATGCAATACGGAAGAACCGATACCTATAATAAATACCGATACCAGTACCCAATGTAAGCTGGTAGCGAAAGCCAGGTTCAATAGTCCGGTAAGCGTAAACCCCATGCCTATCGGAAGAGCCCAAACAACCGGACGCTTATCGAAAATCAGTCCGGTCAAAGGTTGGAATACCGAAGCCGATAATTGATAAACCAGGGTAATCAATCCGATTTGAGCGAAGTTAAGCGCCAAATCCTCCTTAAACAACGGGTAAGCCGCCGAAATAACCGATTGCAACAAATCGTTCAGGCAATGCGAAATACTTAAGGCGACCAAAATAGGAAAAGCGATGCGGGTAACCGGACGTACCGAAGGTTGTGTCATTCCGAAAGAAATTTGTTTGTGTATAAACGGGCACAAAGATAGGTTTTTCCAGGCGAATATACTTCCTTCTTCTATTAAAAAAAGATTCGCATCAGACACGAGATAAACAACAAGACTAAACCGGATAACCCACCCATACATACAAAAAAAGACCGGCTCCCTTTGCACGGGAACCAGTCTCTCTCTTCTTCTAAAAGC
>JAJBTJ010000118.1 GCA_020860905.1 Parabacteroides sp. | reverse complement strand
AGAAATGAAAACCCACCGTGGTAACGGTCGTTCCCGGCTCCCCGGAGAAAAGCTATCCTTCTGTTTTTCAGCAAAAAACTTTTTGTCATGTACTTAGATGTCAAAATAAAAAAATATGACCGTCGGCAGACGCCCCTCGCGGCGAGCGAGAAAGCATCCCACCCTGGTAACAGCCTCCCGGACAAGAACTACCCTTCTGTTGTTTTCTCTTAAAAAGAGAAAACAGGCTTCACCTCGGCATAATCGAAGCAGAGCTTTGCTTCAGCCCTCGGTTTGCACTGTTTTTCCCCCAGCAAAAAAATATTCTTTACCATGTACCTTTGTAAAACAAAAACACGGAGAAGCAGAGAAGCCGGGATACGGCGCCCTGTTTCCCCGTGCCGGCGTACACAGCTGCACGAGTTACAGCAACTTGATATCCTCCTTGTTGATTTTCCGCTCGCAGTACCGGCAGCAAACAGTGCCCTTTTCCTTGTCGATTACTTCGAACCAGGTAAGCATAGGCTCGTTGTTGGTAATACATTTCGGATTGTTGCACTTCACGATGCCCACCAGCTCGTCCGGCAAAGTAACGGTTTTTTTCTCAACCACTTCGTAGTCGCGGATAATATTCAGCACCACATTCGGAGCAATCAGCGAGATACGGTTTATTTCGTCTTCCTCGAAAAACTTGTCGGCAATCTTAATCAGCCCCTTACGCCCCATCTTCTTGCTTTGCAAGTTATTACCGATAGTAATGGTGTTAGGCGTTTCGTTGAGCCCGAGCATCGAAGCCACCTTGAACAGTTGCCCGGGAGGGATATGGTCGATAGCAGTGCCGTTCTCGAGCGCGGCTACCTGCAATTCTCTTTTCTTTTCTGACATAGTGATGTTATTCTTTTTTTAAACCAATCAAACCGGAATGCCCAGCACGTCGCAGATAATGGCCTGGCGGGCGTATAAGCCGTTGCGCGCCTGCTGGATGTAGTAGGCTTTCGGATTCTCGTCTACATCGTATGCAATTTCGTTTACCCGGGGCAGCGGGTGCAGCACACGCAAGGTATCCTTGCTGTTTTCGAGCATCTTGTTACGCAAGATGTATACGTTTTTCACTTTCTCGTACTCCACCAAGTCGGTAAACCGCTCGCGTTGCACCCGGGTCATATACAGGATATCCGACTGGTTGATTACTTCTTCCGAAAAGTCGGTGTGTTCGTAGTAACGTATCCCGTGCTTGTCGCAAAACAGCTTGTACACTTCCGGCATACGCAACTCCTCGGGCGCTACGAAGTGGAACGTGGGGTGAAAATGCGACAAGCCGTTGATGAGCGAGTGCACGGTGCGGCCGTATTTCAAATCGCCCACCATCGTAATGTTCAGGTTCTCGAGGGTGCCCTGCGTTTTATAAATGGAGTACAAGTCGAGCATCGTTTGCGAAGGATGCTGGTGTGCGCCGTCGCCTGCATTGATTACCGGCACGCCGGTTACCTCGGATGCGTATTGGGCGGCTCCTTCCAGGTGGTGCCGCATAATAATCAGGTCGACGTAGTTGCTCACCATCAGGATGGTGTCTTTCAGCGTTTCGCCTTTCGAAGAGCTGGTAGTGGAAGCGTCCTGGAAACCCACTACCCTGCCGCCCAGACGGTTCACGGCGGTTTCGAAACTCAACCGGGTACGGGTGGAAGGCTCGAAAAAGAGGGTGGCGGCTACTTTGCCTTCCAGTAGGTTGCGGTTAGGATTCTCCTCGAATTTTTCAGCGTTCCCCAGTATACGGAGGATGTCGTCTTTCGTATACTGGTCAATCGAAACTAAGCTTTTACTTTTCATGATGTATCTTACAGTATTCTTATAAGTGCGAACCGGATGCCGGAACAGGCTATGCCGGGGGTAAGCCGGCTACATTTTTCTCCGAAACAAATGTATGGAAATAATAAAACACCGCCCGCGTTTACTATCTTTTTTGTTTGAGTTTTTCAGTTTAACGTATATTATAAAGAGAAATTCCTACCTTTGCCGTTTCAAAACGAAGTTAAAACAAATGAAGAAAAAAACGAAAGTACGCAACTACATTATCGGTGTTTTCTGGGCACTGTATATTACCGTAATAGGAGGAATATTCGTTATTTTCATGCTGATTGCCAACGGTTCGGTAGGCTATATGCCGCCGGTGGAGCAATTGGAAAATCCCATCGACAAATACGCCTCGCAAACCATATCGGCCGACGGCAAGATGCTAGGAAGCTACTCGCAAAGCAAGGAAAACCGGATATACGTCAATTATAAAGACCTTTCGCCCGACCTGGTAAAAGCGCTCATCTCTACCGAAGATGTCCGCTTCGCCGACCATTCGGGTATCGACGCGCAAGGGCTGTTCCGCGCCATCGTCAAGCGGGGGGTGCTGATGCAAAAAAGCGGCGGCGGCGGCAGCACGATTACGCAACAGTTGGCCAAACAACTTTTTTCGCCGAGCGCCGACAACATCATGGAGCGGCTGTTCCAGAAACCCATCGAGTGGGTAATCGCCGTGCAACTGGAACGGGCCTATACCAAAGAAGAAATCATCAACCTGTACCTCAATAAGTTCGATTTTCTGTACAATGCGGTAGGCATCCAGTCGGCCGCCCGGGTTTACTTCGGCACTACGCCCAAGAACCTGAAAATCGAAGAAGCGGCTACCTTGGTAGGCATGTGCAAAAACCCGTCGTACTACAACCCCGTACGCCACAACGAACGTACCCGCGGACGGCGCAACGTGGTGTTGCAACAGATGTACAAAGCGGGCTACATCACCCGACAGGAGTGCGACTCGCTGTCGGCGCTCCCGCTCACGGTGAAGTTCAACAAGGTAGACCATAAGGAAGGGTTGGCGCCGTATTTCCGCGAATACCTCCGGATGACGATGACGGCCAAGAAGCCCGACAAATCGAAATACCGCGAATGGCAAATGCAGAAGTACGAGGAAGATTCGGTAGCGTGGGAAACGAACCCGTTGTACGGCTGGTGTAACAAGAACAAGAAGGCCGACGGCAGCTATTACAATTTGTATACCGACGGGCTGAAAATTTATACTACCATCGACTCGCGCATGCAGAAGTACGCCGAGGATGCGGTAACGGAGCATGTGGGCGGCGCTTTGCAGCCTACGTTTTTCAAGGAAAAGGAAGGAAGAAGCTACGCACCGTTCTCACGGGATATTTCGACCGGGCAGGCCGATACGATTATCGTACGTGCGATGCACCAAACCGACCGGTACCGTTCGCTGAAAGCCGAAGGGAAGAGCGAAGCGGAAATCCGGAAGATTTTCAAGGAGCCGGCGGATATGCGTGTATTCACCTGGGAGGGGCCCAAGGATACGGTAATGACGCCGTGGGACTCGATTCGGTACCACAAGAGCTTTTTAAGGAGCGCGTTTATGTCGATGGATCCGAATACGGGGCATGTAAAGGCGTATGTAGGAGGAATCGACTTCAATTATTTCCAGTACGATATGGTGAACGGCGGCCGCCGGCAAATCGGCTCCACGATGAAGCCGTACCTGTACTCGCTGGCGATGCTCGAGGGTATCAGCCCGTGCGACGAAATGCAGCACGTACAGCAACAGCTTACCGACGAGAACGGGGTGTTATGGACGCCGCGCAACTCGGGCGCCAAGCGGGTGGGCGAAATGGTGAGTATCAAATGGGGGTTGCAGAACTCGTCGAACTGGGTTACGGCGTACCTGATGAAGCAGCTTTCGCCCTATACGTTCGTGCGGTTGTTGCACTCGTTCGGCCTGAAAGGGTTTATCGACCCGGTGGTATCGGTGTGCCTGGGTACGCCGGATATTTCGGTGGGCGAAATGGTAAGCGGCTATACTACTTTCGCGAACAAGGGCATCCGGGTGGAGCCGCTTTATGTTACGCGGATAGAGGATAGTTTCGGAAATACAATCGCTAATTTTACGCCGCAGATGTCGGAAGTACTCACGGAAGACGCTACTTATAAGATGCTGGATATGCTTCGCGCGGTAATGGACGGCGGAACGGGCTCGCGGGTACGTTACCGGTACGGAATCAAAGCGCCGATGGGCGGCAAAACGGGTACTACGCAGAACAATTCCGACGGTTGGTTCATGGGGTTCACTCCGAGCCTGGTTTCGGGTTGCTGGGTGGGCGGCGAAGACCGCTCAATTCACTTCGACCGGATGTCGGAAGGGCAGGGTGCGAGCATGGCGCTGCCTATCTTTGCGCTTTACATGCAAAAGGTATATGCCGACCCCACGCTGGGTTATTCGGAAACGGAAACGTTCGATGTGCCGGCCGGTTTCAGCCCGTGCGGCAACCGCACCCGGTCCGACGATATGCCGGCGGATACGCAGGGTATCGACAAGATGTTTCAATAACAGGCAGGAACCCGGTTTCTTCCAGCTGAAAGAAACCGAGGGAATGAATGGATACCGCCGGCAGGCACCGTTGCGACGAACGGGGAAATCCGGTTGCTTCCTGAACCGGTTGAGCGGTTCAGGAAGCAAAACAGTTTCTTTGCTCCGGGCAGTTGCTTGCTGTCGGCACTAAAGTACATGACAAAAAATTTCAGACAATAGAATATAAGGATAAAAGAACGAAAATCCGTTCATATATAAACTCCGTTCTTCCTACTCAGCCTTGAAAATACCGGCACTTTCGTATATTCCTCTGGGTCTCAGAACAGGAATCTGTTCGATTACAACATTCTTTCTTCCTACCCAGCCCCGAAAAGCACCGGCCCCTTCGTATGGCCCCAGGGGCCTCAGATACTATCTTAAAAA
>JAJBTJ010000320.1 GCA_020860905.1 Parabacteroides sp. | reverse complement strand
ATAATTCAACAACGCTTCGGCATACCGTACCATGTAATACGAAATCGAAGTCTGGTCGGTTTTCAACGTACCGTCGGTATTAAAAGTGCCCTGGATGTATTTAGCCGGATAATATCCGGTAGTGGTGTTGGACGAAGCATATTTTACCGGCATGTTCAGTTGTTCCGAATCCCGGTAACCTGTATGCAACGCGCTGTATTTTTCCGTTCTTTTGAATTCGGAATTATCAATCCAGGTACCAATCAGGTACATTTCCTTTTCCTTGCCGGCATAATAAGCGCCGTCGTACAAAATAGTGGAATAGAAACGTTTGTCGCGGTTCTCATACATTTTTCCGTAGTCGGCCGAAACGCCCCTTATCACATCCCCGTCTACCGTTACACCCATATCCCGGGCCTGTTTGGTTTTCCACCATTGTTTCCATTCGCCGTCGGCCTCGTCTTTCTGGTAATAGCAATCCACCAAATCCTGGGTAGGATAAGCAGAACCGCGTACATCCCACGATTTATCGAAATCGGTGGAAGAACCGTAATATTTACCTACCGGGGCATGTTTGCCGGCCGGGTTAAACCCGCTGCGGTTGTCTTTATTGAACATCACCGGCCAGATAGCTTCGCTTTCCTTATGTCCTTCATAACTATTGAACAGGTGGGCATAATCTTCATCCAATGTATATTTCCCGATTACCGGCTTCACTGCATTGTAAGCAATCGTATAATAATCGGAGGCCGGCTTGGTAAAACGGAATAACGCTTTTGTTTTTTCCTCACCGTTCAACCGTTCGTACAAACCGCTTTTCGAAGCGTCGGCGGCACAGGCGGCATACAAGGCTATGCGCGATTTGATTACACGTACCGCATCCACATTTACCAATCCGATTTGGGGTTTCACGCCTGAAGCGGTAAAAAGCTCGATGGATTTGTCGCAATCGGCCAGTATTTTATCGAACAGCTCCTCCCGGCCCATCTGCGGCAACATGGTTTCGTCGAATACCGTCATCACTTCATCGATATACGGTACGGCTCCCCAGTACTGTTCCAGCTCGAAATACAACCAGGCCCGGAAGAAATAGCACTCGGCTAAAAGCTGGTTGGTGGTAGCTTCGCTTTGGTCGGGAACATCAGGCAGGCGCTTGATACCTAAATTCACCGCACGGATGTTTTTATACTGGCCGCCCCAGGGTGCGCTAAAACCGTCGATAGAAGTAAGCGCGTCGTACTGGCGATGGGTAAAACTGGTCTGCCGGTAAGTAGTCCAGTCGGTTTCATCGTTTCCTACGGCGTTATCCGACCACTGTTCGGCTGTAAAAGCATCGTTGGCCGTAGCGGGAGCCCAAGTATAAAACTGGTTTACATACGAGCGGGCCAATTGTTGATTCGTCCAGAATTGGTCTTCGAATACTTCCGAAGTAGGTTCGATACCCAACGGGTCGCAGGCGGATAATCCCGCTACCGCCGCCAGAGCGCATAAGCCTGCGGCTTTCCGGGTTATACCTTTACAAATGTTTTTCGTTAACAGAGTCAATCCTGTCAAATATGTTAATTTCATAGAATTTATCTTTTTGTATTATCGCTTTATATTACAACGTAACAGTTACGCCCAACGTATAGGAGTGCTGAGTAGGATAGCCGCCCAATTTACCGGTATCGCCCCAAATGGATTGAGTAGGAATATATTCCGGGTCGGACAGATTTTTCAACGGATAGTTTTTATTCGCCCAGGTAAAGGCATTGGTTACTACAAAGCTCACATCCAGCCCTTTGATAAACGGATACTTCCTTAACAAATCCCGTTTCAGGTCGTACCGGACACTGATATTTTTCAATTTCAGGTAAGAAGCATTGTATACCCAAAGGTCGAGGTAGTTAGAACCTAACCCCTGGCCCGAAGCACTCGGTTGCGGCAAAATAGCGTCGGTATTATGGTTGCCCGGCAAGTAACTTTGCTTAAACATGTATTTTCCGTAGTTCCACATATAATCCTGTTGCGAACGCATCGGCGAAGGCATATCGCCGGTTACGTTGGCTGCTCCCTGGAAAAACAATTCCACATCCAGGCCTTTCCATCCGCCGCCCAACGTAAAGCCGTACAAAGTAAGCGGAGTCGTGCCCGCTTTGTTATTCCAGGAGTGGTCGGCACCGTCGATTTTACCGTCGTGGTTCAAATCCTGTATGATAGGCGTTCCGAGATTGTAATTCGCAGTGCTGCGGTGAATATAATTATACAAATCTTCGTACGAACCGAACAAGCCGGCCGAGTTCATCGCTATTCCGTACGTCTTTTGCATATCCCTTTGACCTAAGCTGTTCCGTACCGGATAATACCAATCGGTATCCTGCGTAGAATGACGCGTTACCCGTTCGTCCCAGAACGAATAAGTTACACCCAGCCGGTAGTTGAAATCGCCGATACGGTCGTTCCAGTTTACGGCGAATTCGATACCGCCTTTCCGGCTGGTTTCGAACGGCGCATTGATTTGGGGAGTATTCGGCATCCCCAACAGCGGAGTATATACGACTTTATCATTCATATCCATGGCATGTCCGTGGTTCATATATAAATAGGTATCGAACGACCCGGTCAATCGGTTTTCCCACATGCCGAAATCCACACCGCCGCTTAACTGACGCGATTTCGACCATGTTAAATCACTGGCTACCAGTTTTTCTTTCCAACCGGCAGAAGGCGCCATATTCTCGCCCAGCAAAATGCTGGTAGTTTGGGCATATTGATTCATGTAGCTAAACGGATCGCCCGTTTCCCCTCCTACGATACCGTAACCGAAACGAATCTTAAACTGATTCAATACTTTCGGATTGATAATATCTTTGATAAAATCTTCTTCCGTCAATACCCAACCGGCAGAAGCGGCCTGGAAGAACCCCCAGCGCTTGTCGGGGCTGTAGCTCAACGAAGCATTGTAGTTGGCACTGTACTGAATCATATACTTGTTGGCATAATCGTAGGTAACCCGGCCTACAAACGAAGAAGAACCCCATTTGCCTTCCGTACCGCCTTTACTGTCGAACGTAGTACCCGCTCCGATTTGAGGAACATAGATAGTAGGATACCCTTTCATTTTAATTGACGTTTCGTTGGTATTACGCACCTGGCTCTGATAAGTAAGCATTCCGCTTACAGTGTGTTTTCCGAACGTACGGTTATACTCGGCCTGGAAAATACCGGTAGTCAGCAAATAGTTGCTCCATTTCTGGTAAACCGACGCATTATCGGGATTATAATTATTAGGCGCAGTGGCAGCCGGACTGCTGTACGAACCGATTTCAGGGTGGTTGAAATTCTTGTTCATCGTATAGCTGGTACTGAAATTAACGCTACCCCCTACCGACAATCCCTGAACCCAGGGAAGGTTCCATTTCAAGCCCATGTTCGCTTGCAACCGGTAATCGCGCGTATCGTTGAACCCGGTTCTGAACAAGGCATCGGGCGAACCGGCCCGTTGCAATCCCGTACTCCATTGACGCGGTTGGTTCGAAACGGCTCCGTTTTCATAAATCGCCTTGTTAAATATGTTGTCGCCTTGCGAAGGACGTTTTTTCGTGGAGGTAATCCCGTTCAGGTTCAAGGTAAAACGAAGGCTCTTGTCGTTCAGCAGGAAGGCCTCGGTATTTACCATGGCGTTAATCTGTTCGTATCCGTAGGTTTCGTCGATACCTTTTTGTTTGAGGTAACCCAAACTGGAATAATACCGAATCCGGTCGCTACCGCCCCGAACGCTCAGGTTCGACTGGTACATCGGTTGGGTGTGGTTGAAATACGTCCACGGATCATAAAACTGGTAGTAATCTTCGATATTATCGCCTTGCGTAACAAGCGGGTTGAACAAGTCGTTTACGTCCTGCAAGCTGTATTCCATACTGTACTGCTGGTTTACCATATCGGTAATTTGCTGCCGTCCGTATCCCTGCTGGTTCAGATACCCCATGTAATATTTCGACATTTGAGTATTGTTATAAGCGGGATTTTCGGCAAAGTTGGCGGCATACAACTCGTTAAGGGTACGAGCGTAATCGTAGGTATTCATCGGTTTCGGCCGGTACGAAGGCGTCATAATCGATACCTTTTGATTAAAGGTAATATCGAGCGCGCCTTGCTGTCCTTTTTTGGTAGCAACCACCACAACCCCGTCGCTGGCACGAGGCCCGTAAACGGCGGTAGCGGAAGCATCCTTCAAAATAGACATCGAAGCGATGTCGTCCGGACGCAACCGGTTGAAAAAGATTTCACCCTGGTCGGTTTCCATTACCACGTCGTCGATTATGTACAGGATTTTGTCGCCACCACGAATCCAGATTTTAGTAGTTTCGCCCGGAGTGCCCGAACCCGACTGGGTAGTCACACCGGTAACGCGACCTCCCAAACCGTCGCTGATAGAAGTTACCGGCAGTTTAGCAATCTGGTCTACTTTTACCACTACGGCCGAAGCGGTTAATGTTTTGGCTTTCTGTACGCCACCGTAACCGGTAACAACCACTTCGTCGAGTTTTTGGGCATCTTCGGATAAAGTGATATTTAAAGAAGGCTGGCCGGTATATTTGATTTCCTGGGTGGTATACCCGATATACGAAACAACGATTAAATCACCGTTTTTTACGTCTAATGAAAAGTTACCGTCCAAGTCTGTTACGGTACCGTTAGTGGTTCCTTTCACAAAGACAGATGCTCCGATAATGGGACCTAAAGCATCCTCAACCACTCCCGTGAGTTTCTTTTTTTGTTGTGTGATGTCGGTTTTTTCTGTGGTTCTCGTTCCCGACGCGTAGAGATTCCCGGAGGAAC
>JAJBTJ010000100.1 GCA_020860905.1 Parabacteroides sp. | reverse complement strand
ACTTTATATTATGTTTTGACAAATATTTTCTAGTTATTTCACCATAATTAGTGAAGCAAAACCGATTAGAAGTTATAAATGCAAGAATACCCCAATTCTTTTTTGTTAACTTCAATCCCTTTTCATAAAACAAGCTATAGATATCTCCTGATTTTATAAATGTTTCAAAATTTTGCAGTTTATATCGTTTTAGCAAATCTGGTGCAATTTTATCTTTGTCTTGAAGTTGCACATAAGGGGGATTTCCAATTACCACATCGAATCCTCCTTTTTCTCGCCATACTTCCGAGAAAAATAGTTCAAAATCAAAGTCAATTGTATAACCAGCAAATTGCTCTGCTGATTTCAATAGTTCCCGTATTTTTTCGTTTATTTGATGGCGCAGGGCTTTCTTTTGGGTATCATTTGTTAGACTGTAGAACTTTTCTTTTAAGATTTCCAGTTCTGCTTCAATTGTTAAATCTCTCATTGCTCCATCCGGCAAACCAATCAATGAGTTTCCGCATACAATTTTATAATCTAGGTTTGGCAAGGTTTCAATGGGGTCTAGATTATCTTCATCCACTACTAGAGAGAGCCACAAGCGTAGGCGAGCAATGTCTATGGCACTGGCATCTATATCCACCCCATAAATGCTTTCCTGTATGATATGACGTTTCAGTCGGTAGATATAGCGGCTGTCGCTTACACTTTCTCTATGCTCAAAACCAAAGTTTTTTAGCTTTTCCGTAAGGTAATTGTAACTCAAGTGTGGTTTGAGTACCTGCATTGCGTTCACTAATTCGTGTAACAATCCCACTGGAAACGCTCCGGAACCAATGGCCGGATCACAAATGCGAATGTTGATCAGTTTTTGGTCTATCAAGTCGGCATTTTGACGTATACTTTCTGGGAGTTGGTATTTGTAAGTTTTGGATTCACCTTTGGCTGCTACTCGTTCATCATTCTCCAGTGCAAAATGGCCTCCACGAATGAAGGTTTCGATGTCTTTCTTTTCTACAGTTCTTTCCAGTGCATTATCTAAATAATGTATCAAACTCTCCTGACACATATAATGCACAATTTCTCTTGGAGTATAAAAAGCTCCTTTACTCTTACGCTCGGTAATGTCGAGCATGTTCTCAAAAACTTTTCCTAACATTTCAGGGTCAACGGCTACTTCTTTATCCAGTGGCTCATCTTCTTTGATGGTAAAGTTGTAGCGGTCAAATACATCCAATACACCGGTACCAATATCTCCCGCTTTGTTTTTTTCTATATTGCGGAAAAGGTTTTCAGGAATGGTAATATTGGCATTTTGCCAATCATAATCGGCTTCAAACAAACCACCATTCAGAAAAGGAATGCGGCAATCAAAACGCTTGTAATAAGAGTTTTCATTGTCTCGTTCTTTAGCAAGAGCTTCATAAAATAGATATTGCAGCTTGTCTTTGAAAAAGTTTACCTCCTCGGCTTTTGCTTGCTCAAAAAGCTCTTGCACAAAGCGTTTCTTACCTGTACCCCAGCGTTCGTTTTGAGCCACACCCAACCAGCCTTTTTTCTGCAAAAAATACAAGAACACGATTTGTCCCAACAGTTTTTTTGTAAAACAGGTATTGTCAATCTTAGCTTGTTCAATAGCCGCCTTTACATCGCTATCGTTTTCAAAATGCTCATATAGTTTAATATATAAATCTTTGTATTGACTAAAGAACTCATCTGTAACCTTCTCAATACTAAAAGCTGTCTCGAGTTCTCCAATGGTGGGGTTATTAGCTATATTTTGTAGCAGTGGCAGTAATTGGTTCTTGGCGGTATAAGCTTTCTCGTATTGACCCACCAAAAACGAATAACGTTTGGCCGGAGTAAATTCTTTTTTGAGTTTAACCTTACCTTTTTCTTCATCTAGTTCGGAGCGGTATTCCAGTTTAATAAACGAGAAACGCCAGTCTGCACCACTGTCCTCTTTGCTGTAAAAAGCCACTAAAGCATAATCTTTTTCAAACTTGTTCAGGTGTTTGATTACGAAATTTCGCAGGGCAGTTCTTGCACGTTCCAGTTTGGTCAAGCTTTTTACTTCTACAATCAGTACGTCTAATGCTTCGCCCTCCGGGTCAACGTATTTACCTATACGTTTATAGGTATTGATATGCTCTTTGTAGTCATCCCAAATCAAATTACCTGTATAAAAATTATTTTTCGACTCAAGATCGTTCAACAGGTTCTTGGCAAAAACCGTAAACTGCTCCTCGCTGAAAGCATTGTTGAAGGTCTCTTCTATGAGTAATTGTGCTGTTTTTTTATCCATACAACTTATTTAATTAAATACCCCGAAAGGATGATTTCACGTTTTTGAAATTTCTTTGCATTCTGCATTCCTTCAATTGCAACAAATCGGATATGTTTTTCCAAAATGTGAAGCATTTGAAGTGGATCAGTAGTTTTTTCCAACTCATTTTTTATCAGTTGGGCTGTTTTTTTTGCAATCGTTCCTTGAGTCAGCTTATCTTTTACTCTATTCAAAAATTCCTCAATGGAATCTGTAAATCCTTTGAAGTTTTTGAAAAACTTATCTTTTAACCGGGCTTCGATGTATTTGGCGTTGGAACGACCTCCGCCAGCTTTAGTTGGTTCATCACCTGTGGTAGTATCTAGTTCAAAACGAGTTTTATTGGTTTGTAATAAAGGGTAATATTCAGTTGGAATTAGAGCCCGTTTGGTATCAGGGTTACATTCCAGCTTTTTTACTGCATCAAAAAAAGTTATCTCTTTAGATTTACCATTTTCGTTAACATAGAATTTTTTGAGTCTGCCTATACGGAAAAATGTTACTAACTGGTCGCTTTCAACGGTAGACTTTTGAAAACCAGAACGAGCTTTCTTTGGCAGGTTTTTAATTTTTTCAAACAATTCCGGTTGCTCGTCTCTGATTTTTCGAATCATTTCAAGATACTTCAATTCAGAATCTTCTTCTCCTTCTTCACCGGTGTAAGCAGATTTATTGTTCAGTGTATTGAATAATTCCTGGCTACCAAATTCTTCACCATCACTCAAATATTTGGCATCTTCTCCTAATATATCGTGAAACATTTGGATTTTGTTGGTGATATTTACTTCCAGTCCAAGATGTTGGTCTGATTGAGTAGTAGGAAAGAAATTGAAGATATGTACTTTCGGAAAAATACTGCCTAAACGATTTACGCGACCTGCCTGTTGCAATACTCGGGTGGGGTTCCATGGTAAGTCATAATTAATGAGCACATTGGAGCGGTGCAAGTTGATACCTTCTGCCAATACATCCGTAGCAATCAATATTTTTATATTATCTCGTTTCTCTTTGTATTTTGGATCGAAGTTGGCAGTTATAATATCTCTTGAAATCGTATGGTTTGAAAGAGATTTATTATCTGTATGTCTCCCTCCTGTGCTTGAATAAAACATCACCTTTCCCGGGAACACGTTTAAAAGAGCCTCATAGAGATAATCGCCTGTTTCTTTTGATTCAGTGAATATGACTAACTTATTTTTCTTTAAAGCTGGAATTGTTTTAAGATCCTGAATGAATTGTTCCAATTTCGGGTCAGAATTAATATTTGCCCAGAGACTCTTTACTTCATGCAAAATTTCTAAGTCAAATACCAATTTATCTATAAACTCTTTCCTGAAATCTTTAGAGTCATATTTTTGTGCCTTTTCGTCCTGTACAAATACCTCTAAACGTTCTATATTGTCGCTTTCAATCAAGTCGTACACATCCACTTTCTTACTTATGTAAACGGTACCTGCTTGATACATTTGAATGAATTTCTCATAAGAATCAATGAATCTGTTAACACTTTGGCGGAATGCATGAAAACTACTCTCTAAACGTTTTACCAGAATACCTTTCATAAATCCTCCCACGTTACGTTGCTGTTGTCTCTCAAACTCGCTTAACTCCTTATTACCAATATAGTACAATAGCGGAGTATATCGGGCATAGGTGAATTCCTGAAGTTTATTAATCGTTTTGTTGAAAACAGTTTCTATGTTACCTTTATATTCGTATACGATTTTTTGTGGATTATCTACATCAGGAAAAGTCAGTCCCTGTATTTCCATATCCTTTTTAAAATACTTCATTACATCTATTCGGGTCCGGCGAACCATTACATAACGCAAAATGCTATTTTTAATATCATCAGAAATCTCTTTGATGAGTTTTTTGTACTCAGGATCAGTCTTTTCCAGCTTTGCCAATTTAGTTCTAAAGTTGGAAAAATATTTTTCCAGATTTGGAATTCCAGGAATAGTAGAATTTTTCGGAGCTTGAAATAATTTTAATTGAGCCAAGATGTCATCAATGGTATTGTTTAGTGGAGTAGCGGTAACAAGTATTATCTTTTTGCCACGGCAGATATCCAATAAGTCGGCATACGACTGTGTATTCTCATTTCGGAATCTGTGTGCTTCATCTACTACAATATAATCGTAACGTTCCAATCCCTTTTTAATGATGTGCTCCAGTTTTCCAAGCGATTCAACCTCAAAACGCCTAATTCCGAAATCGAAAAGCGAATCCTTCCAATAGTCTATCAGTACAGGTGGACAAACCACTAAAGTTCGACCTTGTAGTTGTTGGAGCAACAAAGCTGTAATAAAAGTTTTTCCTAAACCAACTACATCAGCCAAGAAAACACCATTGTATGTTTCTAATATTTTTTTAGCCTGAATAGCAGCTTGATGTTGGTATTTCAACTTCATAAAATTGATGTCCTCTTCTAGGTATTCATAAATTAATTTTAGATACAATTCATAAGGTAGGATTTGGTCGTTCAACCAAGTTTTATGCTGAATAGTATCTATAAAATCATCTGAAATATCAACTGATTCTTTCCAAAGATCATTGAACTGACCTTCAGCAAAAAGCACATCCCCCTTGCTACGCAACTCAACATTGAATTCTCGGTTTGCCACAAAACCTGATTCAGAAAAATTACTGGAACCTGTAATAACAAAGCCGTAATCCCTATCCTCAGGCTTAAATCTTCCAATGTAAACTTTGGCATGAATATTTTTCGAAGGATATGCACGTATTTCTAATTTTTTTCCATTACCATTATTCGCTTTATCTCTTTCTGAATCTTGGCAATCAGCGGTCAGAAACTCAATAAATTTGCGAATTCCGATTTCAAGCTTATTGTCATTTTCAGCCGTGTTTTCAATTTCTTCTTTTAGGTTTTCTTGGTATTTTTTTTTCGTTCGTTGATGAGATTCAAAATCAATTATACCATTTTGTTGATGATACTGCATCATATCGTAAGACTCTCTGTCAATGCTCAAACCTACAAGAATTCTAATCTTTTCTATTGGTTCTAATGCGTCATATAACTGATAAAATCCACTTGCTCTAAAATAGCCAACCAATACGTCAAAAAGTTGGGTGTCTTTTAGTGTGGACTTGAATCGATCCAAAAGAGAAAATCCCTCATTATTAGTAAAAAATTTAGTGTCGGTATCTTGTGACATATCAATTATCTCCTTCTCTATTATCTATAATCAAATCCTTTACATTCACTTACAATATTTCTGCAATCTGATACAAAACTTCAAAACTTGGCTGCTTCCGGTTACATACATAAGCATTTACCATGTTGAAGCTTTTGCCTTAACTTTTCAGCTAGCCAAGTTCGTTTAATTCCTTTTTCGTTAAGTATCTCCTTGATTTTATTTAGTTCCATTGCAGTAAATACGTAATTAATATCATAAACTTAATGTACAAATATAGTGAATGATATGTGATATAAATACAAGTAACCCTTTATCTTCTGTTTTTTACTGATTTTACCTCCCTTTCTGGCCTTTCCGTTTTTTCGCACTCTTGTTTATTTACTCATCAGACGCATGGAGCGTTGCTTTTACTTGTCGGGCTTGTACTCAAAAATGGTTTCAAGTTTCAGCAGGTCTTCAGGGGTGATATTTCCAAATCCCTTGAAGTAGCGAAACTTAATGTCTTTATTGCTCAAAACGGCTTTTTCAGAGAACTGATAAGCGTTGTAGCTCACTGATCCGAGCAATGAGAGACCAAGAGAGACCAATGTAATGACCACCTTTGACGATTTTGTCTCTATAGGGTGGAGATGCTTTTGAACAGATAAGGATTTACTCTGCTGCCCTTTGACTTTTCGCCCGAGCTCATGCAATTGCTCTTGTTGCTTCTTGAACTCCTTTTTGATTCGTTCGTTTGTCTGAATCGTATGGTTTTCTAACTTTCACAAATCTACCAGTGGTATAGTTGGTAGTACATGTGAATCGGATTCTCTTTTTCTTCTGTTGCATCTGGCGCCAAAAAGCTTCTTCTTCCGGATCATAAGTTGGGAAGGGAGTGAGTAATCTTGCTGAACTTTATGCCTTGCGGTTCATCGGTTCCGCTCTTTATCGAAGACTTCTCCATTCCACTCGCATACCTTTTTGATTCTTTGGATACTACTTGCCATTAACACACACGAACGATGTTTGTTGTTTATAAGTTTAAAAAAGAAAAGCGCTCAAAATGAACGCCTTATTAATCGTTGGTAATCACCAATTATTTACCGATGCAAAACTTCCCGAAAATATTTCCTAAGATTTCATCGTTACTGATTTGCCCCGTTATTTCGCCTAAATAATGCATACATTCGCGGATATCCTGGCTCAGGAAATCGCCCGACAAGTTTTGTTCGAGGCCGTCGATAACACGAAGAATCGCGGCATGCGCCTGCGTAAGCGCTTCGTAGTGGCGGATGTTGGTAACGATTACATCGTTTTGACCGACTTCGGGAAGATGAGCGGCCTGTAGCAAAAGCGCTTCGAGCCTTTCGATATCCGCCGGGCTTTTAGCCGACAGGTAAAGCCGGTCGGCAGTAATATCCGGAAGCAAGGACAGCTTTTCGGTTAACTCGGCCGGCGTGAGCTTATCGGTTTTGTTAAAGGCCAGGATTACCTTTTTTCCTACGGTTCTGGGCATCAGTTCGGCAGCCAACGCTTCGATTTGCGGAACAGGCGTGCCCAGGTCGATTACCCATAACACGATAGCAGCCTGCTCCAGCTTGCGGAACGTACGCTCGATACCCAGCGACTCGATGGTATCAGCCGTTTCGCGGATGCCGGCCGTGTCGATAAAACGGAACAAGACGCCCGAAAGCGTAATCGTATCTTCTATCACGTCGCGCGTAGTGCCGTGGATGTCGGAAACGATAGCCTTTTCCTCGTGAAGCAACTGATTGAGAAGAGTGGATTTACCGGCATTCGTTTCCCCGATAATCGCTACGGGAATTCCGTTCTTGATAGCATTACCTACCCGGAACGACTCGGTGAGGCGGCGAATCAGGCGTTCGATTCCGGTAGCCAACTGTTTTAAATTACTCCGGTCGGCAAACTCCACATCCTCTTCGCTGAAATCGAGCTCCAACTCGATAAGAGAAGTAAAA
This sequence comes from Parabacteroides sp., assembly GCA_020860905.1. Classification (GTDB taxonomy): domain Bacteria; phylum Bacteroidota; class Bacteroidia; order Bacteroidales; family Tannerellaceae; genus Parabacteroides_B. The sequence goes on along the minus strand of JAJBTJ010000100.1, from coordinate 15,309 downwards.
TCCAGCAGTTGCCCGCGCAGGTGCGCAAGCTCGTTGCTGAATCCGCCCCGCATCTGGCTGAGAGCCAACCGGTGCGTTCCCGCCGAGGTAGAAGCAATCAGGTCGGCAACAGCTTCCGCCTGGCTTAAATCCATTTTACCGTTCAGGAAAGCCCGTTGAGTAAATTCGCCCGGGAGAGCGGCGCGGCAGCCTGCGCCGATAAGCAATTGCAAAATCCGCTGCTGGATGTACACAGACCCGTGACACGTTATTTCTACCGTATCTTCGCCGGTGAAAGAGTGCGGCGCACGGAACAAAGACACCAGTACATCGTCTACCGTTTCGTTTCCTTTCCGGATACTGCCCAAGGCGAGGGTGTACGCTTTCCGCGACAGTAAATCCTTGCCGGCCGAAACCGGCGTGAAAAGGCTGTCGCTTATTTCTATCGCTTGCGGGCCGGATACCCGGATAACGGCGATTCCGCCTGTTCCCGGAGCAGTCGATACGGCACAAATGGTATCTTGGTTTGTCATTGCCATGTATATTGGTAGTGAGAGAGGATAACGGCTAATATTACATTCGGAAATAAGATTAAACCGTAATCAATTCGTAATTCATCGTTCCGATACCGATTTTTTCGGCATGCTCCAATCCGGCGCGCCAGTTCGTGTCGGGATGCATATAGTGGAACTTGTCTTCGCCCTCCAGGTGTTCGTGCGGATGAGTTTCCGCTAATTTGTTACCGCCCAGCAAAGGCGCGTTAATCACCATATCCGCACAAGCCTTGTCGAGCGCTACCGGGTCGAAAGAAGCGGCGATACCCAGGTCGGGAACAATCGCGGCGTCGTTGTGGTTCCAGCAGTCGCACTCCGGCGATACGTTCATGATAAAGCTCACGTGGAAGTGAGGCTTGCCGAGCAACACCGCTTTCGTGTACTCGGCAATCTTGCAGTTGAGCCGGTCGGACGTATCTTCCGAGCCCATTACCGCCGCGTTATACTGGCACAGGGCCACGCATTGGCCGCAGCCCACGCACCGGGCGTAATCGATTTTCGTTATTTTGTTTTCGATATGGATAGCATCGTGGGCGCAATGTTTCACACAAATGGTACACGCTTTGCAATGCTGTTCGGCTACCACCGGTTGTGCGCCCGAATGCAGTTCGAGCTTGCCGCCCACGCTGGCGCATCCCATCCCCAAGTTTTTCAGGGCGCCTCCGAAGCCGGTTTGCTCGTGTCCTTTGAAATGGTTCATGCTTACGATAATGTCGGCATCCGCAATAGCGGTACCTATTTTGGGCGCCCGGCAATACTCGCCGCCGATTTCGATTTCCCGGTAGTCGGTGCCTTTCAGTCCGTCGGCGATAATTACGTTACATTGCGCGGAGATGGGGTTGAAGCCGTTTTCCATGGCGCTTTTCAGGTGGTCTACCGCATTCGAGCGGCCCCCCGAGTAGAGCGTGTTGCTGTCGGTAAGGAACGGTTTGCCTCCTAAGCTACGGAGCAGGTTACTCATCCGGGCGGCGTAATTCGGACGGATGTAAGCCAGGTTGCCCGGCTCGCCGAAATGGATTTTAACGGCTACGAACTGTTGGTCGAAACCGATTGTGGCGATGCCTGCTTTTCTTACCAGGCGTTCCATTTTGTCGAGCAAGTTGCTGCTCGGGGTCGTGCGCAGGTTGGTAAAGTATACTTTCGAAGGTTCCATACAGATAGGATTTATATTGATTGTTTCCGGAAGCAAAGATACATTATTCTATTCAATATGCGGTTTTCCGGGAAGCGCTAAAATGTTTGTTTCTCCTGGATAAGTCCGGGCTGCCGGTGTGGCGATAATAAGGGAAACAGGCTTGTTATCCATATCGTGCCCGAACCTATACTCCCTGTGTCGTTTAAGAATGGGTACAACTCGCTGTTATCCTGCTTTCTTACCATGATAGCGCAGGTATGCTATATCCGTACCCGTACGAAATCCGAAATCCTTCTTATCCGTTATATGCATAGCTGTTCCTTGAACTCCTTTATAAACGTAATGGGCCGGCACAAAATCGAGGTGCTTATTTCCAATGCCTTGTTTATGCGCTTATGAAACAGCTTCCGTACTTTGCCGGAAGTACGGAAATACTTTATGCAAAGTATTTAAATACTTTAATATAAGTAGCGCAATACTTTGCACCAAGTATTCCGTCAGTCGTACCAGTTGAAGTTTTCCTCATACTCATCAAACTTTAATTCTTCCGTCACTCCCGCCCGCCGCAAGGCATCGAGCACGATTTTTTGTTCACTGGGAGACAGGGCAGTTTCACCTCGCCTGCGCTCATAGTAAGGGTTATGGCTGAATCGTCTTTTCAGTATCGACATGAAAGTTTGATATTGTCCGGGAAACATGTGCTGCTGCATGCCGGTGAAGCCACGGGCATACGTCACAGGGGCAGCGTCGCGGAAATGCCGACATGTATCGTCTTTGGTACAATGGCGGGGATTTATCAGCCGCAACGTCTCGTTCCGTTCCATCAGGGGCTGATAAACGAGTTGATGTAAGCATACGGAAGCACGCGGGCAATCGCTGTGCTGGCATACGGCATAGTCGGGCGGGATATCTTTATAATGTTTCTTCGGCATGTTTTTCTGATATAAGAGTCGACCTACACGGCAAAAAATAAAAAAGGGTACAAAAAAACTCCGTTTATTCTTATCTTCAGATAAAACTTAGCCGGTTTTCATCATGGAAAAGAAAAATGGAGTTCACTGCAAAAGTAATGAATTATGCCGTAAACCAGGCATACATTCCGGGAAAAAGCTAAATCCGGCAAGAATGAAACTTCTTTCTTTGATGAAGATAGGAGGGTGTATAATACGAACAGGTAGTTTGACTAACCCAGCCATCGCTGGTGAAAATAACGCCAAGAGAGCTTCCGTTCTACCCATGTACTGGATAACGGACAGGCAGCCAGATTTATTTTATTGTCTTTTACCCCACCTGCCTCTTTACCGTCCGGCGCAGGTAACAAAACCGTACGGTCGCCCCTATGCACCCGCATCCTTATGAAACGGCGTGTACGGCCCGGCAGGGTAATCTTTTACCCCGTACCGGGCGGAATAGCCGTTTACAGGAAATCTTCCCGGATAGGAGTGAAGCTGTCTACAAGCCGGGCTGTGGGCGTGAGCAGTTGGATGGCGTGCGGCTTGCCGGCCGGAATCGCCACCATATCGCCGGTTGCGAGATGCTGGGGCGTTTCCCCTTCCATCAGGAAAAGCACTTCGCCTTCGGCTACGTAGCTGGTTTGCTCGTGCGGATGGGAATGGAACGGGTCCGGTTCGGTGGCCGGGCCTTCCGAAAAGTCTACGATTACCGTCATCAGGTTCGGCGTGTAAAGGAAGCGCCTTTGTACGGTGTCGCTCACCCGGATAGCTTCGGTTTCGTTGTAACGTACGATGTTCATGGCCGATTTGTTTTTGGTTGTAAAAGTAAACAAAACCGTGGTATCCTCCAAACTTCTGCCGGTGCAGGCAGCGCCGGACGGCTCCGGATTGTGCCGACAGCGCGGAAAAACGCAACGTTTACCGAAGCGGACGCCCGCATCATCAGGGAAATGGTGTGCCGACGGCACAGCAAGACGCAACGTTGTAACCGGCTTTCGGGCCCGAACCGGAGCCGCTTTCAGGCTTTCCCGGGAACGTCCGGGCCATACCGGAACGGCTTTCGAGCCGAAGCCGGGCCAAAGGATTCCGCGCTGGGCGAACAAGCCGCTTTATCTCCCCGGCAAGCCATCCGTTACAGTATCAACGTGGCAATCAACTGGATAAATAAAATCAGGAATACCATCGCGATGGGGTACACGGTGGCATAGGCGATGCTCGGCATATCGCTGTCGGTCATAGAGTCGGCTGCGGCGAGTCCCGGCGTACTCGTCATGCTGCCGGCGATGCTTCCGAGCAGGTCGAGCAGATTGATTTTGAAGATATAGTGCCCGGCTACTACGGCTACAATCATCGGAACCAGCGTAATGGCGCATCCTGCGCCGAACAGCATCATCCCGCTTTGCTGGAAAGTGGCAACCAGCGTGGTACCCGCCGAGGTGCCTACCTCGGCCAGGAATAACAACAACCCTAATTGCCGCAGCAACGAGTTGGCCGAGGCCGACATCGACCAGATAATCGGCCCAGTTTTCCCCACGGCGCTCAGGATAAGCGCTACGATAAGGATGCCTCCCGTGAGGCCGGGCGAAAAAGAAAAACTATCCGAAAACGAAATATTCAGCTTTCCTACCAGTACCCCCAGTACGATACCCGTGGCGATGGGGAAGAAGTCCGTGTCGGAGAGTTTCTTCTCATTGTTTCCGAACAGGCGCCCCAATTGCTCGAGCCCGTCTTTGTTTCCTACCACCACCAGCTTGTCGCCGAATTTGATATGCAAGTCGGGATTGGGAGCCAGGTCGATACCGCTTCGTCTTACCCGCGTAATCGTACAGCCGAAAGCGGCTTGCAGGTTCAGGTTCCCCAGCGTTTTGTTAATCACCTGCTTGTTCGTAACCAGGAGCGACTCGATTTCCTGTTTCTCGCCCAGCGGAACCTCTGCGTTGATGCGTTCGCCCAATAACAACGTAAGTTGGTCGAGCGATTTCCCGTTGCCCACCGCTTTTACCAAGTCGCCTTCGTGCAGAACGGTTTGTGCCGACGGGATTTGCAACACGTCGCCCTGTTTGATGCGCGAGATAACGGCGCCGGTCATGCTGCGTACCTTGAGTTGCTGTACGCTTTTGTCGAATATATTCCGGTTCGTAATCCGGAAGGTGCCCGTTTCCAGTATCGGATATTTGTCGGTAGCCTGGGCTTCCAGCCGCCGCGTTTCCTCTTCTATATTTATTCTCAATATATTCGGCAGCAGTTTGATGAATAAGATTACGCCTATTACACCGAACGGGTAAGCGATGCCGTAGGCGATGGAAGCCGCCGGCGAGTGCGTGCTGTCGATGGCGGCGGCAAGCCCCGGGGTACTGGTAAGCGAACCCGCTATCAACCCTACTATCTCGGCCGTTTTGATGCCGAATGCGTATTTGAAAATCAGTCCGGTAAGGCAGGCCGAACCTACTACCAGCAAGGTAAGCGCGATTAAGGTTTTGCCTTTCGATTTGAACGAGTCGAAAAATCCGGGGCCCGCCTGGATGCCGATGGTAAAGATAAAAAGCACTAACCCGAACTGTCCCAGCGCATTCGGGATAACTACGCCGAAGTGTCCGAACAGCAGGGCGATAAAAATTACCGCCGATACATCCAGCGAAAGCCCGCGTATCTTGATTCGGCCCAGCATGAAGCCTAACGCGATAATCAGGAATAAAGCGAAATAAGACGAGTGCAGTAACGATTCGAGCATGATGGTATGGTGTTTTTTGTTTGTTACTTTTTTCGGGAGGTAAAATTAATACATTTTCATTTTATCCCTACCTTTGCACGCGATAAAATCGGAAATAGGAAAAAGAGTGAAGCGGTATTTTATTTATTTGGCCTATAACGGCACAGATTTTTGCGGGTGGCAGAGCCAGCCTAACGGGGTAAGCGTACAATCCACCCTCGAAAACGCATTGGCTACCGTTTTGCGCGAGCCGGTGGCCGTAACGGGAGCCGGACGTACCGATGCGGGCGTACATGCGCGGTCGATGGCGGCCCATTTCGATGTGCCCGGGGGGCTGCCCGATACTGCTTTGCTTGCGGAAAAACTGAACAGGTTGCTGCCCCAAACGATTGCCATAGAAAAAATAGTACCGGTACGTGCCGACGCTCATGCCCGGTTCGATGCGACGGCCCGCACTTACCGGTATTATGTTACTTGTAAAAAAGACCCGTTTACTTTCGGCAATGTACTTAAAATACACGGCTTATACGATTTCGACGCCATGAACCAGGCGGCCGCCGTATTGTTCGGGTATACCGACTTTACCAGTTTCAGCAAATTGCATACCGACGTGAAAACCAACAATTGCCGCATTATGCAGGCGCAGTGGGAGCGGCAGGGCGACGTATGGGTGTTTACTATCAAAGCCGACCGCTTCCTGCGGAACATGGTGCGCGCCGTGGTAGGAACGCTGTTCGAAGTGGGACGCGGCAAACTTACCCTGGAGGGCTTCCGGCGGGTAATTGAGGCGAAAGACCGGGGCCGGGCGGGAACCTCCGCTCCGGCGCACGCGCTGTATTTGGCGGAGGTGGAGTATCCGCCGGCTTTATTTAATGTAGAAGGATGATATGTGGTTAGGACTCGCCTTTCTGTCGGCCTTCCTGTTGGGATGTTACGACGTGAATAAAAAACTTTCGCTAAACGGGAACGCCGTGATTCCGGTGCTGTTTTTCAATACGTTGATTTGCAGCCTTATTTTCGTTCCGTTCGTGGTTATCTCGGCTGTTAGTCCCGAAACGTTGAAAGGCACGCTGTTTTTTATTCCGCCCGCTCCGTGGCAGGTGCACGGATACATCTTGTTGAAAGCCGTTATTGTGCTGGCCTCCTGGCATTTCGCCTATTTTGCCACGAAACACCTGCCGCTTACCATTACCGGCCCCATCAATGCCACCCGTCCGGTAATGACGCTGGTGGGGGCGTTGCTTATTTTCCACGAGCGCCTGAACCTTTACCAGTGGACGGGGGTGCTGTTGGCCATTACTTCTTTCTTCATGCTCTCGTCGTCCGGTAAGAAAGAGGGCATCGACTTTACCCGGAACAAATGGATTTTCTGCATGGTGCTGGCGGCGGTTACCGGCTCGATGAGCGGCTTGTACGACAAGTATCTGATGCGGTTCCTGGAACCGATGGTGGTGCAGTCGTGGTATAATTTTTACCAGTGCGCCCTGATGGTGTTGGTCGTTTTGTTTTTATGGTATCCCACCCGGAAAAGAACCACTCCTTTCCGCTGGCGTTGGAGCATCGTGCTGATTTCCGTTTTTCTTACGGTGGCCGATTTCGTTTATTTTTACGCCCTTACCTTCCCCGATTCCCTCATTTCGATTGTTTCGATGGTACGCCGCAGCAGCGTGCTGGTTACTTTCGCCGCCGGCGCGTTGTTCTTCCATGAAAAAAACTTAAAGAAGAAGGCGCTCGATTTGTTTTTGGTGTTGTTAGGGATGCTATTTTTATATTGGGGTACGAAATGAACGGACTCTTCCGGTTACTAAGTCGATTTCCGTGACAGGGCGGTTTGCCGGGTTTCCGATTGCTGCATCTGCACGCTCATTAAAAAAGCACATTTTTATTTTTGAATCCGGACAAAAGCCGCTTTATTTGGGGTAATCGAAAAAAAGAAATACCTTTATAACGGAAAAAGAGGCGACCGGAAGAAATCGGCGGCTCTTTTTACGGATAATTTGCGGAGATGATGTTCTTTGCTTGTTCAGTGGTTATATAATGGATAGTAAATTCTTGCCCGGATTTTTTATCCGGGTACAAACAATAAAGATATGAAACGATAATTAGTCTTATTTCTTGTATGGGTGATGATTGGCGTAGCGAAAGCGCAGGATATGGCCCCTTTGTTTGCAGCCATGCCCGATGCGTTGGTGCCTCAGTTGGAAGATGCGTGGCGCAAAGATTTAATCGACTTGTATAACGCCGGGAAGGAAGCGAAGCTGAAAAATACCATGAACGGTTTTTCCACCTTGCAGAAACTCACTTCCGATTACTTGCTTTTGCAGGTGTCAGATAACAGCACCGTCGAGTTAAAATTGCTCCCGCTGGTAAACGATACGAAGATTATCGGTATGATTACTACGGTCGACGGCCCGGTGCCCGACAGCCGGATTGCTTTTTATTCTACCGATTGGAAGCCGCTGGAAGCTTCCGGTTTGTTTACTCCTCCCGCCTCCGGCTGGTTTATAAAAGAAGGAGTGGATAAAAACGGAGAAGCCTACCGGCATGCCGTTTCGCTGCTGGATATGGATTTGATACGGTACCGTTTCAGTCCCGACGATTTGACTCTTACCGCTACTTACACTACTCCCCTGTATTTAAGCAAAAAAGACAGGGAAAGCGTGCTTCCCTATCTTCGTGAAACCCCGAAAGTGTATTCGTGGCAGAAAATCCATTTCGAATAAGTGCGATGTAAATCGAACGCGAAGGCACGCAGCCGCGGCCGGCCTACGAAACTCAGACTGTGTGCCTCCGGGTTCCGCCCTGTTATAAATCTTTTTCGGCAACCACGTTTCCATCAGGGTCGAACGTGATTTCGGTTTCTTTGGCCGCACTTACCATCCGAACAATGTAAGTAGTGCCTGACGGCGATTCTACCTGGCGGGAAAACAATACCTTGTATCCTGCATAGTTGGTGGTAACCGAATCTTTTACCGGTTGAGGCAGATTGATGTAATATACTTCCCAGTACGTACGGAGCCAATTGTAGTTTTTATCGAATACCACATGCATGGGCGTAACGCCTTCCAGTATGTCCGCTACGTAATCGTATCCGATTTTGCTGTATTGCATAATTTCTCCGGCCGGATATTTCGCTGAAATGTAATCTTTTACCTCCTGCGGAATCGTTACCGGCAGGTACAATTCGTCGGATTGGTGAGGAATCACGTTAATCAGGATGCCGTTCGAAGCATATTGAAGGTCGAGGCTGTACGGGTCTTTATCCACTTCGATGATGTACAGCATCTTGGTGTCGATGCGTTCCAGGCGCATCACGTCGTCGATATTCCAGTCGGCGTAGTAACTGCCGTTGTAGCTGTCTTGGATAGCCTGCGGAAGAGCCGGGAATTGAATGGCTGTGTTGGTCATCACCCACAAGGCGTTTCCGGTAAACCAGGCCTGCGAATATTCGGTGCCTTGCCTGAATTTGGCTACCGTGTATCCGTTTTCCGAGTCCCAGCTTACATCTTTGGCATTCGGATAACGGGTATGGAATTCGTCTTCGATATTGGAACTGGGCGAGAATTTGTCGTCATCGTCTTTACAGCTGCACAGAAGCACGAAGCTGCAGAGCAATGGGAGGCATAGTAATAATTTAGCTTTCATAATTAATCGTTTTAGTTTTATTTTTTACCCGTTGAATCAATCGTTTTTCCGGAAGCGGTTTCTTCGGTTCTTTGACACTCCGGTGTTTCTCCATTGAAACAATTTACCGGTTTAAAAAGTTTTGTCATAGCAAGTTAGTGAATAAAAGCAACGTCGCAAAACGTTGTCCCCTTATCTTTCGGGGCAGCGTTTTGCGACGTAACGTCCGGGGTAAAAAAATCTCCTGTCAGGCGGAAAGCTCGTTACCCGCTTCGTCGAACACTACTTTCTTTTCCACTTTTCCCTGCTCCAATTCTACTTTATACCGGATACCTGCCGGTGTTTCGATTAAGTCGGCATCATCGTCCGGCGTATAGGCGCCGTATAAAGTAACGATAGCTGTTTTTACAGCCTCCGGTAATCGGGCGTAAGGAATATCCCATTCCGTTTGGAGCCATTTATAGTTTTTGTCTAACCGTACTTCCTTCGGGGTGTTACCGTCTAAGATATCCACCTCGTATTCGCCGGTTTTTTCCGGTTCTACTTCCATGATTACTGCTTTCGGATATTTGTCTTTGATAAACGAAGTTATTTCCTGCGGAATGCTTACCGGTTGGTAGCTGCCATCGTTATCCGTGTCGGGAACAGCGCTGATGAGTACGCCCGATGCGGCATAACGCAAATCCGTTTCCTGGTTGCCGTTTTCCACTTCGATGATGTAAAGCACTTCCATTCCCGCACGTTCCAACTGGTCGATGTCGTCAACCCGCCAGGCAGCATAAGCGCTGGTTTTGAAGCTATCCTGTACCGCTACAGGCAAATCGTTTACCGACGGCAAATCGGTTTCCGTCATCATCCACGTTCCGTCCGGGCCGAACCAGGCTTCCGCTTCTTTGTTATTGTAACGGAAATCGGCTACCTGGTAAGAAGCCTTGGTTTCCCATTTTACAGCCTGGGCGTTCGGATATTTGGTGTCGAAGGCCCGGGTAACGGTTGCGTCGGGTACGTATCCCGGCGAATCGTCGTCGTTACAGCCCGTAACGGCGAGGAAGCTGCAGGCAAGCGCAGCGAATGCAACTAAATTTGTTTTCATACACAGTGTATTTTAAGTACGTTGAATATAACGTTAGCGATCGATGTCGACAAGATTTCCCTTGTTATCGAATTTCAGTTCGAGCCGGTTCGACAGCTTCACTTCATACCGGTTCCTGTCTTTTTCTACCGAGAACACAGAAGCCTCCGGATAGTATTGCCGGATATAGCTTACGATGAAATCCGGAATAAACGTAGTGGCCAGTGCGGTATGGTGGCCTTCCACTTCTTCCCAGTGGCCGTCGCCGTCGAACTTTATTTCCACGCCGTTCGTCAGGATTACCTCGTATTCTTTAACGCCGAACCATCCTTTTTCAATTTTGATGTGCGAAACCGGCGAGCCCGGCAAATGTTGCGCTATAAATTCCCGGCTGGTCGCCGGAAGCCGGTTTACATCCCGTGTGATGATTTTTTCGTCGGCTCGGCTCAGGCCGATGGTAATAACACACATAAAAGCCGTTAGAATGAATCTTTTCATATCGTTTCTATTGTTTGAAACAAAGAAATAAAAACATTTGGGAAAGATTTGGGAATAATCCTGTCAGGAGAAAAATAAGTTGAAAGTATGTCCGTTTTCGTAAGCGTAATTTATCCGGATAGCATACAGGGAGGTGATGGCTTTTACGATAGCCAGCCCTAATCCGGTAGAATCTGTTTTGGGTTCTTTCAAAGCGAAGCGGCTGAACAGCTTGTCGGCGGGCAATGCTTTTTCCGACAGGCCGCTGTTGCCGATAGTCCATTCGCGCCCGGAAATTGAAATGCGGATAAAGCCTTCCGGCTTGTTGTGCACGAAAGCGTTCTTTACCAGGTTGGTAACCAGGGTCGCTGCCAGCGATTCGTTCATCCGGTATCGCAACGTGCCCGGGGCGACGTTGCAAATGTGAATATGTTTGTGGGCGTAGATTTCCGCCAAATCGCCGGTAACGGTACGGATTAAGGCGTTCAAGTCGATTTCTTTCGTTTCCGGAAACTGGTTGTTGTCGATACGGCTCAATAAGAGCAACGACTTGTTTAACTTGATAATTTGGTTGAGCGCTTGTTGCAGTTTGCCTATCTCCATGAGTTGCTCTTCCGTACAAGCCGGGTTTTCCGATAACAATTCCAGTTTGTTCATGCAGATAGCCAACGGCGTTTGCAGCTCGTGCGCCGCATTTTCCACGAACTCCTTTTGCCGCGTATACAACTCTTCGCTTTTACGAATTGCGTCTTGGGTAGCCCGGTTCAGCGTTTTGAACTCGTCGACGCCGGTTTCGTTAATAAACAGCGCATTCGGTTTGCCTAACCGGAAATTGTTCAGCCACCCGATTACATAATAAAACGGTTGCATACTTTTCCGGAATACGAAGTGGCTTACCCCCAGGATACATGCTAATAGAACGCCGTACAACAACACGATACTCCAGAAAATGGCCTCCACCATGTCTTCTTTTTCCAACGTCGACGTGTTTACAGTGAGCCGGTAATAGGTGCCGTCGGCCGTACGGAAATAGGTGCGTAATACCCGTACCGGTTCATACTCCTTTTCGATTTCCGAGTAGATAAACGAATCGTAATACTCGTTTTTCGATAAATCCGCTTCGTCGGGCGATACTTTCCGGATATAATACTTCGTCATGATGTCTACATGATCGGTGAGCAGTGTACTGTCGGCCAATGCTTGTTTGATAATCAACTCCTTGTAGTATTCCAGGCTATCGTTGGTTTCGTCGTCGACTTCCTGGAGTATCCGGATATAAAAAAATACGGCCCAGAGTAATAAGACGATGGCCAGTGCCACCGATAATTTGCGGAATGTGTAGTGTACCAGTTTCATCGCGGGGCGGATTAGGTTGCGTCTGCACTCATTTTATATCCGAAACCGTATACCGCCTTTATTTCCGGAACGGCCCCGGCCGTTTTCAACTTTTTACGCAGGTTTTTCACTTGCGAGTAAATAAAATCGAAACTGTCGGCCTGGTCGATGTAATCACCCCAAACGGCTTCGGCCAGCGAACCTTTGTTCAGCAGCCGGCCGGGATTGGTAATGAAGTAATACAGCAAGTCGAATTCTTTCCGGTTAAGGGGCAATTCCTTATCGTTTACATAAACGCTGTGTTTATCCGGATACATATATATATTAGCTAACGAAATATACATTCCGTTTCCTTGCAGGTGCCTGCGTACGATACATTTGATGCGGGCGTTCAGTTCCGCCAGGTGGAACGGCTTGGTCAGGTAATCGTCGGCGCCCAGGTCGAGCCCTTTCACTTTATCTTCGATGGAGTCTTTGGCCGAAACGATAATTACCCGTTCTTTTTTGTGCAGTTTTTTCAGTTCTTCCAGCAGGGTAAGGCCGCTTCCGCCCGGAAGCATGATATCGAGCACGATACAGTCGTAATCGTAATCGTTTATTTTTTCGGAAGCACTTTGAAAATCGGCTGCACATTCCACCCGGTACCGTTCTTTTTCCAACGATTGGCAGATTACTTTCCTGAGCTCGTTTTCGTCTTCTATTACTAAGATTTTCATAAGGCTATATTTTTGCTTCCCATCGAAACATACAACAAAGGAAATAAACGCAGGAACACGGAGGCACACAAGAGTAAAATAATCCTGTCGCTGATCCTGTCTTCCGGGTTATTCCTTCCTTTCCGGACTGAATATCTTGTTAAAAACTTTTTGCTTTTTCCGGTAAGAGAAATAACATTAACTGAAAGGAAAAATGCCTCCGCGGCTCGTGAGAGTCGGGAGGCATTGTAATATACGGGTCGGAAACGTCTTTCCGGAGTGATTGCGGAAGCACCGCATAGCCTCGTCGGAAAGGATTTTCCGGTCTGTGTTTTTACTTACCCTGTCGGCTCCAATCAACATTCCGCATATCGCCGCTGGTGGCAAACGCTTCGTGGAATGCAAAGCAGGCGTTCAGGTTCTGGGGCGTATGGCCCTTAATTCCCATGGCGAGATATTCCCGGAGCAGCGGCTTGTAGTCGGGGTGAACGCATTTGTCGATGATTTCTTCCGCACGTTGTACCGGCGATTTGCCCCGCAAGTCGGCTACGCCGTATTCCGTAACGATGATTTTTACGGAATGTTCGCTATGGTCGAGATGCGATACCATCGGAACGAACGAGCTGATTTTACCGTCTTTCGCCGTAGAAGGCGTCGTAAAGATGGAAAGATACGAGCTCCGGGTAAAATCGCCCGAGCCGCCGATGCCGTTCATCATCTTCGTACCCAGCACGTGCGTCGAGTTGATGTTGCCGAAAATATCCGCTTCGAGCGCCGTATTGATAGCAATCAGCCCCAAGCGCCGGGCAATTTCCGGATTATTGGAGATTTCTTCCGGGCGGAGCAATATTTTGTCTTTGAAAAATGTTAGGTCGCCATATATTTCGTCGATTACCTCGTTGCTTACGGTAAGCGAGCATCCGCTGGCAAATTTAACGCGTCCCTCTTTCATCAGCCCGATTACCGCATCCTGGATTACTTCCGTATATACATTGAAAGCCGGGATGTCTTTATTCGCACCTACGGCGCCCAGTACGGCATTCGCCACATTTCCCACGCCCGATTGCATCGGTAAGAACGATACCGGTATCCGTCCGGCTTTGATTTCGCCGGCCAGGAAGTTCGCCACATTGTTGCCGATGGCGAGCGTTACATCGTCCAGCGGAGCGAATTTACCCCCTTCGTTGGGTATATCCGTTTCCACGATGCCTACGATTTTAGCCGGGTCCACTTTCAGGTACGGCGTACCGATGCGGTCGGAAGGCTGGTAAATCGGGATTTCCCGGCGTAAAGGCGGGTCTTGCGGCTCGTATATGTCGTGCATGCCCCGGATTTCTTTCGGGTGCTTTTTATTCAATTCGATAATAATCCGGTCGGCCATACGGCAAATCGTGGGCGAGATGCCTACGCCGCAGGTCGGGATGATTTCGCCGTTTTCCGTAACATCGGCCGCTTCGATAATCGCCACATCTACCTTCCCTAAGAATCCGTATCGCAACGATTGAGCCAGTTCCGACAGGTGCATGTCGAAATAATGTGCTTGATGCGCATTGAGCGATGCCCGTAAATCTTTGTTCGACTGGTAGGGAGTACGGAATTTGATGGCATTGGCGCGAGCCAGCGTGCCATCCAGCAAATCGCCGGTAGAAGCACCCGTGAACATGCCGATTTGGAAAGGTCTGCCTACGGCGTGTTCTTTTTCGGCCCGTTCGGCAATAGCGCCGGGGACTGCTTTCGGGCATCCGGCCGGAGTGAAGCCGCTAAAGCCTACGTTGTCGTCGTGATTCACGAATTCGGCCGCTTCTTCTGCTGTAATAAATTTTAAAGCCATGATAGTATGTTTAGGATGAATAGTAATTGTTATAAAAAGCGCGGGTATAACCGGTTAATATTTCCGGTTAAGTATCTCGGAATAGATTACCGCCTTTTTCAAATCGTCTGCAGAACGGAAATCGAATTCCGGCGCCGGTTCGGGTTCCGGCTCGTTCAACGAAGTAACCGGCGGGGGAGGAGGCATATAAGAACGGGTATTCCTTTCCCCCTGTAAAAACGGTGACGGCCGTTTTTTCGTTTGCGGCTGGGCAATCGGTTGCGAAACCTTCTTCTCGGGCCGGGGAGCCGGAGGTGCAGGAGGCTGATAAGGGTGGAACTCTTTTCCCGGTCGTCCTAATATTTCTTTCGACCGTCTCTTTTTCCTTCCAGAACTGAGCAAACTACTCGCTGCGGCTATAATTATAAAAACAACGTATAGCCAATCGCCTATATTATCCATAACTTTGATTACTTTTGCACTCCCGAGATAGGGCAAACCCGAGGCAGAAGCAAGCGATGCTCGGTTATGCTGGGGCGCACTCTATGTCTTCGATTTATATTCGGAAACAAAGATAGTGCAAGCCGGAAACAGAAGCAAGTTCGCCAGGTTATGCCGGAACGCTCCCTATCTTCGATTCTTTGAAAGCAAAAGTAAGAAGACTTATCGAGATAAACGGAAAAAACGAGAAGTTTATATGCAGAACGGAACTTTACAAAAAAAAATTAAGGGTAACTTCACAGCCACCCTTAACTCATTTAACCAAAACCTTAACTATGAAAAAATTTACGTTTTTTTCAAGAGACAAAGATAGAGGTCTAACCAATATCTTCCAAATGTTTCGGGGCCTTTTTTCTGGAAAAGTTTAGCGAAATTACATCTTTAACATAAATAAACATGGATAGAATTAAAAAGGAAGAAGACTTTAAAACTGCAACCGATTTGAAAGAGCGCAAGTTATTTAA
>JAJBTJ010000119.1 GCA_020860905.1 Parabacteroides sp. | reverse complement strand
AGCCAAACGTAAGGGATGTATGCAAAATTGAAGGGCTGCGCCCGCTTTTATTTCAACTTCGTCAGCACCGGTGTTTTCACCGTACGGACTTCCGATTTCAGCTCGTTATTCAACTGCTCGAATATCACAATCTTATTTTCGCCCTTCTTCAGCCAAACGCCGGGAATAAACAACGTTTGCTGCGGACCTGCCTGCCAGTACCGGCCGATATTCTTCCCGTTGATAAAAACAATCCCCTTACCCCACGACTCCATGTCAATAAACGTATCGCCCGTATCCGAAAGGGTAAACGAGCCTTCGTAAACCACCGGGCGTCCGGCCAACGCCTGCACGTCCGTTACCGGACAAGCACGGACTGCCTCGGAAGGATACCGGTTTATATCCGGGCACTCCGCCATGGGGAGCGGATACATCTCCCAGTCGCCGGCAATCTCCATTCCGTTGATTTTTACCGGGCTGACAATCCCCTTGTTGTTCCGCACGATTTCGGGGCCGTAGTTGATACGCCCCATATTTTCCACCAAAATCTCCAAAGTAGCATTGAAAGGAATATCGATTTCCAACGAGTAATTTTTGTAATACCGGTTCAATTCGCCCGCCTTTTCTCCATCGATATATACCACCGCATAATCCCGCAGCCCCGGCACTTCCAGCGTACCGCTGATAGGTTGGTTGAACTTACGCGAGTACAATACGTATCCATGCCCCTGGTTCAGTTGCTCGAAGGTAAGCGGCTGGTCGTTCTGTACCGGTTTAATACGTTCTACGTACCCCAGCAAATCGGCTACCCGGGAGAGTTTAATCGACGGGATTTCGATAACCGGATAGGCTTCCGGAGCCTCCGGGACGGCATACGCTACATACTTCTTTATCACATTGCGCAACGAGTCGTACTTGGGCGTGCGCCAGCCGGCTTCGGTAATGGGCGCATCGTAATCGTAACTGGTAAGGTCGGGCTGTATATCATGACTTTTATTGTAGTTGGCACCGCTGGTAAAACCGAAATTCGTACCCCCGTGTACCATATAAAAGTTGAACGACACATCCTGCTGCAAATACTCCTCCGTTTTCCGGGCCAACACCGAAGCGTCGGTATGCGGATGCGGCTCGGCCCAATGCGCCAGCCAGCCGGAATAAAATTCGGCAACCATGTACGGACCTTCCCCGTTGTGATACTCGTTTACCAACTTTTTCAGGTTGGCCACATTGCTTTCGCCGTTGGCCGTAGGCAGAACACCTTCGATGGAGCCGCCTGCAAACAACCAGGAACCGTCGGAAGTAAACAAGGGAACATCGAACCTGGCCGCTACCAGTTCTTCTTTGATTTTGGCATTATACCGGCGATGCTCGTCTAACGGAATATCTTTCCGTTGCGCGGCATACGAGCCGAACTCGTTTTCTACCTGTACCATAATAATCGGCCCGCCTTTCGTTACCTGCAAACCGCCCACCTCCCGGTACAACCGGTCGATGTATTTTTTAGCATATTCCAGGAAAACCGGGTTATCGCGCCTCAATTCGATTCCTTCCTTATTCTGCAACCACCAGGGGTAACCGCCGAATTCCCATTCGGCACACGCATACGGCCCGGGGCGCAAAATAACGTGCAACCCTTCTTCGCCGGCGATTTTTATAAACCCGGCTAAATCTTTATCTCCGTCGAAATCCCATTTTCCTTCTTCCGGCTCGTGCAGATTCCAGAACACATACGTAGCCACCGTATTCAGCCCCATAGCCTTTACCATTTGCAGGCGGTGACGCCAGTACTGATGCGGAATCCGTGCATAATGCATCTCGCCCGACACGATACGGACAGGCTTGCCGTCGAACACGAAACTGCCGTTTTTAATTTCGAACCCATGCTTTTCTTTCGCCTGCATTCCGGGAGCGAGCGCCGCCAATAAGCAGCCCAAAGCCAAACTCCAAATTCTTTTTCTGTTTCTCATATATTTATTTCTAAAGTTAGTCGACGATTGCAAAGATAGGCCGTTTCCACGAAAACTCCGGTCGTTCCCAAACACCGATTGCCTCGCTACAGGCATCCTTTTGCTTTTTTAACGGCAAAACCGGCCGGGTTTGTTTACTTTTGTTCCCAGAGAGTAAACCCCGGTAAACCTTGTTTGTATGAAACCTGTTCTTTTATGCCTGAGCGTTGCATTCGCAGCAGCCACTTTTTCCGGCTATGCCCAATACCCGGAAGAAGCGCAAAGCGGGAGTCGGTTCGCTGCGCAGCCGTTTTCCGCACAACCGCCTGCAAACGATTTTCAGCTTACGTTCACCCATTTCCGGCAGCCTTCCGCACCGGAGAACTTACCGTTCCACTACCCCGACACCGTACCTTCTTACCGCTTCGGTACAGGCGTACTTCCGGGTACGGCCACCTTTTTCAACGTACCCCCGCCCGTTTTGTACAGAGCCGTACTGAACCGCAATCCGTTTTATTCCGGCACCCGGATTACCCGGCAAAGCCGGCTCTCATCCAATTTATTTTTTCTCGCACTGAACCGGCAAAACAACTATCCGGGTTTGGGCGGATACGAAACGCTGGGCGGAGGAATCAACTGGCAACCGGGCGAGTCCTTCTCGGTAACCGGAGGAATCCTCGTTTCCAAACTCTCCTCACCGCGCACCATTTCGCCCACCGACCAAACGGGTTTTACTTTTTCAACCCGGTACGCACCTACCGGCAAACTCGATTTTACCTTGTGGGGGCGCGTTACTTATACGTCGCCCGTTAATCGCACCGACCCGTTTATCCAGGGAAATCCACTTTATCCGGGTACGGGCGGAGGATTCGAAATCAACTACAAACCGGCACCCGGAATCCGGATAAAGACCGGTATACACTACCTGCAAAACCGGTTCACACCCGGATTCGGCAAAAACACGTATTTTCGGCAACGCATTTTTTACGGATTCTGAAAACAACGACCTGTTTATCGAATGAACCTGAATAAAAAAATCCTCCGGCTGGCCGTTCCGTCCATCGTTTCGAACCTCACGGTACCGTTACTCGGCTTAATCGACGTAGGCATCGTGGGACACTTGGGCAGTGCGTCGTATATAGGCGCCCTGGCCATCGGCGGGATGCTGTTCAACATGATTTACTGGGGTTTCGGCTTTTTGCGGATGGGCACCAGCGGAATGACGGCGCAAGCCTACGGAAAACAGGATACGGCCGAGATAAGCGACACCCTGGCCCGTGCCGTACTGGTAGGGTTCGGTATCGCCGCCTTGTTGCTTTTATTGCAATACCCGGTTAGCCGGGCGGCTTTTTACTTGCTGCGCCCGGGCGAAGAAGTAGAAGCAGGAGCCTCCCTTTACTTTGCTGTTTGTATCTGGGGCGCCCCGGCCGTACTGGGATTGTACGGCTTTACCGGATGGTTCGTAGGGTTGCAGAATACCCGTTTCCCGATGTATATCGCTTTTGTGCAATACGCCTTGAATCTCGTGTTCAGCCTGGCGTTCGTTTTCCTGCTCCACATGAAAATAGCGGGTGTAGCGGCCGGCACGCTGGTGGCGCAGTGGGGCGGTTTCCTGATGGCTGTTTACCTGGCAAGCCGGCGCTATAAGCAGTTCAGGCCCGTCATTCGCCTCAAAGCGCTTTTCCGGCTGCCAGCGATGCGCCGTTTCTTTTCCGTAAACAGCGATATATTTTTACGAACCTTGTGCCTGATTGCGGTAACCACCTTCTTTACCGGCGCAGGCGCCCGGCAAGGCGATACGATTCTGGCGGTAAACACGCTGCTGATACAATTATTTACTCTATTTTCGTACTTCATGGACAGCTTCGCCTACGCCGGCGAAGCGCTGGCCGGCCGTTACGTAGGGGAGCGCAACCTGCCCATGCTCAAGCAAACCGTGAAACACTTGTTTTACTGGGGAAGCGGCGTTGCCGTTTTGTTCACGTTGCTGTACGGCGTAGGGGGAGAAAACTTTTTGCGGTTGCTTACCGATAATACCGCCGTTCTCACTGCGGCATCCCGGTATTTCTACTGGGCGCTGGCTATTCCGTTAGCCGGGTTCGGCGCTTTTTTATGGGACGGTATCTTTATCGGAGCCACTACCACGCGCATCATGCTTTACGCCATGCTCCTCGCCTCGGCTGTTTTCTTTGCCCTTTACTACGGGTTGAAAGGGGCGTTAGGAAACGATGCGCTCTGGCTGGCGTTTCTCGTCTATCTCGCGTTGCGGGGAATCGTTTCACACATAGCGAGCGGCGCTGTTTACCGCACCATCGACTGCCGTTAAGGTTACTGTAAGGGTTACGGGATGCTTATTTCACTCTACCTATACCCTTATACGCGTTCAACTGCTTTTTCACGCGCCAGAAACGGACAAACCCCATAAAGAACAGCAGGATACCGGACAGGATACAAAGCCAGGCAAGCCCGTCCAGGCGGGAGATACTTTCTACTTGCAGCACACCGATGCCGGCGGTAAGCAGATAAAGAGAAGTGCGGAGATAGGAAAACAACGTTCTCTCATTGGCCAGCCGGGTTCTTTCGAGCGCCAACCGGTCGCTGAGCGATAAATTACTCTCTTTCGTAAAATTACCTGTGGATACCGACATACTTTTGTTTTCCGATATACGTTCTTTCCTCCTTAATAAACAGCCCGGTTTATCAAAAGTTTTTCTTGCCGCCTGTCTATACAAAAAACCGGACGCCTTCCGTATTTGGCATTCCGGCAAAAAACAATACCTTTATGCACTGTATCGAAGTACAGGACAAAAAAATTTTAGATAGAAAAATAAAAGGGTAAAAGAAAAGGAATCCGTTCGATTATAATTTCCTTTCTCCTTGCTCATCTCTGAAAAGCACCGGC
>JAJBTJ010000289.1 GCA_020860905.1 Parabacteroides sp. | reverse complement strand
ATGGAAACGATTATCAATTCCCAGCTTCCCGAATTCAGTGTACAGGCTTTTCAAAACGGCAATTTCAAAACCGTAACCGATAAAGACGTATTAGGCAACTGGGCCGTATGCTTTTTCTATCCGGCCGACTTTCCTTTCGTTTGCCCTACCGAACTGGTAGATATGGCAGAAAAGTACGAACAATTCAAAGCGATGGGTGTAGAAATCTACTCGGTGAGTACCGATTCGCACTTCGTACATAAAGCCTGGCACGACGCATCCGAAAGCATCCGTAAAATCCAGTATCCGATGCTGGCCGACCCTACTGGCGCATTGAGCCGGGCATTCGGCGTATTAATCGAAGAAGACGGAATGGCTTACCGCGGCACTTTCGTAATCAATCCGGAAGGCCAGGTGAAAGTGGTGGAAATACATGACAACAACATCGGCCGGGACGCTTCCGAATTGCTCCGGAAAGTAGAAGCCGCCCAGTTCGTAGCCGCCCATAAAGACGAAGTTTGCCCCGCAAAGTGGAAAAAGGGCGAAGCTACGTTGAAACCGAGCATCGACCTGGTGGGTAAAATTTAACGACGGCACGCCCCGCTCTTTTCTCCGTTATGCCCTCCGGGAAACAACCGGCGCCGCACCAGGCATAACGGGGAACTACCGCTTTTCCGGCAGGAAAGCGACTTTTATTCTATTTCCCAATTAAAACATTCACTCTTTATTTATTCCTGAAACGATGTTAGACGCAGCATTAAAAGAACAAGTACGTGGCATCTTCGCCACACTGGAAGCCGAATATACTTTCGACATCCGGGTATCGTCCCGGCACGAAAGCCGGCAGGAATTAACCGAGCTCCTCGGCGATGTGGCTTCCTGCTCCGACAAGATTACCTGCCGGACGACCGAAGGGGAAGGGCTCGGGTTTACTTTATTGAAAAACGGCGAACCGACGGGAATTATTTTCCGCGCCGTCCCGAACGGACACGAGTTTACTTCGTTGCTACTGGCAATCCTGAACAGCGACGGAAAAGGGAAAAACATTCCCGACAAGGCCATCCGGAACCGCGTAAAAGCGCTGAAAGGCCCTATCCGTCTCACCACCTACGTATCGCTCACCTGCACGAATTGCCCGGACGTGGTACAGGCTTTGAACATCATGGCTACGCTGAACAGCCACATCCGGCATGAAACAGTAGACGGCGCCATCAACCAGGCCGAAGCGGAAGCGCTTAAAATACAAGCCGTACCGGCGGTATTTGCCGACGGCAAGCTGCTCCATGTGGGGCGAAGCGACTTCGGCGAACTGCTCGATAAACTCGAAGCGCAATACGGCACCTTGAAAAGCGCCGCCGACGTGTCCGTAAAGGAATACGATGTGGTGGTAGCCGGCGGCGGCCCGGCCGGAGCTTCGGCCGCTATTTATTCCGCCCGGAAAGGGCTCCGGGTGGCGATTGTAGCCGACCGCATCGGGGGACAGGTTAAAGAAACCGTAGGAATCGAGAACCTTATTTCCGTACCGTCTACTACCGGCAGCCTGTTGGCCGGCGACTTGCATACGCACATCAGCCGCTATCCGGTAGACATCCTGGAACACCGGCGCATAGAAAAGGTAAGTCTCGACGGAAAAAACAAAATACTCACCCTGAATTCGGGCGAAACGGTAGCGGCTCCCGCCTTGATTATCGCCACCGGCGCGAGCTGGCGCAAACTGAACGTACCCGGCGAAGCGGAATACCTCGGCAAAGGAGTGGCTTTTTGCCCGCATTGCGACGGCCCGTTTTACCAAGGGAAACGGGTAGCGGTAGTAGGCGGCGGCAATTCGGGCATCGAAGCGGCCATCGACCTGGCGGGTATCTGCTCGCACGTAACGGTTTTCGAGTTTATGGACGAGCTGAAAGCAGACAGCGTATTACAGGAAAAAGCGGCATCGCTGCCGAACGTAACGATTTTCAGAAGCTCGCAGACGGTAGAAGTAGTGGGCGACGGCGAAAAAGTGAGCGGAGTACGGGTAAAAGACCGGAAAACGGAACAGGAACGTTTGGTTGAACTCGACGGGATTTTCGTTCAAATCGGATTGGCTGCCAACAGCCGTATTTTCAAAGATGTAGTGGAAACGAACCGTATCGGCGAGATTCCGGTAGACAGCCATTGCCGTACCTCGGTACCGGGCATTTATGCGGCGGGCGACGTATCGACCGTACCTTACAAACAAATCGTGATTGCCATGGGCGAAGGCGCCAAAGCCGCCCTCTCGGCATTCGACGACAGGATACGGGGGATAATTTAACCTGTATCCGCTGCCCGGCGTTTCGCCGGCAGCCGCCTTCCGGGCTTTCACACAACCGAACCGGCAATCCGGAATAACAAACGCCGGCTTCCGTACCCGATACACAGGGACGAGAAGCCGGCGTTTATTTATATAGCCGCTAACGTTCGGTCAGCATTCGTTCCCTGCCGGGATTTTATCGATTCTCCGCTGGTGGCGTCCGCCGTCGAACGGAGTGGATAAAAATACCTCCACCGCTTTTCCGGCCGTTTCCTTTTCAATAAAGCGCCCCGGTAATACCAGCACGTTGGCATCGTTATGGGCACGTGCCAACCGCGCCAACTCTTCGTCCCAGCAAAGCGCCGCCTGGATACCCTGATGCTTGTTCAACGTCATGGCGATTCCGTTGCCCGAGCCGCACACGGCGATACCGGGATACACCTCGCCGTTCTCAACCGCCTTGGCCAACGGATGGGCCACATCCGGGTAGTCCATACTTTCGGCCGAGAAAGTGCCGAAATCCTTATATGCTATTCCTTGTTCGTCAAGCCGGGCGCGGATATACTCTTTCAGTTCGTAACCCGCGTGATCGGCGGCAAGCCCTATCGTTTTCATCTTTACTTAGCTAAAAATTCTTTTACTTGTTTGTACACATTCTGGCCGGTAAAGCCCAGCTTCTCGTCCAATACCTTGTAGGGAGCCGAAAAACCGAACGACTCCAGCCCCCAGATTTTCCCGTTCGGGCCCACCAGTCCTTCGAGCGTTACCGGCAATCCGGCCGTTAACCCGAACACCTTGCTGCCGGAAGGAATCACCGATTCCTGATACTCCACAGGCTGGTTGCGGAACAATCCTTCCGACGGAGCCGAAACGATACATACCCGCACGCCGTCGGCCCGGAGCAACGCCGCCCCTTCCACCAGGGTAGACACTTCCGAACCGGAGGCTACCAGCACGATATCCGGCTGTTCGTCGCATTCCACTACATACGCACCCTTTTCGGCCTGCCAAGCCTCTTCCTTCCGGTCGGTTTTACCCGGCACGTCTTTCACATTCTGGCGCGAAAGGATGATAGCGGTGGGCGTACTCGTATTTTCCATCGCCATCTTCCAGGCTACCGTAGTTTCGTACACATCGGCCGGCCGCAACACCAGCATGGAGTTATGGCCTTTATGGTTTTTCAGTTTTTCCAGCAAACGCACCTGCGCTTCCTGTTCCACAGGCTCGTGCGTAGGCCCGTCTTCGCCCACCCGGAAAGCATCGTGGCTCCAGATAAACTTAACCGGTTGCTCCATCAGGGCGGCCATCCGGAGCGCAGGTTTCATATAATCCGAGAAAACGAAGAAGGTAGCGCAAGCCGCAATCACCCCTCCATGCAGGCTCATGCCGATACACAGGCAGGCCATCGTGAGCTCGGATACCCCGGCTTGCAGAAAAGCGCCCGAAAAGTCGCCCCGCTTAAAAGCGTGGGTCTTCTTCAGGAAACCGTCCGTTTTGTCGGAATTGGAAAGGTCGGCCGACGAAACAATCATATTTTCCACCTGCGTAGCCAGCACGCCCAATACGGTAGCCGAAGCCGATCGGGTAGCCTGGTCGGCTTTCTGCTCGATGGCACGCCAGTCGATAACCGGCGGTTTGCCCGAGAAGAAATACGCCTGCTTGGCCGCTTTCTCCGGATTGGCTTTCGCCCAGGCCGCCTCTTCGGCATGCTTGGCGGCCACGATATGTTTCAGCTCCTCGCGCCGTTTGGTGTAGAGCTCTTTTACTTCCGTGAATACAGCGAACGGGTCGTCGGGACTACCGCCCAGGTTTTTAATCGTATCGGCAATCGAAACGCCGGCGTTGCTCAGCGGTTGCCCGTGCGTGGAAACCTTGTTTTCGAACGAAGAACCGTCGGCGGCAACCGCCCCCTTGCCCATCACCGTTTTCCCGATAATCAGGGTAGGCCGGTTCTTTTCGTCTTTCGCGGCGGTGAGCGCCCTCCGGATTTCGTCTACGTCGTTCCCGTTAATCGAAATCACCAGCCAGCCCCACGCCTCGTATTTCATCGCTACGTTCTCGGTATCCACATCGCCCACCTCGGTAGAAAGCTGGATATTATTCGAGTCGTAGAACATCACGAGGTTATCCAATCCCAAATGACCGGCGATACGGCCGGCTCCCTGCGAAATCTCTTCCTGGATTCCGCCGTCGGAGATAAACGTATAAATCGTGTGGTCCATCCGGTTATCCAGACGGGCCTGGAGGAACTTGGCAGCGATGGCGGCGCCCACAGCATAGGTATGCCCCTGGCCTAACGGACCGGACGTATTTTCCACCCCGCGTTTTACATCGACTTCGGGGTGGCCCGGCGTAGGGCTTCCCCACTGGCGGAACTGCTTCAGCTCGTCTATCGTATATTTACCGCTCAGCGCCAGCACGGAATAAAGCATCGGCGACATGTGGCCCGGGTCGAGGAAAAAGCGGTCGCGGCCTTCCCATTCCGGATTTTCGGGGTCGTACACGAGGTATTCCGAAAACAGCACGTTGATAAAATCGGCTCCGCCCATAGCGCCTCCGGGATGCCCGGATTTTGCTTTTTCTACCATCGACGCAGCCA
>JAJBTJ010000246.1 GCA_020860905.1 Parabacteroides sp. | reverse complement strand
ATATAAGGCCGGTGCTTCTCCCAAATTATATCTTCAACATCCACATTTATTCTATCTGTCATATTTGCTCTTATAAAAATGGTTAGACATCACCATTGTATGCAATCCGGGCACCCTCTAATTTTGCAGCAAAAATATAAAAAAAGCCAGTATGAATTTAAAATCATTACCAGTATTTATTCTAATCCTTTCTGCCCCAGTTATGTTATTTGCCCAGGTAGGAAAACCGATTAGAGGTATTGTCGTCGATAATGCCTCAGGTGAACCCCTGATTTCAGCCACAGTAAACACACTAAACACAGATGTGCCCCAAGGCGTATTAACGGATGCGGAAGGAAATTTCAGCATTGAATCGTTACCCGTGGGGCGTTATGATATACAGGTTTCGTACCTGGGGTACGAACCGATGATATTCCGTGAAGTGGTAGTATCGTCGGGAAAAGAAACATTTCTGACCATATCCCTCAAAGAAAATGTAAATGAATTACAGGAAATTGTGGTAAAACCGAAAATCAATAAACAAGAACCATTGAATAAGATTGCATCGACCAGTGCCCGTATGCTCACTGTCGAGGAAGCCAGCCGTTATGCAGGAGGAATGGACGACCCTGCCCGCCTCGTATCTTCTTTTGCCGGAGTGGCCGGAAATATGAACAGCAACGGGATTGCCATCCGTGGAAACTCACCGCAATTCCTGCAATGGAGACTGGAAGGTGCGGAAATTCCCAACCCTACCCATTTCTCGGATATAACCGGAGTGGGAGGCGGCATCTTTACGGCTTTGAGCTCCCAGGTTTTAGGCAATTCCGACTTTTTCACAGGGGCTTTTTCCGCCGAATACGGCAACGCTCTTTCAGGTGTGTTCGATATGCAATTGCGCAACGGCAATCAATGGGATTACGAACATACCGTCCAGGTAGGAACGCTCGGCATAGATGTCAGCTCCGAAGGCCCTTTCAAAAAGGGAGGAAGGGCTTCTTATCTGTTTAATTACCGTTATTCTACCATGGGATTATTGGATAAGGCATTTCCCGACTTATTAGGGGATGCAGGAGGCATGCGTTATCAGGATTTTTCGCTTAAACTGAATTTCCCGACGAAAAAAGCAGGAACGTTCTCTGTTTGGGGAATAGCCCTGATAGACCATTTCAAGCAAAAAGTCGAATCGAATACCGATAAATGGGAAAGTATCGAGGATAACAGCAAAGGCGATTTTAAACAAGACATGGCAGCGGGAGGAATCGGACACCATTATTTCTTTGCCAACACGATGTATATAAAAACAGCTTTGATTGCCACTTATACAAAGAACCACCTGATAATGGATGTGTTCGACACTGCGTTTAATCCGGCCCGGGTGAACGATATGAAAGGTACGAACTGGAACCTTTCACTTAATTCGTACATAAACAAGAAGTTCGGTGTCCGACATACCAACAGAACGGGTTTTAATGTAACACGGCTGAATTATGATTTGGATTACAATATCAGCCCTTCTTATCCCAATGCCTTTTTGCCGATGGAGAATTTTGCCAAAAGTAACGGCAATACCCTGTTGTTTTCGGCATTCAGTAATTCTACGATACATTTACACAACAATCTTACAGCCAACATCGGCATTAACGGCCAATATTTCCTGCTGAATAAAAAATGGACGGTCGAACCGCGTTTAGGTATTAAATGGCAGTTCCAACCCGCTCATTCAGTCGGGTTTGCGTATGGGATACATAGCAGGCATGAAAAACTGGATTATTATTTCGTAACCACACCCGAAACAGGGAATAAGGCGGTGAATAAAAGGTTAGATTTTGCGAAAGCCCATCACGTTGTTTTATCTTATGATTGGTCTTTATCAGAAAATATACATTTGAAAATCGAGCCTTACTTTCAATACTTATACGATGTTCCGGTAGCAAAAGACAGCTCTTTCTCTATAATCAACCATCAAGATTGGTATCTTAATACAGCCCTGATAAATAAAGGGAAAGGCATTAATTACGGTATCGATATCACGGTAGAGCGTTATTTGGCGGATGGATATTATTATTTGTTCACCGGGTCGATATTCCAATCACGGTATACAGGGGGCGACGGTATTTGGAGAGATACACGGCAAAGCCGGAATTACCTGTTTAATGCCTTGGGCGGGAAAGAGTGGAAAGTAGGCAAACGTAAACTAAACATATTCAACATAAACCTTCGCCTTTCATTACAGGGTGGAGAACGATACTCTCCTATCGACGAAGCAGCGTCGATACGGGCGCAAGATGCTGTTTACGATACGTCGAGAGCATTCGAAAAACGATATAATCCCGCTTTTACCAGCAGTTTCACTACAAGCTATAAAATTAACAAGAACAAACTGGCTCATGAATTTGCTCTTAAAGTGATAAATGTAAACGGGTACAAAGAACCTGACGGTCATGTTTACAACTACAGGAAAAATAGAGTCGAGGTATATGAGTCGGCTACTGTTATCCCGAACCTTAGTTATAAGATTGAATTTTGAGTAAAATGCCTTTGAAAATATATCCAATTGCAGTTTCGGCAGTATCTACGGCCAGCAGGAAAAAGTTTCCGATCGTAAGCCATTCAATCGAACAAAAACCCTTCGCTTCCTGCTAAGCCCCCAATTATCCGAAAGGATAAAGAGGGCCGAAACAAACAGCAAGAGGGAACCGGGCTTCGTCCGGTTCTTCCTCTTGCGTTGCCGGATAATACTTCCGGCTTTAGCGCTTTAGGCAAAAGCACAGTTATACCGCTTACTCTATATAACTCGAATCGATACACGATTTTGTGTAAGCAAGTCAGCTGTATCCTATCTTATTTACGCCAAAAGCAGGACAGTTGCTGAAAAATCAGGTTTCCATTCCACAGGCGGTTATCATCCTGCGGTATCTGTAGAAAACTTTACACATTATTTTCAAGGAATTAAAATAGTGTTTTATTCATTTGTGATACAGAAATATACGCAGGTAATAGATAAAGTATGTCCAATAAAAAAAGAAAAAAAGAACGTGCCGGTTAGAGAAAAATATGTAATTTAGCACCCGGGTCATTTGAGGAAATGCAGCGCAAAATGCAGAAACCGGTAGCGGGCCGGCTCATTACCTCGACTCGCTGAAAATGCAGCTTACAACCTTTAACTCAAGATAGTATTTCCAACATACAATTTTATCTAAATAAACACATCATGGAAAAAAGTATTAAAGGTACGCGTACCGAACAGAACTTGTTAAAATCGTTCGCCGGCGAATCGCAGGCACGCGGACGTTACACGTACTTCGCCAGCGTAGCCAAGAAAGAGGGATACGAGCAAATCGCCGCCATTTTCTTAGAAACGGCCGAACAGGAGAAGGAGCATGCCAAGCGGTTCTTCAAATTCCTGGAAGGGGGCATGGTTGAAATTACGGCCTCTTATCCGGCCGGCATCATCAGTACGACGGCTGAAAATTTAGCGGCGGCAGCGGACGGGGAAAACGAGGAATGGACCGAGCTTTATCCGGTATTCGCCGATATAGCCGAGGAAGAAGGATTCAAGGCCATCGCCGTTGCTTTCCGGATGATTGCCAAAGTAGAGGCCGAGCATGAAGCTCGCTACCGCAAACTGTTGCAACGTGTTACCGACGGTACCGCGTTCGAACGCCCTGAGGAAATAGAATGGCAGTGCCGGAATTGCGGTTTCGTATTCAAAGGTAAAAAAGCGCCGGCTAAATGCCCGGCATGCGAACATCCGCAAGCCTTTTTCGAACCGAAGAAGAATAACTATTGATACGGTTAAAATGTTACTTGAGGGAAAGAGGTGCCGGGGTCGGCGCCTCTTTTTCGTATCCGCCTGCTCCTTCTGCCAGAAAATACCGGCGCTGGCTTCGAAACTCGATTATTTTCCCTAAGTTTGCAAAAAGAACATCTTAATACGAACAGCATGGCACACTACAACCGCATTCTTCTCAAGCTCAGCGGCGAATCGCTGATGGGAGGCAAACAGTACGGAATCGACGAAACGCGCTTAAACGAATATGCTACGCAAATCAAGGAAATAGCCGACAGCGGCGTGCAAATCGGCATCGTTATCGGGGGGGGGAATATCTTCCGCGGATTGAGCGGCGCCTCGAAAGGGTTCGACCGGGTGAAGGGCGACCAGATGGGGATGCTGGCTACTGTTATCAACAGCCTGGCGCTCAGCTCGGCTTTAACGGCGCTGGGGGCTAAAGCGAAGGTGCTTACGGCTATCCGGATGGAGCCTATCGGCGAATTTTACAACAAATGGCGCGCAATCGAGTTGCTGGAGCAGGGTACTATCGTGATTTTATCGGGGGGCACGGGCAACCCGTTCTTCACCACCGATACGGGCTCGTCGCTGCGGGGCATCGAAATCGAGGCGGACGTGATGCTGAAGGGCACGCGGGTGGACGGTATTTATACGGCCGACCCGGAGAAAGACCCGAACGCGGTTAAATTCACCGACATCACGTACGACGAAATCTATACGCGGGGCTTGAAGGTAATGGACCTGACGGCTACCACGATGTGTAAGGAGAACAATTTGCCGATTATCGTTTTCGATATGGATACGCCGGGTAACTTGAAAAGGGTGTTGACCGGGGAGAGTATCGGGACGTTGGTTCATAATTAGAGGGCGGACGGTTCTTTTGGGAAAGAGCCTTTGAAGAAAACCGGGTTTTCTTGCCTTTCAGGACGGGTGAGGCTGTTGCTGCGGTGAGGATGCTTTTTCGCTCGCCGCGAGGCGTCTGCCGACGGCGCCTACCGGCGGTCATTTCTTTTATCTTGACATCAAAGTAAAACAGGAAGGTAGCTCTTCTCCGGGGAGCCGGGAACGACCGTTACCACGGTGGGTTTTCATTTCTTTGTCTTGAAACAAAGAAAC
>JAJBTJ010000334.1 GCA_020860905.1 Parabacteroides sp. | reverse complement strand
GTATATGTAAACGAAAAAGTCATTTCTACATTAAACCGTTTTTAAATTAAAAAGTCATGAAAAAGGTATTAGTTTTAGCTGCCGTATTGATGAGTGTAGCTGCCGTTTCCGTTACGGCGCAAGACGTAAAGAAAGAAGTGAAGGAAGACGTGAAGAAAGAACAATGCGACCAGAAGAAAGAAGAGTGCAAAGAAGTAAAAAAGGAGGCTGCCGACACCCAGAAAGAGGAAGTGAAAAAGGACGCTCCTAAAAAAGAAGAAGGGAAATAACGAACCATATCCTTTTTAAGTCTGCAAAACAAGGCCGGCTGATACATTACGTGTCAGCCGGCTTCTTTTGTTGCCGCGGGAGCCGGCAAACGAATCTCCGGGCAAAAAGAAATAAAAGAAGAAAAACGGTTCCTGCCAAACAGGGTGAAGTGCCGTTGATTTTCTAAGGATAAGTGTCTATCTTTGTGTCATGAACAGAATACAAAACAAAGTAATCCAGGTATTAACGGAGCAAGGGGCGAGCTTGGTCCGTTTCGTCGACATAAGCGGCTTGCCGCCGGAGCAAAACCGGGGCTTGCCGCATGCGGTATTTTTTGGTATCGCGTTAACGCCTTCGTATTTGCGGGAGGTAAGGGAAGCGACGGATTATGTGCAAACGATGATTGCGCAGAACCGGATGGAAGAGGATGAGTTTTACCTGAAGGAGCTCGCTGCCGGGGATTTGGCCGACCGGATAGCCTATATGTTGGTATCGGAGGGGTACCGGGCTTATTCGTTATCGGATAATAATTTGATAGCCACCCATGCCTGGGATGCGCAAAACCTGCGCACGCTTTTGCCGCAGAAAACGGTTGCCGTACTGGCAGGTGCCGGTTGGCTCGGTAAAAACAACCTCCTGGTTACGCCGGCGTACGGCCCTGCGCTCTGCATCGGGACCGTGCTGACGGATGCTCCGTTGCACGCCGCCGGAGCGCAGGTAATGGAAAGCAAATGCGGGACGTGCCGGCAGTGTGCGGACATTTGCCCGGAGAAAGTTTTGTACGGAAGGGCCTGGAAGAAGGGGGAACCGCGGGAGGAGCGGATAGACGTGCATCGATGCACTACATGTATGAAGTGTGTGGTTCACTGCCCTTACACCCGGAGGTATCTCAGGTTACACCTGTAGCGTAGAGGCGGAGTTAAACGACCGGGAGCAGCGCCGGTCGGGCGCCGGGACGAGAGGAATAAAATACCCGCCTCGGTAAGTGTAATTCCGGCTTTGTGGCAAGAAAGCAGTCGCCGGCTGACGACTGTTTTCCTTTTTCATTTCTCTGGGAAAAGAAATAAAATTCGTAAGCCGCCGACTCCGCGGCGGGTAAAGTAATTTTATTTGAGCGTTCCGGCCAGCTTCGCATCCAGTTTCTGCACGTTCATACCCTTTTTGATAATCGTGCCGTCGGGAGCAATCAATACCGTGTACGGAATGCTCGTTACGCCGTACAGCAATGCCGCCTGGTTTTCCCAGCCTTTCAGGTCGGATACCTGCGGCCACTTCATATTGTACTGTACGATGGCTTTCAACCACGCCTCTTTGTTCTGGTCGAGCGATACGCCCACGATGTCGAAGTTTTTCGTGCGGTACTTGTTGTACATCTTCACCATTTCCGGCATTTCCTTGATACACGGCGGGCACCACGACGCCCAGAAATCGAGCAGGATATACTTGTCTTTACCGGCATAATCCGATAACTGTACGGTTTTACCGTCTGCATCCTGCATCGAGAAGTTGGCAAACCGTTGTCCTACGGCCACTTTCTTCAAAGTATTCACATGTTGTTCTATCCGGTCGATTCCCGGCACCGATTTGAAGGTGGAGTCGGCACGCGTCAGAACGTCGCTCTGCACGTCGTCATCCATGAAGTTGGCGTACTGGCTGAAAACGTAAGCGCCGCTCAGCTTGTTCAGGTGCCGGTCTACATACGTTTTGGCTCGGTTTACCCGGTTGCGTACGTACTGGTCGTACCATTGTTGCAACCGGCTCTTGTCGGCGTCGTTCAGGTTCTTGAAGTTTTTCATCTGCACGGCGATCGGGGCGGCTTGTTGGTTGTACAGTTCCATGTCGTTAATCAACACTTGCAACGAGTCGTTTTCCGGCGTGCCCGATACCCATGAAAACGTATCCAGCTTTACCGTAATGTCCGAGTTATCCAGTACCAGTACGGCCGTATAGAGGTCGTTATCTACCGGCCCCATCATCCGGTTCGCTGCATACTTGTTTTTGTCGCGCTGCGGAATCACCGATTCCGAAAAAGTAATCACGCACAATTCGGGGTTATTCTGCACCCCTTTCATTACGAACGAGCCGTTTTTTACCTGGGCACTATCCATCGGCATCTGGTTCGGAACACCGTATTCGTATAAATATACATACTGCCCGTTCAGGTCGGGATTGGCCACTGTACCGGAAATCTTGTATCCCGGCGTGCTGTTACAGGCAGCCAGTAAAGCTACCGATGCTGCTAACCACAAATTTTTTTTCATTTTTCCTCGATAATTAATATATAGTTAATTGGTTCGGAATGCCTCCGGCGCATACGGGAACAGCCGCATTGCGCTCTTTTATATAACAAACAACCTCCCGAAAGTATCGGTGCGGGCCCCGTTATTTCGCTTAAAAAGAATTAACACCCGCGTTTTATCCCTCTAAGCTGCCGGCGCCCGATTTCATAATTCAAAAAAAAATGCGACCTTTGCACCGCCTTTAGTAACCAAGTCGATTTTATAACCAAGTTTCTAAAACAGAATACGAAATGACAAAAAGTGCATTACAAATTGCAAGAGCTGCCTACCAACCCAAGGTTCCCGCTGCTCTGAAAGGCGCTGTGAAAGCCGTAGAAGGAGAGTACACCCAATCGGTTGCCGACCAGGAAGAGATTAAAAAACTGTTTCCTTACACGTACGGAATGCCGGTGGTAACGTTCGAGAAAACACACGATGTACAAGTAAAACCGGCTGTTAACGCCGGCGTAATCCTTTCGGGATGCCAGGCTCCAGGCGGACATAACGTAATTGCAGGAATGTTCACCGGATTGAAAGCCATTAACCCCGACTCTAAGCTGTACGGATTTATCCTGGGTCCCGGCGGTTTGGTAGACCACAATTATATGGAGCTTACGGCCGATATTATCGACGAGTACCGCAATACGGGCGGTTTCGACATGATAGGGTCGGGCCGTACGAAGCTCGAAAAGCCCGAGCAGTTCGATAAAGGGCTCGAAATACTGAAACAATTAGGTATTTCTGCGTTGGTTATTATCGGGGGCGACGACTCCAACACCAATGCTTGCGTACTGGCCGAGTATTATAAGGCGCATAACGCCGGCGTACAGGTAATCGGCTGCCCGAAAACCATCGACGGCGACCTGAAGAACGAACAAATCGAAACCTCGTTCGGGTTCGACACGGCTTGTAAAGTATACTCGGAGGTAATCGGCAACATCCAGCGCGACTGTAACTCGGCTCAGAAATACTGGCATTTCATCAAGCTGATGGGACGCTCGGCTTCGCATATCGCCCTGGAATGTGCGTTGCAGACGCAGCCGAATATCTGTATCATTTCCGAAGAGGTGGAAGCGAAAAACATGTCGCTCGACGATATCGTAACTTATATTGCCGGCATCGTGGCGAAGCGTGCCGCCGAAGGCCACAATTTCGGAACGGTACTGATTCCGGAAGGGCTCATCGAGTTCGTGCCGGCCATGAAGCGCCTGATTGCCGAACTGAACGACTTGTTGGCTAAGAACGATGCCGAGTTCAAGATGATTAAGAAGAGCGAGCAACGTGCGTATATCATCAGCAAGCTCACGAAAGAAAACGCCGACCTGTACGCTTCGTTGCCCGAAGGGGTGGCGCGCCAGTTGTCGTTAGACCGCGACCCGCACGGGAACGTACAGGTGTCGTTAATCGAAACCGAAAAGCTGTTGTCGGAAATGGTCGCCAAAAAACTGGCTGATTGGAAAGCCGAAGGCAAATACAACGGCAAATTCGCCGCGCAGCATCATTTCTTCGGATACGAAGGCCGTTGCGCCGCTCCGTCGAACTACGACGCCGATTATTGCTATTCGTTGGGATATACGGCTTCGTGCCTGATTGCTGCGGGTGAAACGGGGTATATGAGTTCGATTCGCAATACTACGGCTCCGGCCAGCGAATGGATTGCCGGCGGTATTCCTATCACCATGATGATGAACATGGAAAAACGGCACGGCGAAATGAAACCGGTTATCCAGAAGGCATTGGTGAAGCTCGACGGTGCGCCGTTCAAGGCTTTTGCCGCTCAACGCGATAACTGGGCATTGACTACCAGCTACGTTTACCCGGGCCCGATTCAGTATTTCGGCCCTACCGAAGTATGCGACCAGCCTACCAAAACGTTGCAGTTGGAGCAGGCGAAATAAGTTTTGTTGCGTCTTATGTATAAAAAAAGAGCCGTATACCCTACGGCTCTTTTTTATTTTGTCGGTATCGGAATTCTTTTCCGGCTTATTCGGATAGTTCTTCAAAGTACAATAGTCTTCGCTCGCCGTGTGGCGTCTGCCGACGGCGCCTACCGGCGGTCATATTCTTACCCTGACATTAAAGTATATGACAAAAAATATTTTGTCGCTGCGAAACAGCAGGGTAGCTTTTCTCCGGGGAGCCGGGAACGACCGTTACCACGGTGGGTTTTCATTTCTTTCTCTTGAAAGAAAGAAACGAAACAAAGAAAATCCCGAGTAAGAGAGGCAGTAGCCAAGCTTGCTTGGATAATGCCGAGCGGGAGGGATTTATGCAAAGTTCAAGGGCTAACGCTCTCTCGCTAAAAATGGCACTCCGCTCACTGAAGGCCCCGAACTCGCTTACTTTGTAAGCTCAAACAGCGTGGCCTTCCGGGCGTTCGCTCCGTACCATTTTCTTAACG
>JAJBTJ010000337.1 GCA_020860905.1 Parabacteroides sp. | reverse complement strand
TACGTCCGCTTCGCTACATCCCGCCCTTCGTTCGCTAAAAGCCCCGAACTCGCTTCGCTCAAACAGCGTGGCTTTTTTAACGCTCTCTTTCGGCCGGTCTGCTTAACGCTCATCATCCGAGGCCCGTGGGGCTATACGATGAGGCCAGTGCTTTTCGGGGTTGGGTACGGAGAAAGAGCTCCGGCCGGTTATGCTTCTGGGCGACACGGTATCCTTTACGGTTTCTTTTTAAATTCGGAAGGGGTGAGCTCGAAATGCTTTTTAAAACAAATGCTGAAATACTTGGGATTATTGAATCCGGTGCGGTCGGAAATCTCGGCGATGGTAAGGTCCGACTCTTTCAATAACTGGGCGCTCCGCTTGAGCCGGATATCCATGATAAACTCCTTGATGGACATCCCCACGATATCGTTTATCTTTTGATAAAGCAACGTACGGCCTATTCCCATATCCGCGACGAACGTTTCCACGTTATAATCGCTGTTGCCCATATTCTTCTCGATTTGCTCCATCGCCCGCTCCAATAACTCCTCATCCATCGAAGAAATGGTGATTTTACCAGGCTCGGCAATGTATTTTTTACTGTACAGAGCCTTGAGCTCGTTCTGGTTACGGATGAGATTATCGACCTGCTTCAGCAGGAAATCCATATCGAAAGGCTTGTCGATAAACACATTGGCCCCGTTTTCCAGCGCCTTGATTTTATTCTCCGTATTTTGTCCCAGCGCCGATAAAACGACAATCGGGATGTGGCTCGTCTGGATATCCGAACGCAAGCTGCGGCACACAGCGAACCCGTCGGCCCCGGGCATCATCAGGTCGGTGATTACGATTTGCGGAAATACCTTTTTCGTTTTGGCTATCCCCTCGTTCCCGTCGGTAGCCGCATACACATTATAATATTCCGACAAACGCCGCTCCATATACGCCCGCAAGTCGGCATCGTCTTCGATTACCACTAAACTATGCGTTTTCCGGCTTTGCTTATCCAGCAACCTCATCTCTTCGGTTTCGGCCACCAGGTTATCTATTTCGGAAATCGCATATTCGTACGACACCGCCTGGCTGGCTCCCCCTTCCTTATCTAACGAAAAAGGCAGCACCACCGTGAACGTTACTTTCGAGTTGCCCGAATGCAACGTAACCCGCCCGCCCAAGCCGTTTACCAGCTCCTTGACGATAGCCAGCCCCAACCCCGTGCTCTCTTCGAATGCCGGCCTGCCGGAAGCCAGCCGGTTGAAAGGCCGGAAAATCTCTTCCCGCTTCTCCCGGGGAATCTCGGCTCCGGTGTTGGTAACCGCCACGGCTATATACGCGCAACGGTCTTTCGGCGGCAACCCCGTCCGTACCGTTTCCTCCGGGCTCAGTTTATTTATCCTTACTCCCAAAAAGCCGTTGTCGGAGGCATATTTTATCGCGTTCGAAAACAAATTCGTACAGATTTTCTCGACAGCATCGTAATCGAACTCAGTATAAAAACGCTCCGTATCCGAACCGATGTCCGTTTCGATTCCTTTTTTATTGGCATACAATTCGAACAAGGAAAAAATATCCCGGATATACTGAACCAGGTCGCCCAATTGCAGGTTAAAAGTGATTTTCTGGCTTTCTATCTCCCGGAACTGAAGCAACTGGCTAATCATCCGTTGGATGCGGTTCACATTTTTTTCGATGAGGCGCACATACATGCCGGCATCCGGCGACGAGTCGGGCGGCAGCAACTCTTTCAAGCGCTTCAGCGGGTCGATTACCAAGCTGAGCGGCGTTTTCAGGTCGTGCGAGATATGGGTAAAAAAGCGGATGCGCGCCTGCGTGAGCTTTTTCATGTTCTGCTCTTTGAGCCGTTCCATCTCGAGCCGGTTGCGGAACAGCTTTTTATTAGTAAAATACCGCCAGATAAAATACACGATACCCAGTGCCAACAGGCCGTACACCGCATACGCCCAGGCCGAAAAGAACAGCGAAGGCTTTACTTCGAAATACAAAGCCGCCGTTTCGTCGCCCCACAGGCCGTCGTTATTGGCCGCCTTCACCTCGAACAGGTAATCGCCGGCCGGCAAATCGAAGAACTGCACGGCCTTTTGCCCCCGGGGCAACACGTTCCATTGTTCCGAGAGTCCGAGCATCCGGTAAGCATATTGGTTTTTCCCGGCCTCGAGATAACTATCCGAGGAAACCCGTATTTCGATGTTCGACTGGGTATGCGACAAAACGATTTTATGGCTGTCGCCGCCGTTATAACAACACGTGGAAATGTCTTTTTTCCCTAACGGAGAATGTTCCGTTTCCGGTGCCATCCGTTCGTTATTAATAAGCAAATCGGTAAAGAACACACGGGGTTTCTGGTTGTTGTACTTTATTTTCGCCGGCGTAAACCGCATAAAGCCGTCCGTTCCGCCGAACAACATTTCGCCCTCCCGCGTTTTATAGCACGCCCGTACATAAAAAGCGCCGCACAGACCCAGGTTATCG
The DNA here is from genome assembly GCA_020860905.1 of Parabacteroides sp. Taxonomy (GTDB): domain Bacteria; phylum Bacteroidota; class Bacteroidia; order Bacteroidales; family Tannerellaceae; genus Parabacteroides_B. The sequence continues at coordinate 2,518 of JAJBTJ010000337.1, read as the reverse complement.
ATGCGCGACTTGTGTATTTCCCCGGTTTTATCCTCGTAATAATACAACCCGTCGTTGGTACTGAACCAGATATTCTTCGACGGCGTATCTTCCAGTATGCCGAAAACGGTTTTTCCAGCCAAGCCGTTTTTTTCGTCGAAGTTAACATAACTCCCGTCCTTCCCCAACCGGTTTACCCCGCCGCCGCGTGTGCCGAGCCAAAGCTCGCGCTCCGAGGTAAGGCAAAACGAACAAAGGTTATTCACCGCGTACGGGGCGGGCGTGATAACATAATGCTCCAGGATACGCCTCGTCCGCCCGTCTACCAGGTACAGCCCGCGGTGCGTAACCAATCCCAAGCGGCCGGCCGGGTCGCGGAACAAGGTTTCGATTTGCATCCGCACGGGCTTTCCTTCCGAATCGCAGAAAGAAACGGCCTCCGCCGTGCCCTTCCGCCTGTCGCCGTACATCAACTCGGCGTCGGGGTCGGTCAACCACACCCCCGAATCGCCCTCTTCGATAAAATCGTACACATTCAACGGCTGCGAGGTAACGGGATGCCGCATGCGCCAATCCGTAAAACGCCGCAACCGGTAGTCGAACTGTTCCATCCCTCCGTCGAAGGCCGAAAGCAGCAAGCGGTTACGGGCTGGGTCGTAACATAATTTCTTTATCATATCCGAAACTACGCCGGTGTTGTTCTCCTGCGTATAATAAGAAAAGCGGCCGGTACTCCTGTCGAGGCAGTTCACCCCGCCCCCTTCGGTACCTATCCATAAATTCCCCGTCCCGTCTTCTTCGAAACAACTTACGATGGGATGATTCAACCCGCCGGGAGTAGCCTTGAAATAATCTACCTGGCTGGTAAAGAAAGTCATATACGCCAGCTTCCCCCCGTACGTACCGACCCAGACGCCGCCGTCGGGGTCGGGATAAACCGACCATACCGAGTTGTTGGGCAACAAATACGGCTGCCGGAGGTCGGAGCGCAGCAGGCCCGTTTCGCCGGTAAGCGGGTCGAGCAGGAAAAGGCCCGACTGGGTGGCCACCCAAACGACACGGGCGGAATCGAGATACAGTTTTTTCGCCCCGGCCGATTTTTCGGATGCACCGGAAAGAGTATAGTGTTTTACCACGCGGCTGCCGGCGTCGCACACAAACAAGCCGTCCATCAGGGTGAGGATATACACCGCATCGCCGTACGCCAGCGCATCCTTGATTTGGCACCCGGCTCCGCCCACGGCGCAAAAGAGGTGGTAACGGCCGGTTTCCCGGTCTAACGCATACAACTTTCCGGCCGAGGCGGCATAGATACGGTTATGCGTACAGATTAAAGCGGAAACCACCTGGCCGCCCGGAAGCGGGTAACAGGTAACGGCCGGCTCGGGTGCGTGACGGAACGACACGACGGTATCGTTCCGAATCAGCCACAGGGCGCCGTCGGGATGCGAAGTAAGAAAACCGATATTCCCGTCGAGCAGGCAGCGGAAGCGGTTGGTGCGGTAATCGAAATGCAGCAAGCCGTGGTTGGTACCTACATACAATTGCTTCGAACAACCGGTTGCCACTTGCCCGTACGACCAGTACGAGCCTGGCTGCAAGCACGTAATCCGCTCGTTCATCGGGATAAACGAATTGCCGTTGTACACGAACAAAGCGTCGTACGCACTGAACCAAAGCCGGCCGATACTGTCTTTCGCAATACTATGGATGCCTCCGTAGTAAGAAGTTTCGGGCAAGGTGTAAAACCGGTAATCCGACAAGTCGAGCCCCATGGCCGGGATAAGCGACCAAAAGCAAAGGAACCCCGTAAATATCCACTTCATAATTCACTGGTTAAAAACCGTTTTTCATCGGGTAACGATACAAAGCTACTAAAATGGCCGGTTAAAACAAATGCGGAACGCCCTCCCGTTTTTCCCGGGTTCGTCCCGCAACCGGCCGCCGTTAATCCGGCACAGCCGGGAGCACGCTGCACGCATCTTCTTCCATCCGGCTCAAATCGGTAACCCGGTACGGGTGTGTTACCGCTTCCGGCGCTTCGATACAGCGGTGTACGTTCCGGCTCTTCAATGCACACAAAAACGACGCCCCTTCACCTACCGGCCGATGCCGGATTGGTTACCGGCGAAGGCCGATAATCCGGCCAGCGCCCGCCGGATTGCTTTTTTGACAATTGTGGCGAGAACTTTTCACAATCGTGGCGAGAACTTTCGATAACTGTGAAAAGTACTTTTGACAGTTATGAAAAGTACTTTCGACAACTGTCGAATTATCTTTCCTGCACGGCCGGCGGCTCGCGTAAAGGCTTTACGCGAAGCATTGCCGGGCAGGTTCATGGCGTCCCGTCCGCCCGGAACGCCGCAACGGCATGCACCCCGGTCGTTTGGTAGCGGTACCTAAGTACATGACAAAAATTAATTTCAGACAGCAGAACAAAAGAAAGAGGATTCGTCCGATTACCAGCCTCCGCCTATCGAGCCTTGAAAAACACCGGCCTCTTCGTATGGCCCCTCGGGCCTCAGATACTATCTTAAAA
>JAJBTJ010000139.1 GCA_020860905.1 Parabacteroides sp. | reverse complement strand
AAAAAGGATGACCGCCGGTAGGCGCCGTCGGCAGACGCCTCGCGGCGAGCGAGAAGATAGGCTTCGCCTCCACATAATCAAAGCAAGCTTTGCTTCTGTCCTCGGCTTGCACTATCTTTGCTTCGTGAAACACAAACAACAAACAACATACATTCTATTTTCAACATGAAAAAATCAATCGGAACCATGCTTATGGCTTCATCCGTACTGTTAGGCGCCTGCTGCAACGAACAGGCGAACAAAGACGACAACGCCAGCGCACCCCTTATCGGGCGCAGCGAAGTGCAGGTAAAAGACGGCCTGCTCACCCCCGAAATCCTGTACAGCCTGGCGCGCATCAGCGACGCCCGCCTCTCGCCTGACGGCAAGAAAGTACTGTACGGCGTCACCTTTATCAGCATCGAGCAGAACAAAGGCAACCGCGAGCTGTTCACCGTCAACACCGACGGCACCGGCAAGCAACAACTCACCCGCACCCCCAAAAGCGAGCAAAACGCCGTGTGGATTAACGGCGGCCAGCAAATCGCCTTCCTGTACGACGCCGGCGGAAAGTCGCAAATCTGGATAATGGAAGCCGACGGCTCCAACCGCCGCCAACTCAGCAATTACAAAGGCGGCATCAACGCCTTCGCCTTCTCGCCCGACGAAAAAAGCATCCTGTTCGTAAGCGACATCAAGTTCGGCAAACGCACAGCAGATGTGTACCCCGACCTGCCGAAAGCCACCGGGCGCATCGTTACCGACCTGATGTACAAGCACTGGAACGAATGGGTAGAAACAGTACCCCACCCCTTCGTAGCCCCGTTCGACGGGAAGACACTGGGGCAAGCCACGGATTTGCTCGAAGGCGAGCCCTACGAATGCCCCATGAAGCCGAACAGCGGCATCGAAGACCTGGCATGGAGCCCCGACAGCAAAACGATTGCTTACGCCTGCCGCAAGAAAACCGGCATGGACTACGCACTTTCCACCAACTCCGATATTTACCTCTATACGGTGGCAACCAAAGAAACCCGCAACCTCACCGAGGGAATGATGGGATACGACACCTACCCCGTATTTTCGCCCGACGGCAGCAAACTGGCGTGGATAAGCCAGGAGCGCGACGGATACGAATCGGACAAGAAACGGTTGTTCACGCTCGATTTGGCGAGCGGACAGAAAGAATACCTCACCCTCGATTTCGACTATAACGTGGATGCGCTGAGCTGGCTTCCCGACGGAAAATCGCTCTATTTCATCGCATGCAAAGAAGCCGTTACCCACATCTGGGAAATCGGTACGGCCGACAAACAAATACGCCAAATTACGAACGGGCAATACGACTATACCGGCTTTTCGAACGCCGCCGGCAACCTGGTGGCGATGCGCTGCTCGATGGTCGACCCGGTAGAGATTTACCGTATCGACCCGCAATCGGGCGAAGCTACGGAAATCAGTTTCGAAAACGAAGCGATTATGAGCCAGGTGGAACGGCCCGTAGTAAAACCGCGCTGGATTACCACCACCGACAACAAGAAAATGCTTACCTGGGTGGTATACCCGCCCCGTTTCGACGAAACGAAACAATACCCGGCGCTGCTGTATTGCCAGGGCGGCCCGCAAAGCACAGTAAGCCAGTTCTGGTCGTACCGGTGGAACCCGGCGCTGATGGCTTCGAACGGTTACATCGTGGTAGCACCGAACCGCCGGGGATTACCGGGCTTCGGGCAGGAATGGCTGGAGCAAATCAGCGGCGACTACGGCGGCCAGAATATGAAAGATTACTTCTCGGCCATCGACGAAGTGGCAAAAGAACCGTATGTAGATGCGAACCGGCTGGGCGCCACAGGCGCCAGCTACGGAGGGTTCTCGGTGTACTGGCTGGCCGGGCACCACGACAAACGCTTCAAGGCGTTTATGGCGCACGCGGGTATTTTCAACATGGAGCAGCAGTACCTCGAAACAGAAGAGATGTGGTTCGCCAACTGGGACATGGGCGGCGCCTATTGGGACAAGAGCAACGCGGTGGCGCAACGCACCTTCGCCAACTCGCCCCATCTGTTCGTGGAAAAATGGGATACGCCCATCTTAGTGTCGCACGGCGAGCTGGATTACCGTATCTTAGCCTCGCAGGGAATGAGTGCGTTCAACGCAGCCAAGCTGCGGGGTATCCCGGCGGAGCTGCTTATCTACCCCGACGAATGCCACTGGATTGCGCAGCCGCAAAACGGAGTGCTTTTCCAGCGGGTATTTTTCAATTGGTTCGATAAGTGGTTGAAGTAAAGAATAAATTATATTACAGGCTCTGTTTTTTGTATTACTCCCTCCCGCTCGCCAATTGGCCAAACGGGAGGGAGTTCTTTTTTCTGCAAAAAGAAAGACAGAGCTTTTTGCAAAGGTCTCCTTTTTCTCCGGGAAGTTTAAGCTGTTACTACGGCGAGAGGTTCTTTTCGTTCGCTGCCAAGTCACCTGCCGGGGATGCCTACCCGCAGTCTCGATTTTTGGGCTTGACCGGTAAGCGAACTATTCTCTTTCTTCTATGCTACTGTAAATGAACTGTAGGGAAAACAGGATTTGAACCATTGAGAAAAACAAGGTGTTACATCTTTACCTAAGTTTGTATTAACAACTCGGGAATGTAACGTAAACAACCTACAAACCTTTTTAATATTGAAATAGCATGTCACAACAAAAAGTACGATTCGAGAACAGGAACGGCCAGGGCATCACCCTGTCGGCGGTTATCAACTTTCCGGAGAATTTCGATAAAACCCGAAAATATCCGGCAATCGTTTCTACGCATCCCGGCGGCGGAGTAAAGGAACAAACCGCAGGACTGTATGCAAAGAGATTGGCGGAGGCTGGTTTTATTACCGTTGCCTACGATGCATCTTATCAGGGTGAAAGCACGGGCGAGCCTCGCCAGTTGGAAAATCCGTATATCCGGACGGAGGATATCAGTGCCGTAATCGACTACCTGACAACGTTGCCTTATGTAGACCGGGAAAGAATCGGTGCGATAGGTGTCTGTGCCGGAGGCGGATATGCTGCCAATGCCGCTATCAACGACCACCGAATAAAGGCTGTGGGAACGATTAGTGCAGTTAATATCGGCGCCATGTTCCGCAACGGCTGGGATGGCAGCCTGAAGCCGGCTGACGCGTTCCCGATGTTGATGGGGGGAGCCGATGCCCGCACGGCTGAGGCTAACGGCGCGGCCATATCTACCTTCCCGCTGGCTCCGGCTACGAAAGAGGAGGCTCCGAATAAAGAAATGGAAGATGCCTGGGAATATTACCGTACGGCACGTGCTCAATGTTCTACCGCTCCGAGTGTAACGCCCGTAAGATGTTTTACTCAATTGGTTACTTACGATGCGTTCAACCTGGCGGATGTATATCTTACTCAACCGCTGCAAATTGTAGCCGGTAGCGAAGCCGGCAGTCGTTGGATGAGCGAAAAGTTGTACAATGCCGCCGCAAGTGCTGATAAGAATCTTCATATCGTAGAGGGTGCTAACCACATGGAAATGTACGACGTACCGCAGTATGTAGACGAGGCGGTGGGTGTACTGACTTCTTTCTTCCGGAAGAATATCGGATAATCGGTTCCGACTAAATAATTGCATAGCGCCCTGTGCCCCGATGAAGGGTGTGGGGCGCTTGTTACGTTATGTGCGCTCGGCTTGCACTACTTTTCTCCCGAAAAGAGAAGATAGGGAATGATATGAAATTTGCAACCGACGAACCGAATGTGTTCAACTATTCCGATATATTTTTCAGCTGTTATACCGACAATGAACGGGGTTGTTGGGGTATGGTAGAAGACCATACACTGGTTTATGTCCGCTCGGGCGAGATAGTGCTGGAAGAGGGAAATACTACCGTAAAGATACGCAAAGGAGAATGCGTATTTCTGCGCAAAGATAACCGGGTAAGTCTGACCAAACAGCCCGGAAGGGATGAGAAATTCATCGGCATATCCCTGGTTTTCAAACGGGATTTTTTGCGTAAGTTCTATCAGGTTATCGATAAAAAGAAGTTGCCTTTACAAACGCGGAAACATGCCCGGAGCGTGATAAGCCTACCGCAAACACCTGCTATTGCAAGTCTTTTCCAGTCGATGATGCCTTACTTCGACAGTTCCACCAAGCCTACGGAACGTATTATCGATATGAAGTTGCAAGAAGGAGTGTATGCCTTGCTTGAAATAGACGAACAGTTTTATCCGAATTTGTTCGACTTTACCGACCCCTGGAAAATCGATGTTCTCGATTTTATGGAAAAGAACTACGCGTATAACCTGACTATTCAGGATATGGCTCATTATACGGGACGTAGCGTCGCTACTTTCAAGCGCGATTTCAAGAAGGTGAGCAACTTGTCTCCGCAAAAGTGGCTGATGGAAAAAAGGTTAAATGTAGCACAAGATAAGTTGTTACACGAACATAGGAAAGTATCGGAAGTTTATCTGGAAGTGGGATTCAAGAATATTTCCCATTTCTCTACCGCTTACAAAAAGAAATTCGGCCATTCGCCGTCCAGTATAACCGTTTGACCACACCCAGCCCTGTTGCGCGGGATATACCCGATAATAAAGTTAAAAACAGATTGCCTGTAGGATTTTACAACGCGTTTCTTTAATTTTGCTTATTCTGTAAAAGTTCTCTTCCATAGAAGGTTTTAAGAAAATTACCGGCTGGCGGGGGCAGTCGTCAACGTTAATAATTCCCTGCAAAAAAGAGCACAGGCATACAACGAAAGAAACGCACGTTGTCCGAAAGCTATCCGTAGAGTCAACTTAAAAGAAACACCATGAATGCAACCCATTCTGCTAATCAGCTTTCCGTTCGGGATCCGGAACAGAAGGATGAAAAAAGCTACAAGATTTTCATCAGCTACACGCATTGGGGCGACCCGGAAAAAAACGGGATAAGCCGGTACACGCGCTGGCTCAACATCTTCCCCATCCTCCGTCGGTACCTGAAAGCGCGGCGGATGAATAACGCGTTCGTATATTGCCACGACTATTTCGAAGCTTGCCGGCTCGAATCCGGATTGCGCTCGTTTCGCTTTCCGCGGAAATTACGCCAGAAGTACGGCATTGATAAAAAACGGCCGGTTACGGTGTTCCGCGACGAGTCGGAACTCACTAACGGCGAACTGACCTCGTCGATACAAGACGCATTGCGCCGGACCGATTACTTATTGGTGGTACACTCCCGGCACTCGCGCCAAAAACCGTGGATAAGCAAAGAAATCGCGTACTTCCTCGAAAGCGGTAAAAGCCCCGACCGCCTTATCCACTGGGCTATCGACGGCATTCCCTTCGTTTCGCTCCCGGCCGGAAAGCCGGCTATTGCCAGCCACCCGCTAATTGTGCATCCCGACGAATGCATCCCGCCAGTGGTGTTGCAGCTCTATCCCGACAGTGACCATACGCCGGCCGTTATCGACAAGAACGTAGAAAAACCGGCGAAGGGATTTAACTACCGGCTCGAGCGTGCCATCGGAGCCGCCTACCATCTGTCGCCTTCCGAACTGCGGAGCATCGCGTTCAGGCGCAGGCTGCGCAACCTGGGCTGGTGGCTGCTCCTGCTGTTACTCATCGGCGCGGGCTGCACGGCCCGGTATTATTTATACACCGAAACGCATTATTATGTAAATTACGTACCCCGGCACAATATTCCTTACGGTATTACCGAAATACGGAAAGACCAGACTCCGTATTACCAAACCCATGTCATAATACAAACACGTGCGGGAAAGGTGCGCCGGTTCGAACTCCGGAATTACCAAGGGGAACCGGCCGAAGACAATGAGGTTACCGACCCCTCATTCGGCAGCAACATCGTTGAACTGGAATACGACGACCGGACGGGAGAGGTTTCCAAACTCAGGTCGTTGGACGAAGACGGGATATTGCAAAACATCTTTATCGTTTATTCCGATTCGTTAATCGGACTCAATAAGCGGAACGGTGAGTTCACAACCCTTACCACCCTCGACAACAGCCAGAGCGACTTCAGCTTTCTACGCATCCGGCGGAACGGGCAGGGAGAAATCATCCGTATGTATACCCTTCCCGACAACCGGAGCGATATTACGGAAACAACGCCGTATATCATACTGGAACGTAACGCGCAGGGATTGATAACCCGGATAGACCAGTCGCATGCAAGCCTTTTTCCCGGACACGACGACGCGGCTAATTACACCCTCGCTTATGCAGCCGACGGAAGTGTTTGCAGTATAACGAATTTCAATTCCGATGGAGTTCCTACCCTAAACGAAAATGGCGCTCACCGTACCGTACTGACCGGACAGGGTACGCCGCAACGAACGGTAGCCTATTACGATACGGAAGGAAAACCGTGCTTAAATTCGCAAGGCTGTTACCGGTTAATCCAAACCGTTACAAAGGATAGCGCCGGAAAACAATTCATTTCACGTATACAGGGATACGACACGGAAGGCCGTCCTGCAAAAACCCGGTTCGGCGTACACCGGATAGATGAATCGTGGAAAGCCGACCACTCGCAAACCGCTATCCGGTATTTCGACGCTAACGGCAATGCCGTTTCCCATACAAACGGCTATCATGCGATAATTTACCGGCAGAACGATACGCTTAAATCGATTGCCTATTACGATACGGCCGGCCGGCGCACGCTGAACCTGGAAGAGGGCGTGGCGGTAGAAAAAGTGCGTTATTCCGGAAACAGGCGCGAAAAGACATTTTACAACGTTCAGCTCCAACCTTGCAATAATATAACAGCCAAGGCTGGCCGTATCGTACAGGAAACCGACAACGACGGAAATATTATTTATCTTGCTACCTTCCTCGACACCGGATTGCCGGCAAGGGTAAACAGCTATCCGCCGGTAAAACGCATGGAGTACGATAAAAAGGGCAATTGTATAGCTCTTTGATATGAAAACGGAGACGGTGAACCGGCGTTATGCCCGGGCGGCTATTGCAAAGAAATACGGAAGTACGACGAATACGGAAATAGTTGTGAAAGAATCCTTACCGACACGGCCGGCTTACCGGTAAACGGCACGGAAGGCTACGCCCGGCTGACGCGGACATATGGCTGCAACGGCCGGAGCATCGAAACCGCTTATTTCACTTCCGGCGGCTCATACCGTTACCCCGAATCCGTCATACGGGAGTATACGAACGGGAAAAATAAGGTGATACGCCGGGAATGGCGCGATTCTACCGGTTACCTCACGATGAATCCCGACGGATTCGCTGTTGTAACGTTTGCATACGATGCAACCGGGCTACAAGATACGTGTATCGCTTTTTACGATGCACAGGAACGGCCTTGCCTGAACCGGGGCGGTTACCATCTAAGCCTGAAACAATACGATAGCCAGGGAAATAATATTCAGACTTGCTACCGTGACACGGCACTCCGGCCGGTAGTAAACGACGGTTATTCCCTTTACCGCGACCGGTACGACGAGTCGGGACGCCTCACGAAGTCGGAATTGATTAACGAACTGACGGGTGAAAGCGAAAAGCTGGAAATCAAGTATGCTCTGAACGGATTAGATTCGGAGGCCACTGTTTTCGAAAACGGAAAAGTAACGCAGAAAACAGAAACACGCACCGATATGCCGAACCGTAAGATCACTTTTTTAATAAAAGATGCGGACGGACGACTTACCTGCGAACCCGGAGTGGCGGCCTCGACGGAAATAATCCGTTGGCCTTCCAACCTGATCCGGCAAGTTACTTTCCGTGACCACAAGGGGCGTTTGATGATTCCGGAAGAACGTGATTTCGCCATGATGGTAAATCCGCAGCCATTCACTTATTATTTCTTTAACGCCGATTCGCTGCTAAGCAGCATTGAATACGGATCGTTCAGCGAAGATATGGAAGTTATACGGCCAGCTGAACTGAAGGGCGTATCCAAACAACGATTCACCTATGGCAATGGCATAGAAACCGTATGCAACTACAACGAAGCCGATTCGGTTTGCCTGAATGAAAAAGGATATGCTTACAAATCTATTTTCCGGGATAAAAAAGGAAATCTCAGGGCTCTGCGGTATTTCGATACGGAGCACCGGCCCTGCAATGCCCGTACCAAAGCCGGATGCTTCGCTTCCTTTTACCAGCAGTACAGCCCGGACGGCATACTAACCGGCAGTCGATATGAAGATGCAGACGGAAATCCGGCCGACTGCGCACGGGGATATAGCACCGAGCAATTCATACATAGCCATGATAACCTATACATTTGTATCCGGGCTAACAAAAACGGTTATCCTGTTTCTGTGTCGAACGTAATATATTGGAATAACGACTGGTTGTTGGAACCGTTTTATACAGACGGATATGCCGAAGTAAAATACCGGTACGATTCGTTGAACCGGGTAGTTTATATCGGCTTTTATAACAGAAACCGCATGCCTTTTACCGGAACAGGAGGTGCCGAACGAAGCGTTAAGTATCTGGGAAATTCGTTTATACCCCAAATAATAGATACCTATACGACAGAACATAAGCTACTGCATCGCTCGTATTTTACGTTTCGCGACAGCGTGCTGGAATGTTATATGACGGACGACCGGGAAAACCGGATTCCCATTTATTTTACCGGACTTTTAACATCCTATGGCCATACCGACTACTACGATAAATTGCAATACAAACGATTGAAGAAAGCAGAAGAAGTTACCTGTAAGGTTTACGACCCGGCTACCGGCTCTTACCATCCGGAGCTGATACGGCACGAAGCCGGGGACGTGATTTGCCAGGGTATCGATTCTATCGGGCAGGTTACTAATTTTCCTATCATATTACCTACTATAATAAAGCCGTTAATCCATAACCTTTTTTCACAGGGACAGACAGAATAGGAAGTTATTGCCGGCATCCCACTATAAACGGCACCGTTACACGGAAAACCGACAAGTAAGGAATCAAGCGTATTCTACCCAGCCGGTATAAACAAGATGAGTTAAATTACATTTGCGTGTTCCGGTGTCGGTTTCGTTTGCCGTTAAAACCGTTTCAACAAAATCTCCGTATTCACCCGGAAATACACGCCGGCCGAGAAACTCAGCGCCGACCCTTGCCGTTCGGTTCCTCCGCCCGGCAAGCAAGCGGTTACCGGGAACTGGTTTACGACATCCGCGTCGATACCCAGTTCGAACCCTTTGCCGAACGAGCGGCCGTACTCCGCACCGAAGTAAAACAAGCCGGGGCGACGGAAGGTCATTCCCGGTTCGGCCGTAGACACGGCTCCGAAAAACGGACTGCCCAGCAGGGGAATAAAGTCTTTACACTTCCAGTAAGCCGCCTCGAGATGAAAGTCGTATATATCGGCGCTCAGTTTCGGGTAAAAACCGTATCCGTTGTCGAACGGAAGCACATCGCCCGCCTGTTGCGAAAAGTAAGCGGCCGCCATTTCGAGACTGATGCGTTTCAGTACGCCGCAATTTACGTTGTACGCCACTCCTACCCCGGCAGCCAGGTTAGCCCACGTCTGTACCGACGAAGTGGTAACCGTATCGATTTCGCCACCCCGGTGCTGCATAACTACCTGCAACGGCACATATACGTGAAACCGGGATTCGGGCGCATTCAGTTTGAAACGAGTCGATAATCCGAAGGTAAAGGCTTCCTGGTGGGGCGAGTCGCGGAAGATAAAACTTTCCCAGTTGGCCCAGGCATCCAGTTTCAGGAAGCGGCAGTCGTACAACAGTTGCACACCCGCTTCCGGGTCGGCGGTGAGGTTCCGCTCCGGGTCGTATAGCGGAGCGATTAGCTGATGGTCGGCGCCCCCGTAAATATCGCCCAATACTAGGTCGACCTGGCTCGAAAGCGCCAGTTGCGCCCGGAAGAAAGGCAATGCCCGGAAGCCATGCTGATACTGATCGGCGTTCCACGACGGCAAAATCTGGTAGGTCGCAGACGACGGATATTTCGTCGCTCCCCAGTATTTAAGCAGATAGGCGCCGGCTTCGAGCCTGATATTCTTCAACGGATAATAAATAAGCTTGGGCTTTACCCAAAAGCCGGGCAACGTATACCCGTCCTGCGTTTTTCCTTTGAACTCGTTATCCCTGAAAAAATTCAGGTTATCCAAGGCGATATACAGACTCCCTTTCTGTTCCGGGTCTATCTGGTAATCGGTGTGAAAAACGGTTGCATCGAGCTGCGCCTGCACTGTCCGGCTGCTTAGCAGGCAAGCAAGCAGCAGTACCGGTATAATAACATATCGCTTTTTCATTCTACAGAAGATTTAGGGAGAGCAAAGGTATATAAAATAATTTTTTTTGCTTGTGGCGGAGTTGCGTTTCTTTTTTAAAGAAACCCTGCCAGGAAATTGAAACGCAGAGTTACAGTAAGATGGAGAACTAAAAAAAAGAGAATGTGCCTTTCTTCGGATTCAAGCAACCGCTTCCCGCCCGGCTCTGAAAAGATAAAACCAACTTGCTGCGGCTCCATAAAGAAGGAGTCGCCGTTAAACAAAAAGAGCATCCCTTTCGTAGGAATGCCCTTTCTCTCTTTCAGCCAAAAGCCGGTTAATACCCCGTATTATTCGTCCAGCCGGTCAAATTAATCTGCTGGTACGGAATCGGGAAATAATAATGACTGTTTGCCTGGAAAACGGAACCGGCCCACGCTTCGCTCCGCACTTCACTTACCTTTTCCAGCCGCACCAAGTCGAACCAACGCTTCATCTCCGCAAAAAACTCCCAGCCGCGCTCATTGAATACAGCCGTTAAAAAAGCAGCCGGGTCGGTCGTGGCAGTTAACTGCGCATCCGGATAACCGGCCCGTTTCTGTACCGCCTGAATCGCTGCCAACGCATCGGCATCGACACTGTTCGTGGCCCGAGCCGACGCCTCGGCGTACATCAGTAACACGTCGGCGTACCGGTAGATGCATGTAATACCGTTCGCCTGGGCGCTTTTTCCGGGAGCGCCGGCGTCGTAATCGTAATACTTGGAAATGGCAGGCAGCTTATCGCCGCTTTCCGTATAATATACATCTTTGACGATGTCTTTGTTGTTAGCATCCTTTTCGCCCGTTTTAACTTTCCAGGTCGTCATGTAGTTCCAAGCTTTACGTTCGTCGTCCGGATAATTCAGGAAGAAACGCTCGTTGCCGTAATAGTCGGCCCAACCGGCATTGGGATAGAAATCAGCCGGATAATACGACTTGCCGTAGTTGCTGGCAGTTTTCAACGTAGAGCTGTGGTGAAGGGCGAACATCACTTCGTTCGTTTGCGCCTTATTGTCCTCTTTCCATAAATCCGCATACTTGGCAGTAAGGTACAGGCCCGAATTCGCTATGATGTCGGCCGCCGTCTCGGCAGCCAGCGAATAATACGCCGCACCCTTGTCGAGCGGCCAGCTGGCCATCGTAAGATACACATCGGCCAGGCAGGCTTCGGCCGCCCATTTAGTGGGAGTGGCGCTCGTATTGCGACCGGTTGCAGGCAGCCATTCCACCGCAGTCTTCAGGCTCGGTACGATAACCTTATCGTAAATTTCGGCTACGGCCGTACGCGGCATATAGGTAGAGGCCTCTTCCGCTTTCAGAATCAAAGGCACGTCGCCGTACAGGCGTACCAGGTAAAAATAAGACAATCCGCGCAGGAAGTACGCTTCGCCCAATACCTTTTTAAACTCCACGGCGTCTGTTTCGTTGTCGGGGAAAACCGTGTTGTTTATCAGCTTGTTCGAGTTGTTAATCACATTGAAAAAGAGCGACCAGGTGATGTCGTAATCGTCGGTATTGACCGTAACGTTCGGCGATAACTTGCCGTAATTGGCCAGGGGATTGTTGGCTTTCGCCGCCCGGAAGGTAACGTCGTCGGCACATACGTTCAACCGCTGCAAACGGCAATTGAGGCCGTAGTTACCGTACCATAAATTCGTATAAAGCGCGGAAACGGCTTGCTGTATGCCTTCGAGGTCCATGCCGGCAATGTATTCTTCTTCCGTGATAAACGATTGCGGCTCTTGTACCAGGTCGACACACGAAGAGGTGGCGAGCATACCGGCAGCGAGTGTTGTGATATAGAGTAATCTTTTCATGTTTATCTTTTTTTAATTCAATGTTAGAACGAGAAATTCAAACCGAGCAGGTAATTCCGGCTATTCGGATAGGAACCCCAGTCGACGCCTTGTACAAGCGGGCTACCCATGGTGGCTTCCGGGTCGAGGCCCGAATAACGCGTGATATGGAACGGGTTCTGCACGGAAGCATACACACGCAGGTGATGGATGCCGAGCGACCGGCAAACCGGAACGGGCAAGGCATAGCCCAGGGTGATGCTCTTCATCTTGATGAAACTTCCTTTTTCGACAAAGTGGCTGTTGAAGTTTTTGTTTTCCGTACCGCCTTGTACGAACCCGGGGATGTCGGTATCCGTATGGGCGGGAGTCCAGCGGTCGAGAAAATCGCGCATCGGAGTTACCGCCGCCATATTTTGCCCGCTTATCATATTGAATCCCATTTGGTGTGTGGCGTTATAGATGTCGAAACCGTGGAACCCGACTACGAAGAAAGAGAAATCGAAGTTCTTGTAGTTGAAGGTATTGTTCCAGCCCCAGTTGAAGGTAGGCTGGCCGCAACCGATAACGCCCTGGTCGGCGTCGTTCAGCACGCCGTCTTTATTCGTGTCGACATACTTGGAGTTGCCGGCTACCACACCGTATACCTGGCCGTTCGTTTTACCGTTGGTTTTGCCGTCGGCGTCGGTAAAGGGCGCGTTCACTTCGTCTTCCTGCCAGATGCCGGCGAAGGTATAACCCCAGAAGGTACCTAACTTCTCGCCCTCGATCATTTGGAACAACTGGTTCTGGTAACTGCCGGCTTGCTGCTGGCGGTGGTTGAAGGTAGGAATCTTGTTGAAAGTACCTTTATTATGCGACAAGGTAAGGTCGGAATGCCACTGAAAATCTTTGCCGGTAAACGGGTCGGCGCTCACGGTGAACTCTACGCCGGTGTTTTTGATTTCGCCGGAGTTCATCAACAGTTCGGAGAAGCCCATGTGAGTAGGCTGCGCCAGCTCCAGCAAGATATCTTTGGAGAGTTTGTTATACCAGTCGGCGGTAAAACGCAGGCGGCCGTTCAAGATGCCGAAATCCACACCCACATTGAACTGGTCGTTCCGTTCCCATTTCAGGTAAGGCGCCACCGGGCGGTCTGCTTTGTAGGCCGTGGTATTGTTACTGGTTATCACCGGCGACATCTTGGAATAAATACGGTACGCCTCTACCGCCTGGTTGCCAACGGAACCGTAACCCACCCGCACTTTAAGCTGGTCGATGAAGTTATTGTCGCTCAGGAAGCTCTCTTGCTTCAAATCCCAGGCCAAAGCGGCGGAGGGGAAATAGCTCCATTTGTCTTTCAGCCGCGAAGAACCGTCGGCACGTACGGAAGCGGTAACCATATAGCGGTTCATAAACACGTAGTTAACGCGCAACATGCCCGACATCAACGTAGTAATCGTGCGGTCGGAGGCTAACTCGTTCAGCGACGAATTGGCCCAGGCCAGGTTGTTTACGCCGATACGGTCGATATAATCCAGGTGGTAAGCCGTGCCGGTATGATTGTAGTTATTGGCATACGATTGCTCGAATACGGCCGTTGCGTTGATACGGTGGTTGGCATTGAATTCTTTTACATAACTCAATGTATTGGTATTCAACCACGACGTATTCCAATAGCTGCGCGCCTGGCCTTGCGTTTTAGGGCCGTCGTTGTCTTCGTTCTTATAGGCATAATAGCTCTTTTCGCTCTGTACGGAAGTATTCAGGCGGTTTTCGAACAGTACGCCCAACTGGGAACGGAAAGTCAGTCCGTCGATAATATCGAACTCCACGTATCCCTGCAAGCGGTTGTTCAACGTTTTGTTGGAGTTATCGGATTCCCAGATATGGCCCATCGGATTGTAGGTAGGGCTGCCGTCGAAGAAAAAGTGATTGTATTCGCCTTTTTCATCCTGCGGGTCGATGGTATTCGGAAAGTACAGCGCTTGCTGAATCAACCCGTCGTACTGGCTGATGCGCGGAGAAGAAGTTTCCCGGTAATAACCGTACAAGTTCATTCCCGCCTTCAGCCATTTCTTGATTTTGGTATCTACTTTCAAGCGCCAACTGTACATATCGCTATCCGACTCTTTGATAATCCCCTCGTCTTTCTGGTAACGCAACGAGGCCAGGAAAGTAGTATTCTCCCCTCCTCCGCCTACCGACAGTTCGTAGTTTTGCGTAACGGCGGGGCTGCGGAAGATTTCCTTCGCATAGTCGAAACCGGCCCGGCCGGACTGGAAGGCAGCCAATTGTTCCGCATTGTAATAGTGGTTGTCGTCGTACCCGAAATATTCTTTTCCGTAATCGTTAACGAGGTTCGCATATTCGTACGGCGAAAGGGTGTCGGCGTGTTTAGCTACCGTTTTGATATTAGCAAACGCATTCAGTGTTACGGTGAGCTTGTTACGCTCGGGGTTTTTGGTGGTAACCAATATCACGCCGTTGGCTCCCGCGAACCGTAAACGGCCGTTGCCGACGCATCTTTCAGTACTTCGATGGAAGCGATGTCGGCCGGATTGAGCGACTGGAGGGAACCGCCGATAAACCCGTCGATTACTACCAGCGGCCCTGTTTCGGCCGTAATCGAGTTGATACCGCGCACGCGGATGGTGTTGTCGTCGCTCGGATTTCCGGAGCCCGACAATACGGATACGCCGGCCATACGCCCCTGCAAGGCGTCGGAGATATTGCCGGTAGGGGTACTTTTCAGTGCGTCGGCGGCTTTAACAGAAGCTACGGCGCCGGTGAGGTCGCTTTTACGTTGTACTCCGTAGCCCACTACCACAACTTCCTCTAATAATTGGTTATCTTCTTCCAACCGTACGTCGATGCGGTTTTTTCCGTTTATCGCCACCTTTCGGGTCTGGTAACCGATGTACGAAAATACGAGTGTCGCATTAGAAGGAACGGAAGGAAGAGTGTACTTCCCGTCCAGGTCGGTGATACTTCCGGTAGTGGTGCCTTCCACATGGACAGAGGCGCCGATTACCGGCCCTTGGCTGTCGGTTACCGTACCTGTTACCGTAATAACCTGGGCATGGGCTTGTAGGGCGAACAGCCATAAAAGCAACGGAATGCCGAATACTTTAAAGAAACTGGATGTCTGTTTCATACGTATTAATTTAATAGGTTGTAAATGTGTTTTTCTTGTCCGGCCTTTACCGGAACGTTCGAATAATGCGCCAAATGTAAAAAACTGCACTTCTGGAGGTGTTCTTCAATCGTTCGTAATTAGTACGAAATCGTACAAAACCACAAAGCGGTCTATGTTACATATCACCCGTTCTTCCTGGATGTCAATATCTTACAAAAGACAGAGAAAGTATATAACTACAGAGACGCAAAGCCCAACAACCTGTAAATCGATACCTGTATACGAAAGCAGGACCCGGATACATCGCGTATCCGAATCCTGCTTTATCTTGACAAAACCGCGTACCGTACATCCGTACGCGGTTAAGTTTCTTTCCGGGTGTTTTGTTTTTAAGCAGCCAAAGCCGAACCCATCAGGAAGGTGGCAGCCAGCGCTACAATGGCGTACAATTCGGGAAATACAGCCAAAATCAACGTATTGCCGAATACATTGTACCCTTGCCCGATAGCTGCGATACCGTTGGCGCAAATCTGACCCTGGCGGATGGCCGAGAACAAGGCTACCACGCCCAACGCGATACCCGAGCCTAACACGGCAGCCGCCTGGATGGCCGAAATCTGCGGAGTAAGCACGCCGAAGATACTCTGGAACATAAAGTAACCGGCAAATCCGTACAACCCTTGCGTACCGGGGAGCGCCGTTAAAACCAGGAAGTTACCGAAAGCATTATCGGTTTTCTTCATCGCGCCGATAGCGGCGTTTCCGGCAATCGTTACCCCGAAGGCGCTTCCGATACCCGATAAACCTAACATAATTCCGATGCCGATGTAGGCAAGTAACAAATTCGAAGTCATTTCCATAATCTTTATTTTTTGTTTGTTTCTTGATAAGTTGCTTGTTTATTTACTTTTTAAACGGTTTGTATTCTTTCCCGCCGCCTTCGTATCCAGAGTTTTTGAAAAACTCCACGAAGGTAAGACGCATCGGATGCACCATCGCTCCCAAGGTATTCATAAACATATTGATGGAATGGCCGATAAGGAATATAATCACCATAATCACAGGGCCTATAATCTTATTGTCGGGACTCATCCCCACCGCCAGACTATTGAATACACCGGCCAGGATACCTCCGGAAAGGCCGAGCGCGAACAACCGTACGTACGACAAGATATCGCCCAGCAAGCCGGTAGCCATGTTGTACGAGTCCCAGAACCCCAGCCCGATATTCATAAAGATGTTTTTCCCGGGACTGTTGAAAAGGAAAATCAGGATAGCCGCCACGCCGAGTATAACCAGATGCGCCGTTCCGCCCATCCGCAATACGGAAGGCAGGAAATAAGCTACCGCCACGCTCACTAACAGGATAATCCAGCCGATGGTGGAAAGCGAGTAAACAAATCCGAACTGGATATGGCGGTTCACGGCTTTCAGTATCATGCCGAAAATAATCTGGATAGCCCCTAATATCAATGCCAGGTTAAACATCCACTGGTTGTCGAGGTAAATCAAATCGCGCATCTTCTCGAAGAAAGGGATGCCGTTACCGTATAGGTCGAATCCGAAGAATGTTCCGGTAAGCAACCCGCAGAAGAAGGTGGTGGTTCCCAGAATCTGCACCAGCGTAAGAATCGGCTTCATCGAGGGACTGATATTTTTGGCTACCATCCGGTAAATGGTTACGCCCAATACCATGAACAATCCGTACCCCGAATCGCCCAGCGACAATCCGAAGAATACCATAAAGAACGGGGCAAAGAACGGAGTCAAATCCAGCTCGTTGTACTTCGGTAACATGTAAAGCCGCATGATAGGCTCGAACAGTTTAAAGAAGCCTTTGTTGTTGAGCTCGATGGGCACGTCGTCGCCGGGCTGCGGGTCGGCAACCTCGAAGTAAACGTCTTCTTTGCGGAGAAAGCCGGCTATTTCCTCTGTTTTCGATGCCGGGGCCCATCCTTGCAACAACATCAGTTTATCGTCGACTGCCGATTCGGTGTTCAATTTCACTTGCGACCACTCGATTTCCGAGCGTACCTGCTCCCGGGCCGCCTGCAACGCCGGCATATCGTTCCCGGCCACGGCCGCCAATCGTTCGTCTATCGCCTCGACTCCGGCTTTCGCCTTGTCCGACATAGCCGACAATTCACCGAGCGAATACGCCGGCAACTTTACCGTTTCCACATCGAGCGCCGGCGGCAAGCCTAACGGCGTAATCGTGATAAAATAAACTTTCGAGTTGAGCGTATTGATTTTCACCGCGTTGTACTCGGTTTCCCACGCTGGGTCGAAAGCGCTTGCGGGACACACATAAAACGTGACCCGGTAGCCGGCGTCGCGCAGCCGGCGGATATCGGCGGGATTAAAGTCACCCCATACTTCTTGGGCGGCCATTTCTTTCGCATAGCCCTGGAGCTGCTGCGTAAGGCTCGCCTTTTCGTTCAACAAGTTCTCTACCTCGTCCAGCACCTCGAATCCGCGGGCGGCATCGCCTTTCCCTTCTTTCGGCTTTACGTCGATGCGCCGGAGTACTTTCTGCGCTGCGGCAAGCCGGTTCGAAAGGCGCAGGTTTTCCTGCAACCCGGCGTTCTCGGGCGTACCTTGCATCTTTTCCTGGATGTGCACTACACCCAGGTTCCGCACTTCTTCCAGAAACCGGTCGTAATCTTTATAGTACACCAGGAAAGTGTATTTCTTCATTCTCGTAATCATGACTCAGCCTCCTCTTTTTGTTTCCGTTTCTCCTGATTCGCTCTCATGATTTTCTGCGACGACTTCGACAAGCTCTCTTCATCTTCCATGAACCGCTTGATTTTCCGTATCGCATCGCGGTAGCCCGGAATCTGCACCTTCTCGAAAAGGTTTACTTTTTGAGTGGTTTTCTTCCGCGCATGCTCCAATAACTCCAGCTTCATGTTGGCAAACTCGGCTTCTATCCCGGTATGGGCGAGCCGTTTGAGCAACTCGATTCCTTCGGTATACCAAGCCGGTGCATTAAACAGGCTGTAGCGGCTTATCCCGAATTCTATCTCATCGAGCACAGGTACCACTACTCCGGCTATCTTCCGGGCGGAAAGATGCACGTCCTTTACCCGGATAAGTTCGGGATTGAACTCGTTCCACAAGGCAGCCATGTTGTCGTATCCGTGAATTTCTTGCTCGAGCCGGAGTTCCAATGCTTTCGCTTCGTCTTTGGTTCGTTTTACTTCCATCCGCAACGCGCTTTCCTTGCTTTTGATGGTGGGCAAGGCGCGCTCGCGTACTTTCAGTTGTTTTTCCAACTGTTGAAGCGAGGTTTTATTATATTGAAACTTAATGGCCATATAGGTATCGTTCGTATCCGGCATCCGGGCGGCGAACCGCCTGAGCGCCGGGCTTGATTAATCTTTTTTCCAATATTTATCTACTAACGACTGCTTGATGTTTACTTCGGCAGGCTTGAAGTGCTCGGCAAACAAGTCCCAGGCTACATCGAGCATTTCGGTAGTATCCAGATTTACGTCGATGGCCAGCAGCTTATCGGAGTAATCCTTCGAGAAAGCTAACGCACGCTCGTCGTAATCCGTCAGGTCGAACCCGTTTTCCAGCTTCGTTTTCGCATTCGCGGCATCGGCATACAAACGCACAGCGGCGTTCATTACCTGCGGATGGTCTTCGCGGGTTTTCTTGCCGGTTACCAACTGTTTCAAACGCGACAAGCTCCGGAACGGGTCTACGATTACTTTCCCGATGTCGCTGTCGCGGCGCAGATACAACTGGCCTTCGGTAATATACCCGGTGTTATCCGGTACGGCATGGGTAATATCGCCGCCCGAAAGGGTGGTTACCGCGATGATGGTGATAGAGCCTCCGTCGGGGAACTGAACCGCTTTTTCGTATATCTTGGCCAGGTCGGAATAGAGCGAGCCGGGCATGGAGTCTTTCGACGGAATCTGGTCCATACGGTTGGAAACGATAGCCAGCGCATCGGCATAGTTCGTCATGTCGGTAAGCAACACCAGCACTTTCTCGTTTTTCTCCACGGCGAAATACTCGGCAGCGGCAAGCGCCATATCCGGAATCAGGATTCGTTCGACCGAAGGGTCTTCGGTGGTATTGATAAAGCTCACGATGCGGTCTAACGCGCCGGCATTGCTGAAGGTATTTTTGAAGAACAGGTAGTCGTCGTTCGTCATACCCATACCGCCCAGGATAATCTTGTCCGACTGCGCCCGCAAGGCTACCATCGCCATCACCTGGTTGAACGGCTGGTCGGGGTCGGCGAAAAACGGAATCTTCTGTCCGGTTACCAGCGTATTGTTCAAGTCGATGCCTGCAATACCGGTGGCAATCAACTCCGACGGTTGTTTACGGCGTACGGGGTTTACCGACGGGCCGCCGATTTCCACGTCTTTCCCTTCAGGAACAGGGCCGCCGTCGATGGGGTCGCCGTACGCATTAAAGAAACGGCCGGCCAATTGGTCGCCCACTTTCAGCGTAGGCGCCTTTCCCATAAATATCACTTCGGCATCGGTAGGAATGCCTTCCGTCCCGGAAAATACCTGCAACGTTACTTCGTCGCCGGCGATTTTTACAACTTGTGCCAGCCTACCGTCGACCGAGGCCAATTCGTCGTACCCTACCCCCGTAGCTTTCAACGTACAGGTGGCTTTCGTTATCTGGGTAATCTTGGTAAATATCTTTTGAAACGCTTTTGCCATAGTTTTTAATTTTCGCTTGTAACCATTCTTTCTTTTACCAACGTGTCCAGCTTCTCGTCGAATTCGAAGAACTGGTCGCTTTTATATTCCGAATAGTTCATCTGACGGAACAGGTTAATCATTTGCTTGAAATATTCCATCACTTCGGTAAACGTATCGAACTTGAATTCCGTCCGGCTTATCCGGATTACTTTGTCGAGCATATATTCCTGGCGCTCCAGAGGTGTCATCGCATCGATGGCATCGAAAGCATCCTGTTGCAAAATCACGAAATCGATCAGCTCCGACTTCCAAAACGTGATATGGTAATCTACCGGCACGCCGTCGTCGCCGAGGATATTGATTTGCTCGGCAATCTCTTTCCCCCGTTGCATACGGGTTTTGATTTCATTTACCTTCGTCGTCCACTCGGGCGAGATATGTTCGCTGATGTATTCCTCGAATTCGGGATACTCGATGTATTTGGAATAACTGTCGATAGGGTTGATGGCCGGATACCGTTTCCGGTCGGCGCGCTCTTGCTCCAAGGCATAGAAGCAACGGGCCACTTTCTTGGTATTTTCGGTAACGGGCTCTTTCAGGTTACCTCCGGCCGGAGATACCGTACCGATAAAGGTAACTGAGCCGGTGGCCCCGTTATTCAGGTGTACGAAACCTGCGCGGGCATAGAAGTTGGCGATAATGGCCGACAAGTCCATCGGGAAAGCGTCGGGACCGGGAAGTTCTTCCAGCCGGTTCGACATTTCACGCAAGGCCTGTGCCCAACGGGAGGTAGAGTCGGCCATGAGTAACACTTTCAACCCCATGCTTCGATAATACTCGGCAATCGTCATGGCCGTATATACCGACGCCTCGCGGGCGGCAACAGGCATGTTCGACGTGTTGGCAATAATAATGGTACGCTCCATCAGCTTCCGGCCGGTATGCGGGTCTTCGAGGTGGGGGAACTCGGCAAAGATTTCCACTACTTCGTTGGCTCGCTCGCCGCAGGCTGCGATAATCACGATATCGGCTTCGGCCTGCTTGGATATGGCGTGCTGCAACACGGTTTTCCCGGTTCCGAACGGGCCGGGGATAAATCCGGTTCCTCCCTCCACTATCGGATTGATAGTATCGATGGTACGCACGCCGGTTTCGAGCAGCTTGTAAGGGCGCGGCTTTTCTTTGTAGGCAGTGATTGCCCGTTTTACCGGCCAACGCTGAATCATCGTTACTTCGATGTCTTTTCCGTCTGCATCCGTTAATACGGCGATGGGATGGTTAATCGTATACAGTCCGGGCTCGGCAACGCTTTTCACCGTATAGGTTCCTTCGAACTTGAAAGGAACCATAATTTTATGGGGTTGGTGGTTTTCGTCCACTTCGCCCAGCCAGTCGCTGGCAACCACCTTATCGCCGGGCTTGGCGATGGGCTTGAAGTCCCACAGCTTTTCGTTGTCCAGGGGAAAAGTATAATCGCCCCGCTTCAGGAATACGCCTTCCATTTTATCCAGGTCGTTCTGCAATCCGTCGTAGTTACGCGACAACATGCCGGGGCCTAACGTTACTTCGAGCATGTGGCCTTCGAATTCGGCTTCATCCCCTACTTTCATGCCCCGGGTGCTTTCGAAAACCTGTACGTAGGCATTCTTCCCGATTACTTTAATTACTTCCGCCATCAGCCTTACGCCGCCTACGGAAATGTAACCTATCTCGTTCTGCGAAACAGGACCGTCTACCTCGACCGTTACGAGGTTCGCAACGATCCCTTTTACAACTCCTTTCGTAGCCATATCTTATTTATTATTGTTTCTATTAAATTCTTCCAGCGCAGCAACGCTTTCGTGTTTCATCCCCCGAATCAGCGCACGGAACATCTGCTCGCCTTTCGCTTTGTCTAACTTTACCCAGCGTTCTATCATTTCCAGTTGGAGGAGGTAAGCGATTACCCGCTCGATGGTAAAATAATCGAAGAACGTATTGTCATCGATCCAGTTCCATTTCAACAAATCGGTTTTACGTTCGCGCTCCACCAAATCCGGCTCTTCCAGGATACGCTGTAATGCGGGCAGGTAATCGAGCGATTCGCCGAGCCCGAAATCGCGGGCGTTCGAATTACGTATCGCTTCGGCTACTTCGTTTTCCCCTACGATATACAGGTTCTTGTCGAGCCCGAATTTACGCGCAATCAGAGCGGCCAGGATATTGTTGATATTGAGGTTCAGCTCGAACCACGATGCAACGAATTTGTTCGGGGCCTGCATGGCGTACTCGTAATAATAGGAGGCCAACCGGTCTTCCCAGGAAATATCGTCCGGCTTTTCCGCACGGAAGTATTCTTCGAGAAAGGAAATGAAGTATGGAGGTACATGCGGACTTTTATAGGTGTCGCCTCCTTTTACGGCTTTTACCAGCTCTTCCATTTCCGAAGGGCTGATACGGCCGTTCGGGTCGAAAGCCGTTTCCGGATTCCGCAGGTAACCCAGCAGGTTCTTATTATCGAATTTGTAGAAAAACAGGTCGACCAATGCTTTGTCTGCCGCCGACAACGAATCGTAAATCTCGTCGCGAAACGTGCCTACGGAATAGGTGAGCTTACTGTCGTCGATAGCGATATTGGGTAAACCTGCAATTAACGCATAATACTTACTCATATCAGAAAAGCATTTCTACAAGTTGAGGACGCAGGAACTCTTTGAAAAAAGCAACGAATTCATCTTCGCCGAACGTGATTTTGTAAGAGCCATCGGCCGGGAGGATACTGAACGATGCGTCTTTACCGTTCACTTTTTGTATTTTAACGCCTTTATTCAGCAAGTTCTTGGCGTTGGCTTCAAAATAAGCGGTAAGGGCTGCTGCATCGGCTGTCTGGACGGTAAGCGATTCTTTTTCGCCCCACTCTTTTACCAGCGTAAGAATCACTTTTTGCATAAATGCCGGATCGGCAACGGCCGCTTTTACATTGGAAGAAGTAATTTGCCCGGTAATCAGGTTAACAATCTCGCTCTTCAAGGCTTCCACCATCTGCGAGGCGAACAATTTCAATTCGGCTTCGGTATTCTTCTTTAATTCGGCTGCATTCTTCCGGGCGCCTGCCACAATCTGCTCTGCCTCTTTCCTGGCTTTGCCGATAATCGACTCTTGCTGTGCCTTGGCTTCGCTGATAATGCGTTCCGCCTCTGTGTTCCCTCTTTCTACACCTTCTTTGTAGATTTTATCGGTGAGTTCCTGAATCTTTGTATCCATTTCTCAATATATTAATTATTACTTACTTGCTGTTTAATAATAG
>JAJBTJ010000041.1 GCA_020860905.1 Parabacteroides sp. | reverse complement strand
CTCAATCCACAGTTACCCTGAAACGACATTTTTCTGCACCGCCCAAAACGGTTTCGATTATTTCCACGCTGATATGTTTATCGGGCAATAAATTTCCGATAATATAGAGTATGCTCTGGCGTGAGCATTCGCAATGGGATGCGTCTTTTACTTTTCCGCTTGCCACGTCGGGACACACACATGCAGGGTAACCGATTTCATAAACGTGTCCTTCTTCAATGGTCTTGGCATGAAGCCACTCCGTATTCCCATATCGTCTGTACTGTTCGTCTAAACAGCGACCACACGCTTCAAATTGTTCTCTTTGCATGGGCAATATCGTATCCTTGACACAATGTATCGCATTCTCTCTGTAATTCATATTGTTTTCTTTTTTTTAATTGGTTCTCTGTTTCTTGATATAATTCATTTCTCTTTCTTCATAACAGGGATATAAATATCCGTTATCAGTTCCGAAGCAGGAGTTTTATCGGGTGTATTGATATAAGTTTCGAAAGTGAACGGTTCCCGCAAGGTATACCCACTGGTGGGTAGCCAGTCAAGGTAAATATAACGGTATACCCTGTTTAGCTCATGGTATAATCCTTTGAAACGGAATATGGCGTATTCGCCCGCAGGAATTTCGTAGATGCCGAAACCCTTAGGTGGTTCAACTGATTGCGGCAAAGTTACTCCGACCATAAAACGGCTCTGTTCTTCAGGCGTAATAAAAGGATAATCGAGCGTCAGGCTTACGTATTTGCATCCTTTTGAGGATAATTCGTTGCTTTCGGCAAATTGCAACACCTGTTTCCATAAGAGAGCAAAATTATAGCCGGTATTCTGCGTTCGTTCCAATTTCAAATAGGCAATACGGATGGCGGGTACTTTTTCAATACTTACTTCCACTCGTACAGGGTTTATTCCCTCCGGGCAAGCGGTTGAATGTCTTTTACGAAATTCGGGGATGGAGCAATTGAAATAACTCTTGAATGCCCTGGAAAGTGTATGCTTATTTTGATAATTGATTTGACAAAGAAGTTCGGGCACGCTAATATCTGTTGATATTAACTTAAAGGCAATGTACTCCAATCTTAATCGCCGGATATAATTGCCCACACTATCGCCACAAACTGCTTTGAAAAGACGGCGGAAATGATAGTTGGACATACCTGCCACTCGGGATAGCTTTTCGGAATCGAGGTCATCGAACAAATGGCAGTTGATGTATTCCTGCACTCTTATAACTAATTCGTATTGGATATGAGCGGTGTTTATCTTTTGCTTCCACCTTTTGATTTCAGGTAATCGTTCGGACATAATTGCCCTCAACTCCGATGAAGTATGCTTTATTCCTACCTCTTTATAATATTCTTCGGGGAAAAGTCCCCACAGGTAGATGAGATAATCCATTGAAAAGTCATATAGCTTCACTCCGTTTTTCCGACAGTAATCACAATATTCCTCGTGTCGGTCTGCTTTCGGATTGGTATAATCCATATCCAACGGGATTCCACAAGTTTGGCAATATTTTGTTTCAGTATTGATTTTCATAAACTTTCTATTATCGAATGCAAAGTTACTCAATAGATTAGGCAAAAAGTTACCCTAAATAGCCATCTTTCATTTTAATTTGCTTTTTATGGGTTCTATTATAAGGTCTGCTGCTTCACGTCCCGTTGTTGGGTTGGCCAACCTAAAAGTATTATATTTAAAATATATCCGGAAAATGCCCTCTTCGGGTTGTTCCGTGTACAAAATACGTGTATTTTTGAGGAAAACATCCACGTATGGCATACATTCATATCGTATTCGACATCGACGGCACGTTAATCGATACCGAAAATGCCGTTCTGTCTGCCTTGGAAGATACCCTTACGGAATTGGGGCGTCCCTGCCCGGGCCGCGACGACCTGAAGTTTGCGTTAGGAATACCCGGCGAAACCACGCTGGCGCGCTTGGGAATTGCCGATACGGCGGCAGCCAACCGGCTATGGAACGGCCACGTAAAGAAATACCTTTCTTCGGTTACGGTATTCGCCGGCATACGGTCTTTGTTGGAAAAGTTGCAGGCCCGAGGATACCGGTTGGGGATTATCACTTCCAAAAATCACGATGAGTATGCAGCCGATTTTGTTCCTTCCGGCTTGGCCGGCTATTTCGATACGGTAATTTGTGTGGACGATTGCCGCTGTCCGAAGCCGGCTGCCGACCCTGTGCTTACCTATCTGGAGCGGGCCGCGATACGGCCCGGAGAGATGCTCTATATCGGCGATACGGTTTACGATGCGGAATGTGCCGGGAATGCCGGCGTGGATTTCGGGCTGGCGTTATGGGGTTGCCGTTCCGTGCGGCATATTGGCGCCGCCGGTTATTTCGCCACGCCCTACGACGTGGGATATTTCCTGAAAAAACGCGAAGAGGCACCTGTGCAAATGCCCTGGCTCCGGTGGGCGATGGAGCTGCAATTTATAGCGCAGGCCGGCCTGACTTACTCGAAAGACCTGTTCGACCTGGAACGATTCGAACGGATACGGGAAATTTCCGCCGAGTTGATGAGTCTGAAAACCGGCCTTTCGCCGGAGCAGGTGAAAACCGTGTTTTGTAACGAAACGGGATTCCAAACACCGAAGATAGATACACGCGCTGCTGTTTTCCACGACGGCAAGCTGTTGCTGGTAAAAGAAAAAAACGGAACCTGGGCTCTTCCGGGCGGTTGGGTGGATGTAACCGACTCGGTTAAGGCCAGTGCCGTAAGGGAGGTAAAGGAAGAGGCCGGCCTCGACGTGGCGGCGGTGCGGCTGATTGCCGTGCACGACCGGTTGTACCGTAACCTGCCTGTTTACTCGTATGGCGTATGTAAGTTTTTCTTTTTGTGCGAGGTTATCGGCGGCAGCTTCGAGCCGAACATCGAAACGGTGGGAAGCGGTTACTTCGCTTTCGACGAGCTTCCCCTTTTGGCGGAAGAAAAAAATACCCGTGAGCAGGTGAAAATGTGTTTCGATGCGTATGCAAGCGGCGATGCGTGGCAACCGGTTGTCGATTGAAAAGCCTGTTCTCCCTTATTCCGTTTCCGGTTTCAGCCATTGCCATTCCTCTACATCGATGCGGCGTCCGAACTTTCGCCCTGCTTCCCGGAAGTGCGCTGCTTTTTCGAAGCCGAACCGGGCGTGAAGCCGGATGCTTGCGTCGTTCGGGAGCGAGATGCAGGCAATGAGCGAATGTACCGACGTGTCGCGGACCGAAGCCAGTAATGCTTCCATTAGTTTCTTCCCGATTTCTTTTCCCGTATGGCCTGGTTTTACGTAAAACGTAGTTTCCAGTGTATCCCGGTACGCCTCTTTATTCTTCCAGGTGTTGATATAACAATAGCCGAGCAACTCGCCTGCTTCGTTTTCGTAAACGAAGTAAGGGTAGCGTGCAGCTATTTCGCAGATACGCGCCTGCATGGCTCCGGCAGTTACCGGAACTGTTTCGAACGTGGCTACGGTGTTCAAAATGTAATAGTTGTAGATAGCGGCGACGGCAGGCGCATCGTGTAGTGTTACTTTTCTTATTTTTTCCATACGGCGGGCGGATTACCGGTTACGATGCTGCAAAACTACGAAAAAACGCCGGTTAAATTCTTGCCTGCCGCAGCGTAAATCCGGTAGGCCGCACGGGGTAAAATTTTTTCAAATGCTAAAAATAACTATTTGTTGTGTTTTATTCGGAATGCAACAAGCCTTGCGCAAAGTGTTATTCGGAAGATTGATGCCGGTATCTGTTTTGGTAATAGGGAGATGGAGAGAAGGGATAACTCATGTATTTGCTTTTTTTATTATTTGTTTTTAATTTCTTTTTGTTATCTTTGCTCCAAGGAGTTAAAATGAAGAAAGGGAGCGCCTCGGCAGAAACAAGGCGAGGCTTTATATCTGCCTTCGGTTTGCACTCTCTTTACTTTCCGGAAGAAAAAGAAGACGGGCGGAACCTCGATATAAACCGGCGGTACGGTTGTGTGGCCGGTTTGCCTCTTTTGTGTTTTTGGAAAATGAAGCGGTTTATTAATCTTATTTACAGAAATCAATCAGATCGATGGAAACATTAAAAGTCCCTTACTTGCCGACATTGGATGTGCTGGATTTATCGTCCATTAATTTCGTGATGGAAGAAAAAGCTTACCGGGGGTTTATCAATGTGGTAAATTGGCAGGCGTATCCCTATTTGCCTGTCGCTATATTCGATATAGCCCGGGGGAGTAAAGACTTGTACCTGCATTTCTTTGTCAGGAGCCATTCGGTACGCGCCGAGAACGGGTTAGACAGCTCGCCTGTATACCAGGACAGTTGTGTGGAGTTCTTTATGAAAAAGCCGGATAGCGACACCTATATGAATTTCGAATTTAACTGCCTGGGTACGTGCGATGCGGCCCGCAGGCGCTCGCGTCTCGAGAAGGATAGCCTGAAACCCGACGAGTATGCCCGTATCCGGCGTTCGCCGTCGATTAAGTCGAAACCGTTTGCCGAGAAATGCGAAGTAACGGTATGGGATTTGACTGTTGCTATTCCTTTCGATTTGATGGGGCTCGATGCGGATAATTTGCCGGAAAAGATTCTGGGTAACTTTTACAAATGCGGCGATGCGTGTATGCGTCCGCATTACCTGAGCTGGTCGCCTATCGACTTGCCGGAGCCCGATTTCCATTGCCCCGGGTTTTTCGGCGAGCTTTATTTCTGATGCTGTGGGCATGTGCACCGGCTGCATGGCTCGATAGCGTTTTTTCAGGTCCTGACTTGTTTTCGATAGATACCATGAAACGATTTTTTATCTTATTTGCATGCTTATTGTGTGTAACTGCTTTTTCTGTTCTTGCCTGTGAGAGAGTAAAATTCCTTGTTTTTCCGATTTGCATTACGATAGTATTCCCGAGGGTGACCGGCGGTCTTTATTTCTTTCGATAGAAAGAAATAAAGGTTTTTAGGCGAAAGGTTGGTTTTCTTGCCTTTCAGGACGGTTTAGGCCGTTACCACGGCGGGTGGCTTTTCGCTCGCCGCGTGGCGTCTGCCGACGGCGCCTACCGGCGGTCATCCTTTTTTCTCTTGACAGAAAA
>JAJBTJ010000055.1 GCA_020860905.1 Parabacteroides sp. | reverse complement strand
TTACAAAAGAGTATCAGTTAGATTAAAAGAGTACAACGATTTGGGTAGAGGTCCGGTTTGTGAGGAATAAAAAAAGAGAATTACATTTGTTTGTAATTCTCTTTGCTTCTGCTCTTCCTCTTGGACTTGAACCAAGGACCCTCTGATTAACAGTCAGATGCTCTAACCAACTGAGCTAAGGAAGAATAATCCGAAGGGTAACCCCTTCTCGAAATTGCACTGCAAAAGTAGGAGGTTTTTTTGAAATATGCAATATCTTTGCACAAAAAAATTGGAAAAATGAGAATACTCGGACTTGGAAACGCATTAGTGGATATTTTACTCCGGCTGGATACCGACGCCGTATTGGATGAAGTAGGAATCGAAAAAGGGGGTATGGACTTGATAAACAAGGAAAAAATGCTTGCTATCCGGACTGCCCAGTGCCGCCTGGAATATACCTGTGCTCCCGGCGGTTCGGTGGCGAATTCCATGCGGGCGATTGCCCGATTGGGAGGTAACCCGGGCTATATCGGTAAAACCGGAACCGATGAATTGGCGGCCTTTTACGACGAAGAGCTGAAAAAAGCCGGCGTTACTCCCCATTTTATCCGGGTTCCCGGCGAAACCGGGAGCTCCACCGTGCTGGTTTCGCCTGACGGCGAGCGTACGATGGCTACTTACCTGGGGCCGGCAGCTACGTTAGGGCCCGATGAGTTGTCGGAAGAAATCTTCCGGATGTACGATTGCCTTTATATAGAAGGATACCTTATTGTAAACGGTTTGCTGTTGCGCCGCGCGATGGAGCTGGCTAAAAAGTGCGGCCTGCTGGTGGCGCTCGACTTGGCTAATTTCAATGTAGTACGTTCATGCGGTGCGTTGTTGCACGAATTAGTGCCCCGCTACGTCGATATTTTATTCTGTAACGAAAGCGAAGCCGAAGCTTACACCGGGCAACCGGCCCGGGAAGCGGTTCGTACGCTTGCCGCGGATGTGAAGTTCGCAGTTGTTACGTTAGGGAAGGAAGGAGCCTTGATAAGTACCGGCAATCAGGTTATTCCGGTGCCGGTAAGCGGCGGCAAGCCGGTGGATACTACGGGGGCGGGCGACCATTTTGCCGCCGGATTTTTATATGGCCTCGGCCGGAATGCCACGATGGAACAGTGCGGACGCATCGGTTCGCTGCTCGCCGGCTATATTATCGAGGTGGTAGGGGCCAAAATACCTGAAAAACACTGGGAACAAATAAAGTTAAAAGTGAATGCCATATTGGCTTAACCCTGCTATAAATTCTTTACTTTTACCTCTCAAAAAATTAGGTTGAATATGTACAATGGTTTTAAAGCGAAAAATTTAAAAGGGGTGTTGGCCTTCCTGTTCCTGCTTGTTGCGGGAAATATGGCGGCTCAGGAAAAAGACAACCGTTTTGAAGTGAGTAAGAATCTCGATATTTTCAATGCAATAGTAAAGGAAGTCGAGTTGTTTTATGTAGATTCGGTAGACGTAGAAAAAACGATAGGACGCGGCATCAATTCCATGTTGAAAGGGCTCGACCCGTATACGGAGTATTTTCCGGAAGAACAGTCGGACGTAATCAAGCTGATTACTACAGGCGAGTACGGCGGTATCGGCTCCATCATCAGCCAGCGCGATAACCATGTGATTATCGTGGAGCCGTACGAAGGGATGCCGGCTGCCGTGGCCGGCCTGAAAGCGGGCGACCGGTTGCTCGCTATCGACGATACGGACGTGGTGGGAAAAACATCCTCCGAAGTGAGCGACCTGCTCAAGGGCGTGCCTAATACGAAACTGAAAATCAAGATACAGCGCCCGGGCGAGAAGAAGCCCCGCGTGGTGGAAGTAACCCGGCAACTCGTAGCCGTTAACCCGGTTACTTATTACGGGGTGCGTAACGATAGCATCGGTTAAATTTATTTGCAGACTTTCAATCAAAAAAGCCCCCAGTAGTTAAGAGCCGCATACGAAGACTTACGGAAGAACCACGGGGTAAAGGCGCTGGTACTCGACCTGAGAGGAAACGGCGGCGGCATACTGGAAGGCGCTATCCAGCTATTGAGTATGTTCGTGCCGAAAGGGGAGGTGGTACTCACTACCAAAGGAAAACTGCGGCAATGGGACCGTACGTACCATACCCCTACCGAGCCGCTCGACACGGTAATTCCGCTGGCCCTTTTAATCAACGGAAATTCGGCATCGGCTTCCGAAATCGTTTCGGGCGCTTTGCAGGATTTAGACCGCGCCGTGCTGGTGGGGCAGCGTTCGTTCGGGAAGGGGCTGGTGCAGTCTACCCGCGAATTGCCGTATAACGGCACGCTAAAAGTTACCATTTCGAAGTATTATACGCCGAGCGGCCGGTGTATCCAGGCTATCGACTACTCGCACCGCAACGCCGACGGAAGCGCCGGGCACGTACCCGACAGCCTGACGACGGTATTTAAAACGCCTAACGGACGCATGGTGCGCGACGGGGGCGGCATTACGCCCGATTTCGAGGTAGACGAACCTAAATCGCCTACCATGCTGATGTACCTGTACCTCGACAATATTATTTTCGATTACGTAACCGAATGGGCGCAGCAGCATAAAACGATTGCCCCGATAGAAACGTTCGTATTTCCCGAGAGCGATTACGAGTCGTTCAAGGCATTTGTGAAAAGCAAGAATTTTACTTACGACCGCCAGAGTGAAAAGGTATTGAAGAACCTGAAGGAAGTAGCCGCAATCGAAGGCTATATGGACGAGGCGGCGGAAGAATACAAAGCGCTTGCCGCCAAATTGACTCCCGACCTGGAACGTGATTTGGAGCGGTTTAAAAAGGAGATAATCGATATGATTTCGGTAGAAATCGCCAAGCGTTACTATTTCCAGAAGGGCGAGATGATTCAAACGCTGAAAGACGACATCGTGCTCGACAAAGCGCTGGAAGTTTTGGGCGACCCGGATTTGTATAACCGTACCTTGACTACGCCGGCTTTGATAGAAAGCCATCAGGCGGTTTCGGATACGTCCGGCGAGGAAGAGCTTCAACCGGAGGATATGGATTAACGGATACCGGAATAAAACGCGGCGGCACGGGAAAAGGAGAGGAAATGCCTTTTTCCGTGCCGTTGTATTTTAATGCCGGGGAAACCGGATTTTTATAGGAGCGGTTATCCTGCTGCTTGTCCGGAAAAATCCTGTTCCGGTTCGAAACGGATATGAAGCACTACCATTTCCGAAACCGTTCCCACCCGGTAAGGCGGCCCGGCTACACCCAAGCCGGAAGAAACGTAAAAGCGGGTGTTCCCTTTTTGGTATTCTCCGTACGGACACTCGTAAATCAGTTTCATTACTAACGGATACGGCCATAACTGCCCGTTGTGCGTGTGGCCTGATAATCCGATGTCGGCGCCGTTCATCGCCGCTTCCGCGAACGAATAAGGCTGATGGTCGAGTACGATAACCGGTTTGGAAAGGTCTTTCCCTTTCAGCAACGTATGGAGCGCCTGCCGCCCTTTATTCGTACGGTCGTCGCGGCCTACCAGGTAAAAAGCCGAATCCGGCATGATAACCGAATCCTTTAACAACGTCAATCCCGCCTTTCCGAACCACCGGTCTTTGGCAAACCGGTTCGCCCGGTACTCATGGTTTCCGTAAATAGCATACACGCCGAGCGGCGCTTTCAGTCCGCGCAATACGCCTGCGATATTTTCTTTTTCCGCATAACGCACGTCGTAGTCTATCATATCCCCCGTAAAAACAACCAGGTCGGGATGCTGCCGGTTGCTCATTTCAACGTATTTCTCCACCTGCTTCCGGCCGATTACCTCCCCGATATGCATATCGCTTATCATCACGATGGTCAGGCTGTCGAGATTGCCCCCCGCTTTCGGCACGGTGATATATACCTCTTTTATAATAGGATTCGCTACCCGGTGATAAGCGTTAACCAGCAAAAGCGCCGCCCCGCAGGGGAGCAGGATAAGCAGCGCGTATTTTACCTGCCGGTAGTGTTTCCGGATAAAAGGCGGGTACCACCGGAACAGTTTATTACCCAGTCGAAGCAATTCCAGTACGAGCAATGCGAGAACTAAGTAAATCGACGCGATATACCAGGTATTGCAGATATACTGAATCGTATCCATCACGTTGTCGGGCAACTCCTTGCGGAAAATAAACCCGAAAAAGTAAAGCGCCAGCTCGAGGATAAACAACAGCGTGTAAGGGATGCGCCACCCCTTGGATGGAGGGAGTGCCTGATACCCCCGGTACCAGATGTACGGGGTAAAAAGTACTTGCGCTACAATCGACTGGATAAAAACTTTCATAATCAGATACGTTATTTTCTATTTCGGAGGTGCATCGGCATTCTCTGCCGGTTACCGGAATTGAAGGTTGAAAACCACCAGCTCGCTCTGCGTGCCGATACGGAACGGAGGCCCCCAAAGCGACAAGCCCGACGATACGTACTGCCGGGTATTTCCGCGGTGCCGCATCCCGTGGCTCAGCTCGAACAATTTTTTTACCCATAACGACACCGGCCATACCTGTCCTTCGTGCGTATGCCCGCTGAATTGAAGGTCTACTCCGGCTTTTACCGCCTCGTTCAGGTTGCGCGGCTGGTGGTCGAGCAGGATAACCGGAGCGGTTTTCGAAGTGCCTTTCAGCAATTCGGCCAGCGTAGCGCGGTTCCGGTTGCTGGCGTCGTCGCGGCCGGCGATTACCAGGCCGTTCGGAAGCCGGGCTACGCTGTCGCGCAGGTACCGGACAGGGGTGGTACGGATAAACTGTTCGCTTTCCCGGATGCCGGCTATATATTCGTGGTTTCCCGGTACCATATATACCCCCAGCGGCGCCCGGATGCGGCCCAGTTCCTCGTTCATCCGTTCCTTCCGGAGCGGTGTTACATCGCTGTCGATTAAGTCGCCTCCGATAAGCACCAAATCGGGCTGCCGGTCGTTTATCATTTTTACATACCGTTGCAACTGC
Source organism: Parabacteroides sp. (assembly GCA_020860905.1). GTDB lineage: Bacteria > Bacteroidota > Bacteroidia > Bacteroidales > Tannerellaceae > Parabacteroides_B. Next base: position 18,149 of record JAJBTJ010000055.1, on the reverse strand, counting down.
CGTTTATCGGTGCCGTAGCCCAGGTGAACGTCGCTTACGGCTACCACCCGGAGAGCTTTATCCCCCGACTGCAACGGCTTGTTGATAACTATGTTGAAAACTTGCGTGGAAGGGTGTTGATACCGGTAATATCCGATTGATAAAATGATGATAACCAGTGCGAAGATACTCCAGAAACTATACCGGCGGTAGTTGGTTCGTAACGGTTTCCCGGCAAAAGGTTTCCACTTGAATAGCTTTCCTGCGAGCAGGACTATATCCGCCAGAAGTAATCCGGCTACCATATATAAGGTAAAAATCAGCCAGCCGCTTCCTGTCTCGTAGAGCAGGTGGGCTCCCGAACCGGCTGCCGGGAGCAATGTCCGTTGCAGAAACAAGGCAGGGAATAAGGCAGCCAATAGTGCGACAACGAGCACGAAAACTACTTTCTTTCCGGTTTTTCCCGGTTTAAAAGCCTGCCACCCCCGGAATAAAATATACACATTTCCAGCCAGGTAGGCGAGTAATAAAATAACGAGCAACCGCAGCATACATTGAAAATTTCTGGCAAAGGTAGAGAAACCCCGATGATTGCACAACCTATAAATATTTAGGAGGCGTTAATAAAGCATAGATAACCCCGGTGTGCCGGCGAAACGGCACGCCATTCAGATAACGCCGGTAATACACAGGGAGCGAGGGGCGCATAAAACAGACGGGCGGCACGGAACGAAACAACGGCAGGGCGTCCTTATCCTGTAAAGGGATAATTCGTGCCCGGCCGTCGTTTTCGTGTCGTATTTTCTCGTCGGATAGTTTAATCCATGCCGTTTATCTGTTTGTTTTCAAGTGTTCGTCCATCGCCTGGGCTGCACGCCGGCCGTCGCCCATCGCTAAGATGACCGTCGCCCCTCCGCGCACGATGTCGCCTCCGGCAAACACGTCGTGCAGGGCGCTCTGCATATTGTCCCGATTCACCACGATGGTACCTTTCGGCGATACTTCCAGCCCTTTGAATGCGTTCGGCACCAACGGGTTGGGCGATACGCCCACGCTTACGATTACTTCGTCTACCTCCAGCGTTTCCGTGGCTCCCGGTATCGCCACCGGGCGGCGGCGTCCCGAAGCGTCCGCTTCGCCCAATTCCATTTTCTGCAATACCATTTGTTTTACGCGGCCCTTCTCGTCGCCGATGTATTCGATGGGATTATGCAACGTGAGGAACTCTACCCCTTCTTCTTTCGCATGTTTCACCTCTTCTATCCGGGCCGGCATCTCTTCCTCGCTGCGGCGGTACACGATAACGGCCCGTTCGGCACCCAGCCGCCGGGCGGTACGCACCGAGTCCATCGCCGTGTTCCCCCCGCCGATAACCGCCACTTTTTTACCGATAAGCACCGGCGTATCGGTTTCCGGGTTGGCGGCGTCCATCAGGTTTACACGGGTAAGGTATTCGTTGCTCGACATGATGCCGATCAGGTTCTCGCCCGGGATGTTCATAAAGTTAGGCAACCCGGCGCCGCTGGCTACGAAAATGCCGCGGAACCCGTCGTCGTGCAAATCGTCGTACGAAACGGTTTTGCCTACGATGCAGTTCGTTACGAACTGTACGCCCGTTTTTTTCAACCCGTCGATTTCCACGTCCACGATTTCGTTCGGCAGGCGGAACTCGGGAATTCCGTATTTCAATACGCCCCCGATTTCGTGCAGCGCCTCGAATACCGTTACCTCGTATCCCCGCTTGGCCATTTCCCCGGCAAACGACAGCCCGGCCGGCCCCGAGCCTACCACCGCGATTTTAATGCCGTTGGCCGGCGCCTTCTCCGGAACCGAGATGTTTCCGCTTTCGCGCTCGTAATCGGCGGCAAACCGCTCCAGGTAACCGATGGCTACGGCCGGCTTGTTCAGCTTTTGCGTATAGATACATTGGCTTTCGCATTGCTTTTCCTGCGGGCATACCCGTCCGCAAACCGCCGGGAGCGCGCTGGTTTCTTTCAATACGCGTGCCGCTTCGAGAAACTCGCCCCACTCGATGTTCTTGATAAAGGTGGGGATGCTGATGCTTACCGGGCAACCAGTCATACAGGTAGGATTGGGGCAGTCGAGGCACCGTTGCGCCTCGGTACGCGCCTGTTCGGCCGTAAGCCCCCGGTTTACCTCTTCCTTGTTACGGCTCCGGTAACCGGCGTCGAGCTCGTTCATCCGTACACGGGGGATACCCATGCGGTCTTTATTTTTCAGGCTTTTACGTAACGCTTCCCGCCAGGGCTCGCTACGCAGGGCTGCTATCTTTTCTTCCGTTGTCATATTACAGCTATTATCCGGGTTAATCTTTATTTTCCAGTTCTTTATAGGCGCCCAGGCGCATAATCATTTCGTCGAAATCCACCTGGTGGGCATCGAATTCGGGCCCGTCTACGCATACGAACTTGGTTTTGCCTCCTACCGTGATGCGGCAGGCGCCGCACATACCGGTTCCGTCTACCATAATCGTGTTGAGCGACGCGATGGTGGGGATGGCGTATTTTTTTGTGAGGAGCGATACGAACTTCATCATTACGGCCGGCCCTATCGTAACGCACAAGTCTACTTTCTCGCGGTTGATTATTTCTTGTATCCCGTTGGTAACGAGACCTTTTTTGCCGTACGAGCCGTCGTCGGTCATCACTACTACCTCGTCGGCGAACGCTTTCATCTGTTCTTCGAGGATAACCAGCTCCCGGGTACGTGCCGCCAGTACCACGATTACCCGGTTACCGGCCAGTTTCATCGCTTCGACGATGGGCAGGAGGGGAGCTACCCCTACGCCGCCGCCCGCACATACTACCGTGCCTACCTGCTCGATATGGGTGGCCTGTCCTAACGGCCCTACCAAATCGGTAATATAATCGCCCGGATTCAGGGCGCATATTTTTTTCGATGAGGCGCCTATCGTTTGGATAACCAGTGTAATGGTTCCTTTCTGTTTGTCGGCGGCCGCAATGGTCAACGGAATGCGTTCGCCGGTTTTTCCTACCTTCACGATAACGAAATGCCCGGCCTTGCGGGAACGGGCAATCAGGGGAGCTTCCACTTCGAGTTTGTACACGTTTTCGGAAAACCGCTCCTTGCTTACGATTTTATTCATTTGATTTGAATAATGTAACGGTTGTTATTAGTTGTTCGGATGCAAAAGTACATCAAAAAAGCGAATACGTAAATAAAATGATAAAATAAATGTTTTTATTTGAACAATTCTTCATCCCTTATCAGCATTAAGATAGCAGAATGCGGAACGATGGCATACGTTTCGTCGTTAAAGGCAATCTCGAACGACGAGTTTTGGAGGTACACGGCCAGGTCGCCTTCGCGGGCTTGCAGCGGGAGGTAATGTACTTCGTTTTCTTTCTGCTTCCACACTTCGTCTTCATCGGTTTGCGAAGGCAACGGATAGCCGGGGCCGGCCTTGATGATGTATCCGCTTTGTATCTTGGCGGTTTGCTGCACGGTGGGAGGCAGGTAAAGCCCGGTCTTCGTCTGGCTTTGCGGTTGCTTGGGCTTGATAAGCACTTTATCGCCCACCATCAGGAATTTCGAAATGTCTTTTTGGTCCAGTGATAACTGCATGGTTCGTTATTTTATATTATCGTACTCTTCCGGGCAAAGGTAAGGGTTTTGTTTCGAAAAACGGATATTCTTTTTGCAGTTTCGCCGGGCTGCCGTTTGGGTTTGTATAAGCCGGGAATTCATGCGTTTTTTGTCCGGAAAAAAACTTTTTCCTTTCCGGTCTGTTTTTCTTTTCGTGTATTTCCGCTGAATAAGGAAAGTACCGGATAACAAAAAGCGAATGATATGAATAATAAGATAATGATTGTGTTCCCCCTTCTTTTCGTGTTGGCCGGGGCGGGATGCACCGGCAGGCCGTCGAGCAGGCCGGCAGGGGAAAGGCCGGTGGTTACCGTCCGGCCGGAAGTTGTGGTGCTGGATACGGCGGGAACCGTAAAGGGCTACGAAACGTGTACGTACACATTGAAGGTGGCGGCCGACGGGACGTACACGGTTGCCGTTTCGTCGGAAAATACAGGCTTCGTGTTCGTGGTGCGGGATGCCGACGGAAACAATGTAACCGACGAAACGTATCCTTCCTGGACAGGCGAACTGAAAAAAGGAACGTATACGGTAACGCTGGGATTGATGCGCAATGCTGCGCGGAAAGACCGGAATGCCGTGCCGTACACAGTCGAGGTAAAACGGCAATAACCGGGTTCCGGGCGCTGGTGTATGCCGCCCGGAGCCCGTACTCTTTATCCTTGTTGTATGAGGAGGTAGTTTTTGTGGCTGTTCCGGCCTGCCTGGCGGAGAATGCCGTCGGCCAGGAATCGGTTTAAGTCCTGTTTGGCCCGGTAGTAGGTGCAACTGTTCAGGCTCCTGTAGTCCGTTATATTCAGGTAAGGGTGTTTTTGCAGGTAGTCGGTCATTCTTTTTTTCCGTTCTTCGAGGTCGAAAGGCGTGCTTGTCGTTTTTACCGGATTTATTTTTATCCGGCGTACGGCCGCTTTCAACTCGCATGCGCAGCGGAAATTAATCCCGGCTACTTCCGCTTTAACGGTTTGTTTTCCCGACGGCAGTGTTTGCGGGCGGCTTCTTAGCGAAGGCGAAAAAATGCCCAATCCTTCCAGTTCGACGTGGTACCCGTACTCGAGCGATTCGCGGATGTAACCCGCCAGTCCGTCCAATACGCCCTTTATATCCGCCGATGTAAGGGTACACCGGTCGGAAAGTACGTAACAGATGTCGTTTAATGTTTTTGTTCCGCAGGCGAGTGCGCGTGCATGCTTGGCCTCTCTGCTTTCTTTGCCTCGCGGTTGCGGCGTGGCGTATAATCCGAATGCTATTCCCATATTCGTTTTATTATTGGTTCTACGTTTATATAATATAAACTTGTTCGTTTTATCCCCTGTTTTTACGCCGGCAGGATAGAGAATTAAGGAAAAATAACTCCATAGCTATCAAAATAACTTTTGATAACTGTGAAAAGAACTTTTCATCATGGTGGCGAGAACTTTTCATAGTTATGAAAAGTACTTTTGATAGTTGTCGAACTACCGGGTCGGTTGCTTGTGGGAAAAAATAAAGAGGGGATACGTGGCGCTTTGGATTGGGGATACCGAGGTTGCTTTGCAGGCCCGGGCAGCATGGCTCGCACAATCGCGAGGAAAGCCATGCTGCTTAATGCCTTAGGTGCTTCCTTCGTGTGTATCCGGGAAAAATTACGGAGAGAAAGGAGGCGTGAAAACGGGAACCGGGTTCTATTCCGGTTTGTATACCGCGTACCCTTTCGCTTCCCAGATTGTTGCGAATTTATCCAATGCCCGGATAAACGCGTTATAATCCTTCTGTGCCGGCAATGTCCAGCCGCTTTCTGCGTAAGCGGCGATGCGGGGGAATATCATACGGTACATGCGGGCGTTCGACAAGATTTCTTCACCCCACATCTGGCAGCCCAACCCTAAAATCTTCGGTTCGAGCTCGCGAGGCAACCCTTCGGGAACCGGATTGAAGTCGTAGGCTTGCCGTAGCGGTATCTTTTTATAGTCGTAATCCAGGTAAGTCATGTAATGATACGAGTTTACCACGTCGTACCCCTGGCGGGCCGTTTGTTCCACCAACTGTATGTCCCCTTTCCAGAACTGTACGATGGTGCCTGCCGCCAGCTTGTGTTTGGCGGTGGCATCCGTTTCCGAATGATATTCGTGGATTTTATTCCCGGTAATATCGTTCCATCCCATCATCCGGCGTCCTTTCTGCTTCAACAGATGCGAGATGCTGTTGGTGAATACGATTTGCAGGTCGGCCGGCGTTTCGATGGCGTTTTGTTCCCGGTATAGCTGTACTTTGCCAGACGCTTTCCATTGGTCGTATTTCACTTCGTCCCCGCCGATGTGGATAACCGGCGAAGGAAACAACGCGATGATTTCGTCTAATACATCTTCGATAAATTTCCGGACTTCCGGCGAAGTAACATCCATTACTTCGTATTGCACGCCGAAACGGCAGGGAACTTTTATTTCTTTTCCGGTGGTTCCCAGCCAGGGGTAAGAGGCGATGGCCGCACTTTCGTGCCCCGGCATCTCGAACTCGGGTACGATGAGGATGTGGCGCTCGGCCGCATACCCGATAATTTCCTTTATTTCCTCCTGGGTATAATACCCGCCGTGGCGGATGCCGTCGAACGTAGTGCCTCTATACCCTCCGAGCTGCGTGGAATCGCGCCATGCGCCTGTACGGGTGAGTTCGGGATACTTCTTTATTTCGATTCGCCATCCCTGGTCGTCGGTAAGGTGCCAATGAAAAACATTCAACTTAAGCCGCGCCATTTCGTCCAGCAATCCTTTCACCACCTCCTTGCCCTTAAAAGCGCGGGCCTCGTCGAGCATAAAGGCTCTCCAGGGAAAAGCCGGATAATCCCGAACCGTCACCCGGGGAATCCGGCAGGTGCCGTCGGCCCGGGTAATTAACTGGCGCAATGTTTGGATGCCGTAAAATATGCCGGCGGCAGAGGCCGCCTTTATCCGGATCGTGTCCTCTGTTTCGATGGAATAACCGTCTTCTTTTCCGGGTCGGAAAGACGGGTCCAAAATCAAACGAATCGTTCCGTGGGCCGGAACCTGCTCGGCCTGGATTCCGAAGTCTTCTTTTAAATAGAGCCGGAGCATTTCGGCTTCGTTTTCCAGGGCAGCGGGAAAAGAGATGCCGACGGTATTTCCTACCGGCCAGCTTCCGTTCCCCGTTTCGATGGCTTGTACGGCCGGGATGGTACGCAACTCGCCGGCATAACACAGGGTCGCTATACAAAGCAGGCATAAACCTGTCAGCGTAGTTTTCAACTGATTCATGGTGTTTTAATTTATATCGTTCGACAAAGAGTAAGGCTTTTCACTTTCCCTGTAGGCTCGTTTACCGGGTTTGCCGGCCATCACGAAACGCAATGTGCCGCCGTTCATTATATCCTGATGGGTTAAATACGCTTTCGTGTAGGGCTTCCCGTTTAAGAAAACCGTTTTTACGTATTTGTTCTGCCCGGAAAGGTTCTCGGCCGTGATGCGGAACGTTTTGCCGTCTTCCAACCGAATCTCCGCCTCGTCCAATGCCGGTGCCCCGAATACATATTGGTCGCTGCCCGGGCAAACCGGATAGAAGCCCATAGCCGAAAAGACATACCAGGCCGACATTTGCCCGCAATCGTCATTCCCGCACAGGCCGTCGATGCGGTTTTGATACATCTTGTCGAAAATTTCGCGGATGCGTTCCGCCGTTTTCCAGGGTTGCGAAGTCCACATATATAAATAAGGCACATGGTGGCTCGGCTCGTTTCCGTGAACGTAGCTGCCGAGGATGCCTTCTTCCGTTACATCTTCGGTATGTTCGAAAGCAGAGGCGGGAAGTGTATCGGTAAACAAATTGTCCAATCCGCGGATAAAAGCTCTATCGCCTCCCATGCAGGCAATCAACCCTTTTACATCGTGCGGAACGAAATAAGAGTAATTCAACGCGTTTCCTTCTATAAACCCCTGTCCGGAAGTATCGTATATATCCGGATTCTCCATCCAACGGCCGTCTGCATGGCGTGCACAGGCATATCCGTTTGCCGGATTGAACACATGCTTGTAGTTTGCCGCCCGTTTTTTATAGGTTTCCGCTATCGCTTTTTCTCCCGTTTTTTCAGCCGTATGGTAAATCGTCCAATCGTCGTACGCATATTCCAAGGTAATGGACGCCGCACTTGCATTTTCTTCCAAAGGCACATAGCCCAGTTTTTTATAAGAAGCAATCCCGTCGTAATACGGCAGGTTGGAGCTGCTCAACATCGCTTCTAAAGCCAACCCCTTGTCCACCGGGATATTTTTGGTTATTCCGTCGGCCAGCAACGAAACGGCATGGTAACCGATCATGCACCAGTTTTCGTTTCCCATGTGCGACCACACCGGAAGGATTTTATGTACGCTTTGCTGCGAGTGCTGCAACAGGGAGGCGAGCATATCCCGGCTTTTCTCGGGGTCTATTATATTGAATAACGGGTGCAAGGCCCGGAAAGTATCCCACAACGAAAAGACGGTATAATTCGTAAAGTCGCCGGCCTGGTGCGTGTTCTGGTCTACTCCTCTGTAGTTCCCGTCCGTATCCGTATAAACCGACGGGTTGATGAGGGTATGGTACAACGAGGTGTAGAAGTTCGCCATTTTGTCGGAATCCCCTTTTACCCGGATGGCGGAAAGCGCTTCCTCCCATTTCCTTTCGGCCTCTGCATGCAGGAAATCGAACGATTTTCCTGCCGCTTCGGCCTTCAGGTTTTCCATCGCTCCAGCCGTGCTTACCCCGGATAGAGCTACTTTTACTTCCAACGGTTTTCCGTCGGTACAATCGAACACGAAGGAAGCTCTCAGGTCGCGTCCGGCCATTTCCGGGAAGTTATGCTCCTGGTCGAATTTACGCCAGAAGCCTTTGTATACGGCCGACGGGCTCAACTCTTTCCCGCCGTACCTCACAATCGGTTTGGATAACGAAACGGCGAAATATACCGGGTTGACCCGCGCCCATCCGTTGGTAATCCGGTAACCGGTCAGCAAAGTATCGTTTTCTACCCTCAAGCTGCTCCATAGCACTTTGCCGGCATAGTTGTAAATAGCGTGGTTCAAGTCGATAATCAGGTTTCCTTCTCCTTCCGGATAAGTATATCGATGCACGCCTACGCGCTCGGTGGCGGTAAGTTCCGCTTTTATCGAATAATCTTTCAATACCACGGAATAATAACCCGGGCGGGCTGTTTCGTCCGTGTGCTCGTAAGCCGACCGGTAGCCTGTGCGGGTATCTTCTTTCACGCCGGGATTTAGCCGGATACTTCCTACGGTAGGCATAAGCAGGATGTCGCCCAGGTCCGAGTGGCCCGTACCGTTCATGTGGGTATGGCTGAAGCCTACGATGGATTTGTCGTCGTATTGGTAGCCGGCACAATACCGGTATACCTCTTTCTGGTATACGCCGTTTACATTGTGCGGAATCGTATCGGTATCGGGGCTCAGTTGAATAGCTCCGTGCGGAACGCAGGCTCCGGGGAAAGTGTGTCCCATCCCTTTTGTCCCGATGAACGGATTTACGTAATCCGTCAGGCTTTGGGCTTGCAGAAGGAAACTCCACAAGCCCATACTAACCAAAAAGAAATATTTTTTCATTTTCGTATCAGTCGAGTACGATGGTAAATTCGTCCCACGCTTCTTTTCTCCAGGCAAACTGTTCGGTGGTGGGTGAAATACCGAACAGCGGAGAATAGGTTTTTACCCGGATGGTTTTCCCGTCGGGCATGAATTCCAGGATACGCAACCAGCCGTCGCCTCCGTTACCATGCCAGCCGCCTCCTTCGGTCTGTGCATTGAACATCATCTGGAATACGTTTTTTCCGGCGCAGTTCTTGTCGGTACGTTGCCCCACGTTATGCCGCGAATCTTCGACCGAGCAATAATGTCCGCAAATCAACATCCGGATATTCGGCGAAGGATAAATCAGTTTATCCCAGATGGCCTGGCCGTAGTTTGCCGGAGAAACCCGGTAGGGCTCCGATTCGATTACCTTGCCGTCCCAGGTAAGGTAAGAATGCGTCAGCACAAAGACTTTGTAATCGGCATATTTTTGGTTTGCCGCTAATGCTTTCGCCCAACTCAAAACTTCATCGCGGGGAGCAAATTCGGTAGTAATAATCAGGATTTTACCCCAATTCGGTTCGTCGAATGCAAAAGCGGCATTCTCTAACGTGGGCAGTCCGTAGGCGTTGTTGCATACGCTTACCAGGCAGTCTTTCCAGGTAAAATTACGTTCTACCGGGAAATACTGGGGAAACCGGCACAACCGGTTTTCCGACCGTGTATAGCCATAGTCGTGATTCCCTCCGCAAATAATGTAAGGAACACGGTTGTCCAGTTTGGCGAATGCTTTCGAGGCAGCTTCCCATTGTTGGGCGGCGGTTTGGTTTCCGTTTACGTTGTCGGGAACTATATACTCGTTTTGTTCGACCAAATCGCCCGTACAAAGCACGGCTTTTACCGAAAGCGGCTCGATGTTGGCGGCCACCCAGGCGGTCATCAGGTCGAAAAGGGGTTGGTTGGTGTCGAACTTGGTATACGTTTGCGGGTCGGGCAAAAGAATCATGGAAAAAGATTCGGGGTTGCTTAACCGGGGTTTTTCCGCTTTTTCCTCTTGTGCCGTTAAGGAAACGAGCGGGCAAAGCGCCAAAAGCAGTATGAATTTCTTACATAACATGGTGGATTGTTTTTGTGAGCGAATTTACGAAATCTATAGAAACAAAGCGCGAATTATCCATTCGTTAGGGTTGCTTTAAACGGTAATCCGCATCGGATACTTTATTTATCCGACCGGATTGCCCGATAAGGCGCCCCTGAAAGGACGAAAGCCATCCTTTCAGGTTGCCTGTGTGGATGAAGCGAATCAGTTGCCCCAGCCTCCGTGCTGTGTAAGCGACGGATTAGCCGACAATTCATTTGCAGGATAAGGCAAATCGATTAATTTGTCTTCCCAATTGCCGCCGACTACTTTCGGCCATACCTCTTTCAGCGTACCCCAACGTTTCAGGTCGTAGTAACGGATACAGTCTTCCGAGAAGAATTCGACTCTCGATTCATAGTCGATGGCTTGCCGGGCGGCAGCTACCGAATTGATGGTATACGGGGGTAAAACTTCCTCGTCTGCCATGCCTGCCGGAACATAGGCGGCTTTGTTCGCCAACGCAAAGTTGCGGGCGCGGCCTCGTACCTTTTCTATATATTCCGAACATTTCCCGAAATCAGGATTCGCTTTCAGGGCATATGCTTCGGCCATGTGCAAATACACGCGCGGTAAACGCATCATGTGCATATCTACCCGCATATTCCACGTATCTTCACCGTAATACACGCCGCGCTTTTGAATATCGTAACCGGTTTCCGTATTGACCAGCCATTCTTGTTGCCAGCTTAGCGTCTTGTTGGTCGTGGTAGTAACTACATCCAGGGGCGTAAAAAACGTGGCGTCGAAACGGGGGTCTCTGTTCTTCCATTGGTCGGCTTTAACCGGGGTATAATAAGAGGAAGCCGGATAGTCTTTCCCGTCGATGGTTTGGAAACAATCCACGAAATCTTCCGATGGATAGAAATAGTCGCCCGAATACGAGTCGCCTCTCATAATCCGTCCGTCCTCTTTCCCTAAATCCTCGATCGTGCCGAAATAGAATTCACGGTACGTGCTTATTCCGCTCGCGATGCCGATGGAGAAGATGATTTCCTTCGAATCTTCTTTATCTACTCTCAATACGCATCCCGGGTCGTCTTCCAAGGCGTAATTTCTTTTTTCCACTTCTTCGCCGGCCCGGATGGCATCGTCGTAGTTCTGCATATATAAGTTCACTTCGCACAAGTAAGCAAAAGCCGCCCCTTTGGTGGCCCGGTGTGCATAAGCATCGTCCCATGCTTCCGGCAATTTTTCCGAGGCGAACTTCAAATCCGGTAAAATCAGCTCTTTCAAAATCGTCTCTTTAGGCGTAGCAGGCACTTGAACCTGCTCCGTATTCATCGGGTCTTCTACCGAAGCCGAACGGAGAGGCACGTCGCCGTAAAACTGAATCAGGCGGAAATACCAAAAAGCGCGGATAAAACGCATCTCGGCCAAATACTTGTCGCGCGTGCCGGCGTCGATAATATCGCCCATGCCGGTAACGCCTTCTATGTTTTTATTACACAGGGCGATGCCTTCATACGCCCGTTTCCAGATGCCTGATACGACATTCGATTCGCTCGGGTTGAAGGTTCCCAGATAGAAAGCGCTCGCGTCTTTGAACCCCTTGGGCGAGAAATCGCCGGTCATGCCTAATTCCAGTTGGGCGTCGCCCCAGTGAGCATTCAGTTTCTGTAATTTGGCATAACAAGCCATTGCGGCTAAATCGGCATGTTCCGGCTCGGTGAAAAAGGTGGTTTCGTCAATCGATCCGTAGGGATTCCTGTCCAGGAAATCATCCATACAACCTGACATCAGCAACGCGCTTAATGCCAAAGCTCCTATTATACTTCTTTTCATTGTGTTCATGTAGTTTAAAAAGTTAAATTCAGTCCGATTAAGAAAATTCTCGGGGTGGGGAAGTCGTCTCCCCAGTTGGTGTAATGGCCTACCGAATTTCCGTTTTCAGGATCGAATCCGTCAAATTCCTTGCTATGAATCGTGAACAAATTTTCGCCCGACAGGAACAAACGGGTTTTTACCACGTTGAAATCGTAGGTATATCCGATGGTCAACGATTTCATTTTAGCGAAAGAGGTGTTCATGGCCATCAAGTCGGTCATTTCCTCGTAGCTTTCACTCTGAATCATAGCCGGGTAATTACCTGCCGGAGCGCCCGGGGTCCAACGGTTGTCATACCATTTGCGGCTGATGTTCCGGTTGGGGAAACGGTTCTGGTAACTCATCGGCGAATGCTGTTTCCTTCCGAAAACTCCTGCAAAAACGGTGTTGAAATCAAATCCCTTCCAACTTGCCGAAAGCGTTAACCCGGCGGAAACTTTAGGTATATAACTGCCTAAAACCACGCGGTCGTTCCCGTCGATTATGCCGTTTCCGTCGGTGTCTACGTATTTCAAGCGGCCTACTTTGGCGTTCCCTTGTCCCATGGCTTTATAGTTGGCCGCTTCTTCTTCGGTGGTTATAACCCCGGCCGTTTTATATCCGTACAACGCGCTGATGGGTTCGCCTACCCGGTTGATGGTAACGCCGCCGTACGAGCCTATATCGATTACTTCTTCATTTACGCCCGCGCTTAATTTCCGGATTTCGTTATGCAGGAACGAAACGTTACCGGCAACGGTATAACGGAAATCCCGTACTTTGCCGTGGTACCCTAATTCCAGTTCGAAACCGCGGTTCTGTACTTGTGCGTAATTCATATTCGGAGCCTCCGACCCTACCGAAGGGGGAAGTACCATAGAGCGCAGGATACCGTCTGTATTTTTTACGAAGTAATCGGCGGTTACCGACAGGTTGTTATTGAATAAAGTTAAATCCACCCCTACATTCGTAACCGTAGTGGTTTCCCATTTCAAATTTTTATTTCCCAACGCTTTTTGTCCGTAACCGGCATACAATGTCTGGTTGTCGGCGGCCGGGCCGAATACGGCATTTAGCTTTTCAACGGCAGCAATGGTCGGATAGTAGGAGCCGATAGACTGGTTTCCCAATTGTCCCCACGAGGCTCTCAGCTTCAAGGAACTGATCGGGGCTACGTGGAAAAAGCTTTCTTCCGATAGGCGCCATGCTCCCGAGAAGGAGGGGAATACTCCCCATCTGTTATTGCTTTTGAAACGGGACGAACCGTCTGCCCGCAAGTTCACGGAAAATAAATAGCGCCCTTTGTAATCGTAGTTGATGCGACCGAAGTACGACGCTAACGCCAATTCTTTTTTGCCTCCGCTCAATCCTCTTTCTTTCGTATCCGTACCCCCGTCGAATACATGCATGTTGTCTACTTCCGAAACGAAGTTTTTAATAGAGCCTTTCATGTTATCGTACGTAAACAACTGTTGCGAGAATCCGGCCATGGCATTAATCGTATGGTTTCCGAATGTTTTATCGAAGTACAACAGATAATCGGTTACCCACATAAAGTCTTTTTTACGTTCTTCCGTATAAGAGTTAACCGTGTTGGTTTGCCCTCCGTCGTTGAATTTCGGGCTGAACAACTTGTATTCGTTGTAAACCATGTCGATGCCGCCGTTGAAGCGGAATTTCAACCAGTCGGTGAATTTAAATTCGGCGAAGAGGTTATCCATCACCCGGTAGTTGTTGTTTGTGGGCGTGTTCCAGGCTACTTCGGCGATGGCGTTTTTCGAGCCTGTCAGGTTTGTGTCCGGTTCGCCGTACGACCCGTCCGCATCATACGCCGGGGTAACAGGCGCATTGAATATCACATCCGAGTACCGGTTGCCCGAACTGCCTTCTGTTTCTCTATAGGCCAGATGTACGTTGTTTCCAATCGTTAAACGGGAATTGATTTTGCTTTCGATATTGGCGCGCAACGAAACTTTCTGGAAGGACGTATTAATCCCGATACCGTCCTGGTTCAAATATTCTCCCGATAGGTAATAACGCGTTTTTTCACTGCCGCCGTTTACGCTTGCATTCACATTGAACGTGGGGGCGGAGCTGTAAATATAATCGCCCCAGTTAGTGCCCTTACCGAACGATTCGGGGTCTAATCCGTCGTATTTGGTGGTCGCTTCTTTTCCGGGAGCCGGTTTATAAATGGCATTATAGTTATCGCGCATTTCCTGGATAGCGGAAACGAACTCGGTCGCATCGAGCAATTCCATCATGTGCGAAGGTGTTTGAATGCCGAAGGTTGCATTGACAGATAATTTGGCCTTTCCCGTAGTCCCTTTTTTCGTGGTAACTAAAATAACGCCGTTAGCGGCGCGAGAACCGTAAATGGCGGCGGAAGAGGCGTCTTTTAACACGTTTACGCTTTCGATGTCGCTGGGATTCAGCGTTTCGAATCCCTGGTTTACGGGTACGCCGTCGATAACTACCAAAGGCGCGCTGTCGCCGCTGCCGAAGGTGCCTATCCCCCGTACGCTAATCGAAGTTTCCGCACCGGGGAAACCGGTACTGCTCAAAATGGAAATACCCGACATTTTGCCCTGCAAAGCACTTCCCACGGAAATATTCGAATTGATAGCCAGGTTATCTCCGCTAACAGCCGAGGTGGCCCCCATTAAGTCTTTTTTCTTCATGGTACCGTATCCCACTACGACCACCTCTTCCAGTTTTTGGGTGTCTTCATGGATGACTATCCGCAGGGGTTTGTTATTTTTTACCGTAATATGTTGGGTAAGATAACCGATATAAGAAACGGTCAGGGTAGAATTAACCGGGGCGGCTAAGGTGAAGTCACCGTTTATATCCGTAATCGTACCGATGGTAGAACCTTGGATAGCAATGTTGGCTCCGATAATCGCTTCTCCCTTTTCGTCTACTATCTTACCGGTAATTTTAGACGATTGCATCACTTCATTCGGGCTGTTCACAGCTTCGTGCTTGGTGTTTCCTGCTGGGTACCCGGGTACTGCATAAGCATTCAATGCACCCCATAATAAGAACACGAACGAATATCGTGCTATTTTGAATGTTTTTCTATTAGATAGACATTCTTCTTTGTCGTTAATTTTCATACATTCTTAATAATTCAGTAAAAACATCGATTCTTTAATTAATACTCTCCAGGATTCTTATTCGATGAGAATAAGGCGGGCTACACGAAATACGTTAAGAGGAATTAAATCCGGTCGGGTTTCTCATGGGTGTTTTTCATTCACTTAAAAGGTTAAACATGGGCTTTATTCTACGATATAATAAGGGTCGCCTTGTATTTTTATATTTTTCCGTACAAACCTGTTCCCGTCCTCCGGGTTTCCGGCAGGTTGTCGTCCTCCTATAGAGAGGTGCAATTGCCCCGGGGCTACCGTTTGAATAGTATATTCGTCACGTCCCGATAGTTGTTTGGGAGTCAGGGTAAAAGACACCGTTCGGCTTTCGCCCGCCTTCAGGTGCACCCTTTTGAATCCTTGCAAGGAACGAACGGGCACTTTCAAGCTCGTATTGTGCAGCGATACATATACTTGTACCACTTCGTCACCTGCGCGACGGCTGCTGTTTTTTACATTGACGGAGATATTCAGGCTATCGCCGGCCTGGATACTGTCGGGTGCGCTCGCCCAGCTGTATTCGAATGTGGAGTAACTGAGGCCGTACCCGAATCCGTATAAGGGTTCGCCGGTGAAGTACCTGTAGGTTTTTCCTTGCATATCATAGTTCTCGAAAGCCGGAATCTGGTCGATGGATTTATAAAAAGTAACAGGCAGGCGTCCCGAAGGATTGTAATCGCCGAATAGCACATCGGCGATGGCTGTGCCTCCGGCTTGCCCCGGATACCATGCTTCGACGATGGCCGGGAGATGTTCCGCTTCCCAATTGAAGGCCAGGGCGCTGCCGTTGAGCAAAACTAAAACGGTAGGTTTCCCTAATCGATAGATTTCTTTTATGAGTTCCGTTTGTACGGAGGGGAGTTGTATATCCATCCTGTCTCCTTTATCGAACCCCGGAACTTGTACTTTCATTTCCTCGCCTTCCAGGAGCGGGCTCAATCCCATACATAATATAACTGCATCCGAAGAGCGGGCCGCTTGAATGGCTTCTGCCGTCAAATCGGGTTTCGGCGTATCCCAAAGCATACGCATCTGGGCATATTCGGTATTATCCTGGAATAATCCAGCCGGATTTTATAAGGCTTTCCGGCTTCTAATTTCACTAATTCGTATTCTTTACGGGGATGATGCAAACTTTTCCATTCTGTTAGCAGCGTGTCGTTCAGATAAAACTTAAATCCTGAATACCCTTCGCCTCCTAATGCATATTCGCCGGTGACTTCCGGAACCAGTACGCCTGTCCAGCTAACAGAAAAACAATCGTATTTCATATCTTTGAAAGGGGGCGTGGTTTGCCAGGTAAAATCGACGGTACGGTCGATACGTTCGTGTACCGGCTTTCCTTTCCATTCGATATTGTTGTAGTACCGTGCTTGTAATCCTTTTACTTTCTTGGTAGAGTCCGTGTACAGGCATTTCGACGGGACTACGCTGAAATAGGGAAATTTATCGGCCAGTGTGCACCCTTGTGCAAAAATAACTTCCGCATCGGGCAGTTTCTCCCGAATGCCGGCCAAAGGCGTTTTGGGATTGGCCGGATAGCCGTTATAATTGCCCAGTAAAACTTCTAAATCATCGGCATTCGGCCCTATAACCGCTACCTTCTTCACTTTCTTGCTTAACGGAAGAAGCTGTTTTTCATTCTTCAGTAAAACAATCGATTTGCGGGCGGCCTCTAACGCTAAATCCTGGTGCTTTTTACAATTCACTACACTATACGGAATTTTCGAGTAGGGTACCATGGCGTCCGGGTCGAACTGGCCTAATTTCATCCGGGCCATTATTACCCTTTTAACGGAAACGTCTAATTCGTCTTCGGTAATCAACCCTTTCTCAACCGCTTTACCTAAATAAAGACAGGTACTTCCGCATTCCAAATCGGTACCCGATTTAACAGCCAGCGCGGAGGCTTCTTCCGGGGTTCCGACTATATGGTGCCCTTCTTCCTGGTAAATGTCGCGTACAGCCCCGCAATCGGAAACGATAAATCCTTCGAACCCCCATTCCCGGCGCAACAGGTTTTCGAGGAATTTACTGCCGCAACAGGGAGCGCCGCGTACACTTTGGTAGGCGCACATCACGGAGTATACTTTTCCTTCTTGTACGGCTCTTTTGAAATGGGGTGTGTACGTTTCGGCCAAATCATAATCGTCCGGCCATACATCGGCTGCATGGCGGGTGGCCTCCGGGCCGCTGTGCACGGCAAAATGTTTCGCCGTGGCGATTACTTTGTAATATTTCGGATCGTTTCCCTGGAGCCCTTTGATAAAGGGGATGGCAAGTTCGGCCGTCAGGTAAGGATCTTCGCCGTAGGTTTCCATTCCTCTTCCCCATCGGGGGTCGCGGAAAATATTGATATTCGGAGTCCAGTAGGTCAACCCCTGATACATGCCCCTTTTTCCCCTGGCTGAGAATTCATGGTATTTGGCACGGGCTTCGTCGGAAATGGCATCGGCTATTTGAAACATCTCGTCCGTATCCCACATGGCGGCCATGCCGATTGCCTGCGGAAACACCGTAGCGTTGGAACGGGCTACTCCGTGTAAGCATTCGTTCCAGAAATTATAGGCAGGAATTTCTAATCGTGCTATTTCGGGGGAGCCGTATCTCAACATCATAATCTTTTCCTCTAAAGTCATTCGGGAAACCAGATCGTTCGTCCGTTCTTCGAAGCTTAAAGACGTGTTTTTATACGGTTCACCTTCCCCGGAAGCGCGGGTACATATCAGGAATAGCAGCAAAGCAAATAAAGATGTTTTGTTTAATAGCTTGTTTTTCATAATGATATAGGTGTTAACGGCAAGAATTGCTTTTGATTTATACCGGATGTATAAGAAAACAAAGAATTCGCTCATTCGTATGGATATAAATGCACGAATATGTTTCGTATCGTGTATTTAT
>JAJBTJ010000198.1 GCA_020860905.1 Parabacteroides sp. | reverse complement strand
TTTGTGTATCCGGTTCGTACTATTTGCGCGCAAAACCGCATGAGATGAGTAAAGGAGCAAAAAGCATAACTTTTTATTTGTTGATGATCGGCATGTTCGGATCGTTGATGTACTTTATCGCCAAGCAAGGCGAGGGGCATCAGCTAACCGATGCCGCGTCGGCTGCTTATCAGGCTCCGAAAAATATGCAGGAAGGCTTTTTGTTGTTTAAGGAGCTACTGGTGAATCATGTCGAGTCTACCATCGGCATCCTCTTGTTGCAGATTATCGCCATTCTGGTAACGGCCCGTATTTTCGGCTGGATTTTCTTAAAGTTAGGGCAGCCTACCGTTATCGGCGAGATTGTGGCGGGTATCGTGCTCGGCCCTTCCGTGCTCGGGCATCTGTTGCCCGAAGTGTCCGGTTTCCTGTTCCGGCCCGAGTCGCTCGCCAATATCAATATACTGAGCGAAATCGGGCTGATTCTGTTTATGTTCGCCATTGGCATGGAACTCGATATTACCGAAGTGCGTAAAAAGCTGAAAGAAACGATTTTAATCAGCCATACCAGTACAGTGGTGCCTTTCTTTTTCGGGATGCTTACCGCTTATTTCGTATACGATACATACGCCGATAGAGGCACGCCTTTCCTTTCGTTCGCTTTGTTCGTGGGGATTGCCATGAGCATCACCGCTTTCCCTGTATTAGCCCGGATTATACAGGAAAAAGGACTTACGCGCTCGCATTTGGGTACCATTTCCTTGGCAAGCGCCGCCAACGGCGATATTACCGCCTGGTGCCTGCTGGCCATCGTGGTGGCGATTGCGCAAGCCGGGTCGATGCTGAGCGCTACCTATAATATTTTATTCTCGGCGGCATACGTACTGGTAATGTTCCTGCTGGTGCGCCCGTTTTTATGGGTAGTAGGGCATTTGTACCATAATAAGGAGGTGATAAGCAAAGGGCTGGTGGCCTTGATGTTCCTGTTGTTGCTTATCTCGGCTTACCTCACGGAGATTCTGGGGTTACATGCCTTGTTCGGCGCTTTTATCGCCGGCGTGGTAATGCCTTCGAACGTTAAGTTCCGGAAAATTATGACGGAGAAGGTGGAAGACGTTTCGCTGTCGTTGCTGCTTCCGTTGTTCTTCGTATCCACCGGTTTGCGTACAGAAATCGGACTGCTCAATACGCCCGGGCTGTGGGGACTGTGCGCCGTATTTATATTGGTGGCGATTGCCGGCAAGTTCGGCGGGGCGCTCTTTTCCGCCCGTTTCGCGGGCGAAAGCTGGAAAGACAGTTTGTATATCGGTGCGTTGATGAATACCCGCGGACTGATGGAGCTCGTGGTACTTACCATCGGGTACGAAATGCACATCCTGCCTCCTTCCGTTTTCGTTATGCTGGTATTGATGACGTTGGTAACCACCTTTATGACTACTCCCCTGGTATCGTTTATCGACTTTTGTTTCCGTACCCGCGATAAGCTGAAAACCGGGCGCCAGCCAGGCGGTGGTAGCGGGCGTGTTTAAGGTATTGCTGTCGTTCGGTCGCGCCGGGAACGGCCAAGTGATGCTCGACGTGGCGAGCCAGATGTTCGGCAAAGCGCCGGGTAAGCTGGATATAACCGCCTTACACCTGACGGTAGGTTCGGATGTGAATCCGCTCCATACCGAGAATTTCGAGGAAGTGAGCTTCCGTCCGATTATCCAGGAGGCTAAGAAACTGGATGTGCCGATTACCACCCGTTATGCCGTATCGACCGACGCGGGGCAGGACATCGTGAATATCGTGAACAAGGAAGGCTTCGACTTCTTGCTGGTGGGCGCCGCCCTTTCGCTTTCCGACATCCCTACCGACATCGAAGCCACGCAATATAAAAATACGGTATACGAACGGTACTTCAGGCATCTCAAGGCGCCGCGTTCGTGGTTCTATCCCGGTACGTTGCTGAAAGATAAAACCAAAATGTTTATCGAGCAGACGAAATGCGCCGTAGGGGTGTTCGTAAACCGCGGGTTTGTTAAAGCCACCAATATCCTGGTGCCTGTAGCCGGTGCCGATGATTTGTTTTTAGCGGAGTACGCGCGCAATTTGCAGAAGTCTACCCACGGGAGCGTTACGTTTTTATATGGTACGGAAGGCGCTGCCGGAAGCGGAGGAGTCGCGGAGGCGCTTACCGGGTATGCGGCCGGCGAAAAGAAAGTGGTGCTGCTGGCCGACGCGCCCTTTACGGCCGGGTTGCTTTCGCAGTATAATTTCATGCTGATTAGTTATCCTACCTGGAACGCTATTTCCGACCACCGCAAGGAAGCGTTGCAGAGCATGCCTTCTACGTTGATTTTGAGTAAGAAAAAAGCAGAGTAACGAATACACGATAATCTAACTGAAAGAACATACGCATGGAAAAAGAAAAACAGCCGGACGAAAGAGTAGTACGAAGTAAGATGTCCGTTAAGATGCTCTTGGTAGGTCTGCTCAATGCCGGATGCTGCCTTCTTCTTGTCTGGTTTTTATATTATGTGCTCGGAAGCGGCAGTAAAGAAAAAACATATGATAACTGGTGGCTTGGTTTTTTCCTGCCTACTCTGTTTATCGTGGCTATTTGTTTACTCTGCCTGGTTGTGGTGCTCTACAATATCGTTCGTTTCAATTACCGTATCGCCATCGACCGGTCGCTTCGTACGATGACCCGCTTTTCTTTGCTGAGTCCGAAAGGCGTAACGCTGAAGCTCGATGAGTATGTTGGCTATTACGTCGAAACCAAGACTACCCGCGGCATGTTTGACGGACACCTGTCCCGGGTTCGCCAGGAATTATGCTACCTCGTAGATGCCCAGGATTGTATTTACCAGGTAATGAGCAGTGCCGCCTATCGCAATTACCCGCAATTGAAAGAGGCGTTGGGCCTGCCGGAACTAACGGAATAGAAATAGAAAACAGGATATATGATTGAAAAGAAACCACGCGCCCGAATGGTCGCTGTCGCTTTGCTGCTGTTGTTTACCCTTCCGAACCTGTGCCGTTCGCAAAAAACAGACGAAACGCCCCGGTGGCTGGAACCCGCGCTTGCGAACTCTCATTCGGTTCCGATGGCCGACCAAGCGCTGTTAAACCGGGATTTCTCGTCTGTCCTGGCCGACAAGCGCACTGCTTTTATCGGATACATCGGCCCGGATTATTACAAAATGGATATTTGTTTCGATACGGTGAAGAAAGAACCAGATGCGAGCTACCGGGTAACAGGTTCGTCGAAAGTGAGAACGAATGTATGCACTTTCTCCGGTTTCGTCCGGATTTCGGATATCCGGGAGCTTAACGAACCGGAGTATGGAGCCGATGATTTTATGAAAGGCCGGATAAAGCGGCAAGGGGTTTGTATTGCCCGTTACCGCTTGGAAGAAAGCCGGCAGCAAAAGGGGAGTGGGGTTTTTTCCGGTATTTCGTTGTTTCGCTGGTATATCGACGGGGATAACCGGTTGCATTACGACGATATAAACGACGATGCCGACAATTACGCCAACAATCAGTTTGCCGGAACCTGGAAGAGTTATGCAACGGGAAAAGAAAAAAGATGTGCCTGGGGGCAGTACCGGATTCCCGGGAGCGGCGATTTGGATATAGGAGCGGCGGAATTTTCGGTTAATCCCGCGTATGCAGCCAACGGGTGGACAGGCGCCGACAGCCATTCGAACCGGACCGGGGAACGTACATCCGAATACACTTGTATGCCTCCGGATGCAGTAAATGCTTCTTACAAAATTATCGGTAAGGAATCGGGAGCCTACTATTGCCTGTCGATAAACGGCCGGGAGCACCGGATTCCGGATATGATAGATTATGGCGAATTGGATTTGAAAGTGTACACCCGTAACGGCTCTGCTTTACTTTTAATCGGGTTGACCGATTATTATGCCTCTGTGTACTTCGTTTATCATTGCCACAACGCCGTGTTAACGCGGTTAGGCCAAATTGATATAGAACAACCTGCTGACGTTGAAGAGCGTGGCGTACGAAAAGTCTCTTTTAAAGTAGCTCGCGAGAACGATAAGTTGGTGGTGGAAAGTTACCTCGATGACGCCGTTGCAGGTAAAAGCGAATTCACGTTAAACGGCTTTACAAACAAGATAAAATAAAAGAATCGAAGATGAAAAGACACCTCGGCCTCCTTTGTGCAGGATTCGTTGCTTTCCAGGCAGCAGCACAGGTAAACGAATATAAACTCTCCCGCTTATCCGTCGATTACGACCAACGGCAATATGTGCTCGACGATGAAGACAGGCAGCCCATAGAAGGAAAATGCCGCATCATCTATCCCGGTAACGAGGGAGAAAAAGAAGAGTGCGAATTCAGAAATGGCAAACGGAATGGCGTTTATCTCTATTTCCTGGAGCATATACTCCGGGAAAAAGGCGAATTTCGCGACGGGTTGGAAGAGGGTGTTTTTTACTATTACGATTCGGACGGAAAAACATTGAAAAGGGAAGTTTCGTATAAAGCTGGCAAACCGGACGGCGTTGAAAAGATTTATTGTTCCGACGGCAAGCTACGGAGTGAAACAGGGTATGTGAACGGACTAAAAGACGGAGTTGACCGAAGTTATGATTGTAAAACCGGAAAAATAACGCTCGAGCAACATTACAAAGGGGGTGAGTTGCATGGCCAAAGCCTTTCCTATGTATTTTCTTCCGACGGAGAGGATGCGATTGAACGGACAGTGTACGAAAAGGGCAGGCAAAACGGTGAATACTCCTTTATACTTCTCGACGGAACTGTCCGGGAAGCAGGGTACTTCACAAACGGGCGAAGAAGCGGCGAATGGATAGAGAGGGATGTAGAAAACAGTAAAACAGGCATAAAAAGGGTTTATGAAGGCGAAATGATTGTGGAACAGGAGGATATCGACGACTTTAATCAGTATGTCCGCGAACACCGGCCGGAATTGGAAGGCTTGAAATGGTAGCCGTAAACGATTTCTGCCAAGTCTGTTTCCGTCGATAAGCGACGTAAGCCGTTGTTAACGACAAGTGTAAGCTCGGAATTTCAGTAAATAGGAAGTTTTTCCAGCTTGCCCGGATAAACCCGGTTTCCGGCTGTCCTTTTTATCCGTTTATCCTCATGAAAACTGTATCCTTAGCTTGCGGATGTCCGTCCTTAAGTTACGGATGTCCG
>JAJBTJ010000314.1 GCA_020860905.1 Parabacteroides sp. | reverse complement strand
ATCTGAGGCCCGAGGGGCCATACGAAGTGGCCGGTGCTTTTCGGGGCTGGATAGGAAACGGCCGGGAGTGAGCATAAAAGAAAGTTGTAAGCGAACGGGTTCCTTTCCTTTTGTTATGTACTATAGTTTTAGGCCAAAAAATAAAGACCAACGGTAGGCGCCGTCGGCAGACGCCACGCGGCGAGCGAGAAAGATATAAGCGAAATTTTTTATCATCTCCTTTATCCGACCAAGTAAATAAAAACAAGACGAATCAACAACCCGCAACGCTAAAGAACCATTATAAGACAGATTAAGGATTTAGGAATTCATCGATTCGGGATACATATAAATTATCGTAATTATCAGCATTATAAACCGATACGTGTGAACCTATAGTAAGATTATACACCTCCCGGTAAAGGTCGTACATACTTACCGGTTCTCCTTTGGCAACTTGCTTGAGAAACACATCGGTGAAATAATCGGATAACCATACTTGTCCGGAGGCATCTATCCCGGTAGCTTTCGACGTCTCTTTATCGTTGGTAGCAGTGAGGCAAAGCATTCCCGGAATGTTTTTATCAGCACAGGCCATCCCTACCTGTCCCCCATAACAAGCATCCATAGCGAAGAAAAGTTTGCGAAAATGATTTCCCGAAGATAATCGCTCGAAGAAGCCCGCCACTTCGTAAGCCGGAATTACATCGTCCAGCCATTTCGGACTTTCCGGCTCACCCTCTCCCGCCCAGTACACAAATAAATTGTCGTTTTTTCCCGGTTGGAAAGAAACTCCGGAAGCGATAACTGTTTCTAACTCCTGGAACGACAGTTCGGACGGATGATAATCTACCCTTATTCCGGTATACAGGTTTTCATCGCCCGAGGCCGACTGGATGAATCCAGGCGTGGGATTCAGCGGATTCCCGGCGACATCGTCTTCTGAAATAAGTAAAATATGGTCGTCGTCCACTCCGTTCTTTTTTAGCAATCGGTACAAGGCATACGCATTCGCCTGATGCCGGTAGTTGTCCCAGCCGGAAGAGGCGGCGATAATCAGGGCATATAATTCCTCTTTAGGCGGATAATATCGTTGAATATTGTTGTCGAACTCCTGCATTTGAGTAACTTTCCAGTTCCAGTTGGCCGCAGAAGCGTCAGTGCGTTTCGAGCCGTCGGAAACGTTGTATTCCAGAATGAGGTGCTTGGCTTGATATACCTGCCAATGGCAATAAAAAGAGTGGATTACATTGGTGTAACAGTCTTTGTCGAAGTACAGGTTACCGCTTGCCCCGGTGATATGGAACGGCTTTTCGTCTATCAGGCATTTTACCGCCCGCCGGATACCCGCTTCCTGGCTACAGTTTATTTCGTCACCCGTACCGTCGACGATTTGCCGGAGCGAAGTATTGATATCCGTATCGCCGCCGGTAAGGTCGGTTTTCAGTATAGCCAGTCCGGCAAGCGAAATTGCGTCGAAATAATGGGCGCTTCCATAGTTCGGCGCTTCACCGAACTTTACTTCATAAGCAACAGGAAAGCCGGATTGCGGATTATATATCTCGCTGATACCTTCCATACCTTCATAAGTCGGGTCTTTGGGAAGGATGTAAGCCACATCCGAGAACAAGAGGAACGGACGCGTGTTGGTGCGTTGGTTGCGGCACTCGTTCATCCGGGCGGCCACCTCTGTATCGCAGGGAACACAAATCAGGCAATCGGAATCCTCTGTGAGTAATTTGTTCATTTTACTTACCACATCCTCTTTGCTGTATCGTTCTGTTGATACGGCCGTTAAGCCTAATTCCCCGGCTTGAAAGGCGAACCAATCCAGAAAGGTGGTTCCGTATTCGTCATCGCTCGTGAGAAGGGAAACTTTTTTAGCACCCTTTTGCTGGGCGCGTGTCAGTAGAATTTCGCATTGCGAGATGTCATTCTCCGTCAGGCACCATAAAAACTTGACCGGGCTTTGAGAATATTTGCGCATAACTGTTTCGGAAGATACGGTAGGAGATATCAGTGTTTTTCCCGTTCGATAACACTGCCGGGCAGCTATGCTGGCATTCCGGGAATAGAGCGGGCCGATAATGGCCGATATATCTTCGCGGTTCGCCAAGGTTCCGAACAGTTCGTCGAGGTTTTCCGTATTTTCATCGAACCATTCCGCCGTAACGTTAATTTGCCGTAGTTCGGCAAGGGCGTCGTTCAGGTTTTGCAAAGACCATTCTATGGTATTTTTCCAGGCGGCTCCCTGCCGGGGCAAAACAATGGCTATCCGGTATTCGGTAAGAACGGTTTTCTCGTCAGGGACGGGCTCCTTGTCCTTGCTGCACGAACATACGAAGAACAGAGCTGCCGTTAAGAAGCCTATTAAACGGAAGGTTACTCCTTGAACTTTATGGCTTAGTCTTTTCATATTCTTTTTCTTTATCGATGGCTATTTGCATGCTTTCGGAGATAACCTTCTCCAACTTCTGCTTATAAGGCCCGGCTATTTTGAATGACATAAATCCTGATTCCAGTGTGAATTGTTCTTTCATGGGTAACTTTTCTCCTTTCAGCCACCGTGTAATATATTGATTTACACAGCTACCCGCATCTTTAATCGTGGAGCCTATGATTTGGGTGGAATACGCTGATTGGTCGGTATCCACTCCGGCTGTATATTTATAATCCGGATAATCGCGCAGGTATTCGTAAACGCCCTGGTTGGAGTTGCCTGCCATGATGTAGATGAATGGATAGCGTTTGTAGAGCTCATTGGCCATTTTGTAGGCTTCTCGGGGCATATCAAATCCGTCCTTTGTAGTCGACAGGTAGTTAGCAACCACTTCTTTACCGCCTGCATAGAGGTATCCGTCCCGGAAACCGTCATAACATTCTTCTATAAACGCTTCATTTTGTTGGGCGCCGATGTAGGCGGCTTTTTCATCTCCTGTTTGTGCATAGGCCGTAATACCGACAAGGAAGGAAACTCCGTATCCGGTGAAATGAAAGGAAGGTATCGCCAGGCCGGCAGCCCGGGTGTCGAATATCAGGCTGTTCGAGGCGGCGGCCGGAGACATTTGTTTTCGTGCAAGCTCTTCGTATTCGCTTGCGGCAAGGATGGTAAGATAGTGCCCGCCGTTGTCGTCGGCCTGCCATTGGCGTAGAAATCTTTCCGCTTCCGAATTGTCATGCGGGGTTATGCACTCTAACAGGAAAGAATCTTTTTGCTGTTGTTCGAGAATTCTACGGAAGATTGTATCGTTATAAGCCAGATTGCTTAGTCCGCCGGAAGCGAATAAAACTCTCACCGTAAAGGGCGTTTCGATTTCGGGAGGAGGAGTAACTGGCGGGTCGTCTTCACTGCAAGCATTGTTTATTAATGATAAAGAAATCAGTAATAAACAGAAACTTGCTTTATACAAAAGGCTTCTTTTATCCATAGAGTTGCTATTTAGCGGGTTTATGCCCTCGTCGGAGCTTTCACTATTTTCTCTGTCGTCGTGTTACGGGCGCCGTTCATCGAGCCGGGTGGTTCGATGTGGGTTACTGTCTTTTCGTAAAGTTTGCAAAGTTACATTTTCGCTTGTACATCTCAAATCAAACCGTATTTTTTCCACAAAACATCTGGGAAGATATGGCGGAGCATGTTCCAGTGCGTATCGTAAATTCCGTAATAGCGGGTCAGGTTGTCGACGGTTCCCGGCTGCAATCCGGATACCTGAAGCCACTCGTCGACCGGCGGAATACGAATGCAAAGTACGGGAAGGGTTCACCTCCTGAGAGGGGCCGATGTTGCGTTCAGAAAGGCCGGTCGAACCGGAAGCTGTGTCCGGGCGGCAGGTGAGATAAAACATGATTTATAAACGCTTTCGGCATACAGGGATAGATAAGGTTAAAAAGGATTTTCCTGTCTTGTATGGCATCCAATCCCGGAAAAATAGGTGTAAAAGGCGTAACGGCTTCTCAAAAAGCCGTCAAGGACATGTACCGAGTCGTGTTGTATATTTTATTACGGTGAACACTGCCGGAAATGGTTGCCGGCGAATAATTTTCCATGAAATCGGAAAAGGGGGGGGTACAGAAGCGGCATAAAAACAAAAGAGGGCTACCATAACCTTGATTATGGTACGCCCTCTTCCGGTATCATTCGCTAAAATCTCTTAGCACTCTACTTTGTTGTCGGAACCGAGTACGTTGATGATTTTGTGTTCGTACAGCTTTTTCATGTTTTCGCGAGCCGGGCCCAGGTATTTACGCGGGTCGAACTCTGCCGGTTTTTCAGCGAATACCTGGCGGATAGCGGCGGTCATCGCCAAACGGCTGTCGGAGTCGATGTTGATTTTGCAAACGGCCGAAGCAGCGGCTTTGCGCAACTGTTCTTCGGGGATACCGATGGCATCTTTCAATGCGCCGCCGTATTTGTTGATGGTAGCCACTTCTTCTTGGGGTACCGACGACGAGCCGTGCAGTACGATGGGGAAGCCCGGGAGTTCTTTTTCAACACCTTCCAATACGTCGAAACGCAAGGGAGGGGGAACCAGGACGCCTTCGGCGTTGCGGGTGCATTGTTCCGGTTTGAATTTGTTGGCGCCGTGCGAAGTTCCGATCGAGATAGCCAGGCTGTCAACGCCGGTACGGGTTACGAAATCAACTACTTCTTCGGGGCGCGTATAAGTATGGTGTTCTGCGCTTACTTCGTCTTCAACGCCGGCCAGCACGCCTAATTCGCCTTCAACGGTTACGTCGAACTGATGAGCGTATTCTACTACTTTTTTCGTTAAAGCTACGTTTTCTTCGTAAGGCAGGTGCGAACCGTCGATCATTACCGACGAGAAGCCCATGTCGATACACGACTTGCACGTTTCGAACGAGTCGCCGTGGTCCAGGTGAAGTACAATCTGCGGATGAGCACACCCTAATTCTTTGGCGTATTCAACGGCGCCTTCGGCCATGTACCGGAGCAAGGTCTGGTTGGCATACTGGCGTGCACCTTTCGAAACTTGCAGGATTACCGGCGATTTGGTTGCTACGGCAGCCTGAATAATGGCCTGCAATTGTTCCATGTTGTTGAAGTTGAAAGCCGGAATGGCATAACCGCCCTTGATAGCCTTTGCAAACATTTCTTTCGTGATTACAAGACCTAATTCTTTGTAACTTACCATTGTTGTATTGATATTATACGTTAATGT
>JAJBTJ010000160.1 GCA_020860905.1 Parabacteroides sp. | reverse complement strand
TAAAAAAGGATGACCGCCGGTAGGCGCCGTCGGCAGACGCCCTCGCGGCGAGCGATGACTGTTTTTTCTCTTAAAAAAGAATTTCTTATCCTATACTTCGGAAGATTCGCAAAAGATTTGCGCCGGATTGTTCGTAATCCGGCCGGAAATAAATATTTTTGTAACCGTATATACCTAAACACAAATAATTCAACGCAATATGAAAAATCTCGCCAGCATTTTACTTGCCTGTTTCGCTTTCACCGCCTGTCAACAACCATCCGACGGATACCGCATCGACGGGAAAGCGGACGGCTTTGCCGACGGTACGGTTTATCTCAAGTCGTTCCGGAATAAGATGTTTACCACGGTCGACTCCGTTCCGCTTACCGGCGGCCGGTTCCGGTTCACCGGGAAAGTGGAAACGCCACAGCTTTATGCCATCGCTACCGACGGCATGAGCCGCCCGCTTCAGTTATTTATCGAAAACGCCCCGATGGAAGTGAGCCTGCAAGGCGGCGGAGAAAAAATAGAAATAAAGAACTCGCCCCTGAACGACCTCTTCCTGCAAAACCAAGAGGCCGTAACGGAAGAAGGATATAACATCGACAGCCTGGTAAGCCTCTACCCTGCTTCGCCGGTAAGCGCCTTTTTCCTGTACCGGTACTTTACCTACCAATTGCCGTTAGAGCAGCTCAAAGCCGTACGGGCCAAGCTGGCGCCGGAACTGGACGGGCTGGTATACGTAACCGACCTCGACACGATTATCGGCACGCTGGAAAAAGTGCAAATCGGTTGTCCGGCTCCCGGTTTCACCTTGCCCGACACGGAAGGAAACGCCGTTTCGCTGGCGTCGTTCAAGGGGAAATACGTACTGCTCGATTTCTGGGCCTCCTGGTGCCCGTATTGCCGGAAAGAAAACCCGAACTTAGTAGCTGCCTACGAAAAGTTCAACGACAAAAACTTTACCGTTCTCGGCATTTCGCTGGATAACCGCAAAGAACCGTGGCTGAAAGCCATCGCACACGACCGGCTCGAGTGGACGAACGTATCCGACCTGCAATACTGGGATGCGGCGGTTCCTGCTTTATACGGTATACGGGGCATCCCGGCCAACGTACTCGTAAACCCCGACGGTATCATCGTGGCGAAAGGGTTGAAGGGGCAGGCATTGCACGAAAAACTGGAAGAGTTGCTCCGGTAAACTCGCGCCGGATAAGGCACGTGTGCCGAAAGACTCCCGAAACGGCAGGACAGACCGCGCAATCCGCATTCATTTTGCGCCGGATAAAAACACAACGAGCGAACTAAATTCCTACTTTTGTAAACACAAGAAACGAAGACGGGGAGCACCCGGATATTACCGGCCGCGGCTTATTTCCGCATCCGGTTTCGCACCGTTTTCGTAAAACAAAAAGCAGAGGCATGACATACAAATTCGATTACTTGGTTATCGGTTCCGGAATCGCCGGAATGAGTTTTGCATTGAAAGTAGCGCATAAAGGAAAAGTAGCGCTGGTATGTAAGACGGGTCTGGAAGAAGCCAATACGTATTTCGCCCAGGGTGGCGTGGCATCGGTAACGAACCTGATTGTCGATAACTTCGACAAACACATCGAAGACACGATGATTGCCGGCGACTGGCTAAGCAATCGCGTCGCCGTGGAAAAAGTGGTAAAAGAGGCGCCGCAGCAAATCAAGGAGCTGATTAGCTGGGGTGTGGATTTCGACAAGGACGAGAAAGGGAATTTCGACCTGCACCGCGAGGGGGGGCACTCGGAATTCCGCATCCTGCACCACAAAGACAATACGGGAGCCGAGATACAAGACAGCCTGATTCAGGCTATCCAGGCGCACCCCAATATCTCCATCTTCGAAAATCATTTCGCCATCGAGATACTTACGCAGCACCACTTAGGGCAAACGGTAACGCGCCAGACTCCCGATATAGAATGTTACGGGGCCTATATCATGAACCTGAAAACGGGGCGAATCGATACGTTCCTTTCCAAAGTAACCCTGATGGCTACCGGAGGTATCGGAGCGGTGTACCAAACTACGACCAACCCGCTGGTAGCTACGGGCGACGGTATCGCCATGGTTTACCGGGCGAAAGGAACGGTAAAGGACATGGAGTTCGTACAGTTCCATCCTACGGCGCTTTACCATCCGGGCGACCGGCCTTCGTTCCTGATTACCGAAGCGATGCGGGGATACGGAGGCGTATTGCGTACGCTCGACGGCAAGGAATTTATGCACAAATACGATAAACGGCTTTCGCTCGCCCCCCGCGATATTGTAGCGCGCGCTATCAAAAACGAGATGGATTTGCGGGGCGACGACCATGTATTCCTGGACGTTACCCACAAAGATGCAGAGGAAACGAAAAAGCACTTCCCGAACATTTACGAGAAATGCCTCAGCTTGGGTATCGACATTACCCGGGAGTATATCCCGGTGGCGCCGGCGGCCCATTACCTGTGCGGCGGAATCGAGGTGGATTTGGATGCGCGCTCTTCCATCGACCGGCTGTATGCGGTGGGCGAATGCTCGTGTACCGGGCTGCACGGCGGAAACCGGCTGGCCTCGAACTCGCTGATAGAAGCGGTAGTATATGCGGATGCGGCTGCCAAACACGCCCTGAGCGTAATCGACTCGCTGGAATACCAGGAAAATATCCCCGAATGGAACGACGAAGGCACGCGCTCGCTGGAAGAGATGGTACTGATTACCCAAAGCGTAAAAGAAGTGGGTGAAATTATGAGTACGTACGTGGGCATCGTACGCTCGGATTTGCGCCTGAAACGGGCCTGGGACCGGCTGGATATTCTGTACGAGGAAACGGAAAGCCTTTTCAAGCGCTCGGTGGCCTCGAAAGAAATCTGCGAATTACGCAACATGATTAACGTAGGGTACCTGATTATGCGCCAGGCGATGGAACGGAAAGAGAGCCGCGGACTGCACTTTACGCTGGATTATCCGCCTGCCGAAACGGAATAACCCGGCAACTGAGGCATCCTGCCGAACCCGGTGCGCGCGTACTGTTTCCGGAATAAATTCATTTCCTCCCCTATGCGCTGCTGCGCCCCTATTTCATCCAATAAAAAAAGCAACCTGCTCCCGATGAGTAAGTTGCTTTTTTTTCACGTGAAACGTCTGCTCGAAAATGCAGTATCTGCGCACTAAAATCCCGTCATTTTTTCACTGGCTGTCCCGATTCCTGTCAGTCGGCGGCTATACGGCCGACGCCGCTGCCTCCCTTACTGCCGATGCCGTTTATAAGTTTTTCGTGGGCGGCGAACAAAGCCTTAAACACCAAAGAATAAGCCAGCCGGTAAACTCCCCGCCGCAACGTACGGAAACAGCAGTTACAGTTATCGTATCCACAAAAAAAGGCGCCCCTGACGGAGGCGCCTTTTTTACAGTATACTCGGTAGTTTCTTATTTTACCAATGCAGCGAAATCGGAATTTGCAGCATATTTAGCGAATTCGAGGTCGATAGCAGCTTCGTGAGCCAGCTTGCTGTCTTTAGCGATAGCAGCTTTCAGGTTGCTGATAACGTCGGCCGAATTGTTCGTACGGGCGGCTACTACAGCTTTCAAATAATCGGTAGTTGCGTCCGGGTTGGCAATCGCATTCAAGGTTTGTTGAGCGCGGCTGTAATCTTTCGTCATAATCTGAGCCAACGCAGCGTTGTTGCTCTTGATAGAACCGAAAGAGTTAACGGCTTTCGCATATTCGCCTTTTTCCAGGTACAGAACACCCAACGCTTCGCCCAATTCGTTTACGCCGGCAGCGCTACCGAATAATTGTTCGGCTTTCGCCTGGTCGCCTTTCGTAAGAGCGATCAAACCTAAGTTCATGTTCGATTCTTTGTTCGGAGCAACCTGGTTCGCTTTGTTGAACATGTTTTCGGCAGCATTCAAATCGCCGTTGATAAACCGCATCATACCAACGTTGTTGTATGCACGGTAGTCGTTCGGATACAATTCGATGGTTTTCTTGTAAATGGCTTCTTTCTTCGCGTTGTCGTTCGTCAAAGTAGCGGCATACAGCATTTCTTCAACCGTAAGTTCTTTCGGGTTGCTTTGAGCCAGAGCAGCGATTTCGTCGTCCGATTTGCCGATGATTTCGATGTTGGCGGTCAAACGCGAACGTCTCAGTTGCGGCAGGATTTCGTCGGCCAATACCGTGAATACGGAAGAGATATTTTTGATTTCGGCTTCTCTCTGTTCGGGGTCGTTGTACATCGACAACACGCGTAATACGAGGTCTTTATCCTGGATGTTCGATTTCGAAACCAATTCCTGGAAACCTTCCCAGTCCTGAGCAGTATAACGAGCGTCGACCGGAACGTCGATTTTCGCTTTCTTCAATTCCTTAGCCAGGTATTTGTTCGTGTTCTGTTCACGTCTTTCAGCCAGGCCGGTGTTCAGTTTAACACCACCGTCGGGAGAAGCGTAAGCCGAGATTTCGATAGATACATTCTGGTTCGGAGCTTCGTCGGCGCCTTTAACCAGGTTTTTCCAGTCGGCGATTTCTTCTTTCTTCAATTCTTTCGCACGCAGTTCGGCTTGTTGAATCAGGAACATGATATTCGCATCGTGAGCTTCTTTGATAATCCGTTGGAACTTGTCGGCTGCCAATGCAGGGTTAGCCGTACCGGCATCAGCCAGTTCGGAAGTGGCTACTACACCTTCGCCGATTTTTACATCCGGCAATTTAACCGTTTTGTTTTTTACTTTCGCATCGAAACGCAAATACAATTCGGATTTCTTCATTTCCGGTTTGTAGGGGAACGAAGATTTCATCGTTACGTTACCGCCTTCTTTGTAAGAAATCACCTGGTTGTTACCGGTAACTTTTTCACCTTGGTAAGTATAAGCGGTGCCATAAGATTCGCCGCCTTCGTATTTCAAAACCGGAGTTACGGTTACAACAGCCTTTTTGTTAAACCATTTTGCCGGAATTGTAGCGTTGATCGTAACAGGAACCTGCCCGCCGACAGCCTCGAGCGGTTGCGGCTCGGCTTTGATGTACTCTTCTGCTAACGGTTTCAACTTGTTAGAACAAGAAGAAAAAGCAAAAATCGCTGCCAATGCTAAGAAAGGCAAGAATAACTTTTTGTTCATAATCGATGTAAGTTTAAAATGTTACTATGTTGATATATTTATACTTGTTCCAAGATACGCC
>JAJBTJ010000161.1 GCA_020860905.1 Parabacteroides sp. | reverse complement strand
GAAGACGTGCGTACCGGCTTGCTCACCAAAGCGGCGCTCGATACGGTATTCGCCTATAAAGTGGTAGATGCCGCCACGTTGTCCGGGTTTACGAACATCAAGCCTGTTACTATCCGGTTAACCAACAAGGCCAGCGGTAAGAAGAAAGACATCCGGATTATCCCCACCCCGGGCCCGGAAGTCGTTGTATCGGCCAGCGATGCAGCTGATAACCAGAATAAATACGATGCGGCTACCCGTACGCTCACGCTCTATAACGTAGCCAATTCGGCCAAGGTGCTTACCGTAACGGCCGAAGACCTCAGTACCGACGAAGCAGCAAATACGGGAAGCAGTGTAGATGTAACGGATTGTAGCTGGCTTACTCCGAACCAATCGAGTTCGTCGGATGCAAGTGCGGATTATACGTTTACGCTCGCTGCGGCTCAGGACCCGCTTCCAGGCGCCGGTAAATTGAAGTTCGTCGCCACGGCAACCGGTGCAGAAACGGTGGTGAACGTGTTGTTGAAAGACCCGTCAATTTCGATTCTGGGGTCGAGTTTCGATGGGAAAGGGAATGAGAACAACAGCTATACCGAAGCCACTTCCACCGTATCGCTGGAAGGCATCGAAGGTAACAGTTTCTCTATCCGCATCCTCTCGCCCGAAGGCGTTGTTCCTTCGATAAGCGGCGGTTCCGATTGGCTTACACTTGTTTCGGAATCGGCAGTTACAGCCGACGGACAGGTACTCGTTACCATAACGGGAAGTTTGATAGAAGGTGTGGACGTATCGGCGGGTAAAACCGACGGTGTAATTACGTTAACGAACGCCATTACAGGCGGGGGTGATAAAACGCTCAACGTAAAAATACCTCCCGCTCCGGTTCCTTGATAAATCTTCGCCTATCCCGCTCCTGTCCGTTATGGAAAAGGGGCGGGACAAGGCGATAGTCCGGCGAAACGTCGGACAAGCTATTTACTGATGAGTTAAACAGAAAATAAAAAAAACAGAAGATAGGAATGAATGTTTTTACAAAACTATGTACGGCCGCTTTCGGTGCTTTACTGATAGCCTGTACAGCGGAAACACGCGAAGGAGGAGGAGAGAATCCCGATCTTTCGGGTGGCGGCCAGGACGTTCCTCGGATAGAGGTGATGGCCACGTTCAAGAACCAGCTTTCTGTGGGAAATACAGCCACCAAGTCGGCCGATAACGGAGAAGCGGTAACCAAAGCCGCTACCCCTATCGCCACGGCTGTCGAGAATAAAATATCCTCGTTGGATATTTACGCCTTCGGCAGTACCACAGAAGACGGGGTGTACACCTTCCAGGAACGATTTTCCTACCGGGAAGACAAAAACACATTGCCTGCCGGCGCCACCGAACTGGATTTGGAATCCCTGGAAGGCGACGGCTCTAAAACCACAGCCCTGTTGAGTTTGAAGAAAGGGCTGTTCGTAAAACTCTATTGTATCGCCAACCAAGCGGAATTAGTAGACCCGGCTGATGAAACGAATTTCGTAAGCGATGCGGATTTCATACCGTTGGAATTGGTGGAACCCGGTAAAGCGGGCAGCGCCATCAAAACCGCCGGTACCCCGGAGCTCACCGCTTTCGAAACCTTCCATACCCCGTTAATCGACCCGGCGGCAGACAAAGACATGTTGGCGTGCCCGCTTCCAATGAGCGGCTATGCCGGACAGGTGCTCGACTTGACTGATTACGGGGTAACTACCCGGCAGCAAACGAGCTTCAAGCTCACGCGGTTGGTAGCCCGTTTCGATATCAGTAACAACAGCGACCTGTCGCATTTTACCATCGAATCGATTTCGATGAATAACGGCCGTAAAGGTGCGGGCTTTTTCCCTATCAAGGTATACGGTACGCTTCCCGATGCTGCGGCCGGCGATTTGGTTACCTATCCGGTACGCACTTTCCACGGGGAAAAAGCGAATAAAGGTATTCAAACCAGCGCCTTTTATTGTTACCCTTCCGTTTTATCGGACGAAGCATACCTTATATTAAACGGCAAGTACCAGGTAAACAAAACCGAGTCGATGGACGTAAGTTATCCCATCCGCTTCGCCCCGAAAGGCGGTGAAACGGGTACGTACCTGGAGGTGAACCATAACCACCGGTATACGATTGCCATCACGGGAGCGGATCCGGAACACCTGGACTTCGTGTTGAACGTGTCCGACTGGTCGGATAGCGGCGCTATCGACGATTACAATCCGGAAAACAAGCCCGATGAAGTAACGATAACCGTTCCGGGTGCCTTTAATTCCGATACGCAGTGGAACCGGGATGCCGGCACGGTGAGTATGTCGTTAAAAGACGGCAGTAATTTCACGGTGGCTACCGGTAGTAACTCGGCCTTAATTTTATCCAAAACCTATGCGGGCAAGAACCAAACGTACGACTGGCTTGAAATCTCGGAGCCTACCATTGCTCCGGCCACCCGGGCGCTTACCGCCTTTGGTTATACGTATACGTTGTCGTTAAAAGCCGGTTATACGGCAGGTCGTTATCCGAAAGCGACGGTTCGTTTTATCGACAGCGCCTCGGGCCAGGAAAACGTACTGTTCGTAGAAGCGATTGCGGCGCCACAGGTAGTGGAGATACCGAAAGTATCGGGCGATACGAATCCGAATGATTTCGATGCGGAAACCCTTACGGCCTCGGTGTACCGTATTACCGACAGTGAAGTAAAAATCAAATTCTTATGTCCCGACGGCGTGGAAGTGGAAAGTAAACCGGACTGGCTTACCGTTAATACGGAAGAAAACGGCATTGAAACCATCTTCACGGTTGTATTGAACGACCGGGATATAACGGATGCTACGGGTACCATCGTGTTCCATAATAAGAAGCAGAATACGTTGAAAACGGATGTAACGGTTAATTTGCAGGATGCCAGCGTAGCCCCGTCGTTCAACGCCCTGGGCGGAACGGGAACGGTTTATACCCCGGCCGCCACGCCTACCGATTTGGCGGATGTCAAGGTGCCTGTTACCAGCAGCAACCAGTTTTCAGTTCAGACTACTTCCATGGAAGGGGTGAAGGTGGCCATCGATTTCGACGGTGGTTCGGAGTGGTTGAGCCACGACGGGGAAACGTATACCCCGGTAAGTGCGGCCAGCCTGAATGCAGCGGGTAAGGAAAATGTAGAAACCATGTCGCTGCGTGCGGGTGATAAGACTACCAACATCACCTTTTCGTTGGTAAGCAGCAAGCTGGCCGGGGGTAAAAAAGCTACCGTAACATTTAAAAATAATATCGGCGGAGCGGATTACAGTTTTACGGTTACTCCGGAATTCAAGGGCGTAACGGTAGCGAAGGAAGGCGCTTCGGTTCCGACCGACGACAAGCTGGCAAATACCACGCTTACGGTATATAAGTTACCGTTTAAAGCATCGACTATGGGTATTAAGGTCACTTCGTACGGGGGTAGCAAACTGGAATACACGGGTACGGGGTTGATCCTTTCGGCTACGGAAAACACAGCCAACGAGGCGGTGTATACCTTGACGGCTACCGGTGCGGGCACAGGCACGTTGAAAGTGATGAACTATACGGATAACACGCAGTTCACGGAGTATACGGTCAACGTTATCCAGACGGATTTGAAGGTTGCCAACACGAGTGTAAACCTGAACGCAGCCGCCAATCAAACGGCGACTAATAAAATCACTGCATGCCCGTTTGGTTATACGGCTTCGGTAACCAGTTGGGGTACCGGCGGCGCGGCCTGGTTCGATATTACGACTACCAATCCGTCCACGACTACGGGCGAGCAGAATATCGGGTTTAAGGTAAAGAGCGGTTTGGCCAACACAGTTGTCATCAAGGAAGCTACCATAACCCTTACCAATAAGATGACCGACGGTGGAAATATCACCTTTACGGTTAAGCCGGTTTTCCAGGCTCCCACGTTGAATCTTACGAGCAGTTACGTGGTAAAAGGGAACTCGATGCAACTTACCGGTACGGTTTACGGCGGTGTAACGGCCACCAGTAGCAATACTTCGCTTGCCACGGTTACGGTAGGTTCGGATAAAAAGACAGTAACGGTTAACGGGGTTGGACCGGGTAGCGTTACGATTACGGTGAAAAATCTCGGCGACGAAACAAAAACGTCGACGTTTGCTCTTACCGTCAAGGATGTGGTTTTGCCAGCGATAAACGGCGTCAGATGGGCAGCGGGTAACCTGGTAATGGTTAATTCCACGAGTTGTAAAATCGGTAATCCGGGTGATTACGGGGTTCATTTCCGCTTCGGTTCATTGGTGGGTTACGATTCGAAGGATAATACCACGAATCCGAAACCGGTGGTGAAGCCTTCGCAGTATAGCGGTAATCCGAACTTTTTGGATGCGCCTTATGCAACGGGAGATATTACCCAGAATGCGTCGGGCGGTTTGGGCGACCCGTGTAAACATTACCTGGGTGGAACGTGGCGTTTGCCTACGGCGGATGAGTATCGGAATAGCCTGGGTGGCGGAGTAACCGGAACTAATACCTTTACCGATTGGAAGTGGGTTACCGATTTTAAGGATGAAAACGGGAATAATGTAAAGGGAGTTTACTTAAGGAATAGCTCTGATAAAGTTTTCTTCCCC
The DNA here is from genome assembly GCA_020860905.1 of Parabacteroides sp. Taxonomy (GTDB): domain Bacteria; phylum Bacteroidota; class Bacteroidia; order Bacteroidales; family Tannerellaceae; genus Parabacteroides_B. The sequence goes on along the minus strand of JAJBTJ010000161.1, from coordinate 578 downwards.
GCCTCCGGGTACCGTGACAATAGTACCGGCAAGCTCTTCTATTCGGGTATGAACGGCTACGGGTGGACGTCTACTCCGGATGGAAGTAGCAACGCCTGGCGCTTGAACTTCGGCTCATCAAACGTCCTCATGTACAATAATAATATCTGTGGTAACGGTTTGCCTGTGCGGTGCGTGAAAAAATAGAGCGAGGCGCATTGCCTTTGTAGTTAGGACGTATTTTCCGGAAAACATACCTAACAGAGCGCCGAGCGTTCTGTTAGGTATACTTATTCATACGAGCCGGTGAAGCGGCCTGTCGAGTTGCCCGGCCAAGATACGATTGCTCCCAGGATTTCCCTTCGGCCGGACTTTGGAAAGTACTGAAAGAAACTGCGTATAAGCAAACCGAGCCTAAGCATATCCCGGTAACGTACGAAAATACCGGTATACCGGGGAATAGGCAAAGCATCCGTTAAAAAGCTTCTGTTACAGACGGAATGTATACGCTTTGCCTGGCGCATCATTATCGATAGAATTTAAAAACACATAAACTCTTTAATCTGATGAATAAAAAAGAACTTGTATTGGATATTGCC
>JAJBTJ010000132.1 GCA_020860905.1 Parabacteroides sp. | reverse complement strand
CCCTGGGGCCATACGATGTGGCCGGTGTTTTTCAGAGCTCGGGTAGGCGGAGGCTGGTAATCGAACGTATTCCCGTTCTTTTATCCTTATATTCTTCTGTCTGAAATTTAATTTTGTCATGTACTTTATTATCGACACAAAGAAAAGAAAAACATTCCGTCCGTGCCATTTTTATGCCGCCTTTTTTTATGCTTTCCTGGCAACGACCCGCCTCTTCAGGCAAACGGATTGGCCGGCATATCTCCCGAAAACGCGATTTAACCCTCCGGACTCAGATACCTTTACGGCCCGCAACAAAAAATACATGACAAAAATTAATTTCAGATAGCAGAATAAAAAAAGAGAGAATATAAGAAAGAGGATTCATTCGTTTACTTGCTTCCGCCTACCGAGCCTTGAAAAACACCGGCCTCTCCGTATAGTTCCTCAGGCTTCACAGCGAGCGAACGTGAAAATGGTACGGAACGAACGCCCGGAAGGCCACGCTGTTTGAGCTTACGTATGTAAGCAAGTTCGGGTCTTTCAGTGAACGGAGTGCCATTTTTAGCGAGCGAGGTGTCAGTCCTTGAATTTTGTACCGTGGCAACCGGCCGTTCCCAGCTACCGCCCTACAAATACGTATTCAACGTTTTCATCAGCATCTGGATGTCGATAGGCTTGGCAATATGATGGTTCATGCCTGCTTCCCGGGCTTTTTTCACATCGTCGGAAAAAGCGTTCGCCGTCATGGCGATAATCGGCAGGGCGGACACATCGTTACGCGAAAGCGCCCGGATGAGGCGCGTAGCCTCGTAGCCGTCCATAACCGGCATTTGGATATCCATCAAAATTAACTGATAATATCCTTCGGACGAAGCGGTTACCTTCGCTACGGCCTCGGCGCCGTTCACGGCCGTTTCGATGGCGGCGCCCGTACTGCCCACGATTTCAAAGGCGATTTCGCGGTTCAGTTCGTTATCTTCCACCAGTAAGATGCGGCTACCCGTAAAATCGGAATCGGATAAACGCGTTGAGCCTACCTCCTCTTCCGAAGGATTTGCAGACGCATATTTTTTCAATGCCTGCAACAACTTCGAACGGAACAGCGGCTTGGTAACGAACCCGTTGGCGCCGGCTTCGCGCGCTTCTTTCTCATAGCTTTCCACATCGTAGGCCGACAGGATAATCACCGGCAGCTCGTTTCCTACCGTCCGGCGGATGCTGCGCGTAGTTTCTATCCCGTCCATATCCGGCATCTTCAAATCCATGATAACGGCGAAATACGTTTCGTTCTTTTCATACCGCCGGGTTACCCGTTCGAGCGCTTCCGCCCCCGAGAGAGCGCAATCGCCTTTCAAGCCGATTTCCTGCAAGTAGGCGCACGTACTCTGGCAGGTAAGGCAGTCGTCGTCGACCACCAACACCGGCAGGCCGTTCCAGGCCGGTTCGGAAGCCGTTTCGTGCCGTTCCAAGCGCAACGGCATGTACACGGTGAAACGCGAGCCCTTGCCGTACTCGCTTTCTACCCGGATGTCGCCCCCCATCATCCGGATAATGTTGTGGCTGATGGCCATTCCCAGGCCGGTTCCCTGGATATTGGCGATTTCGCGGTCGTCGGCCCGCTCGAAAGGATGGAATATCTTGTCGAGGAACTCCGGTTTCATGCCCCGGCCATTATCGGTAAACACGAACTCATAGCCACTCCGGTCGGCGGAAAGCGCCTTTTCGCGCACTTCGATGCGGATGGTTCCGTTATCGGGCGTATACTTTACCGCATTCGAGAAGATATTCATCAGCACCTGTTTAATCCGTTGGGTGTCGCCCAGTACGATTTCGTGCTGCAAGCCGGCAATCTGTATCTCTAACGTATGCCCTTTGCTCTTGATTTCGGGTTGCATCATCACGACCAAATCCTGTAACAAATCGCCTACGTTGAACTCGTCGTCGGCCAATACCAGCCTGCCACTTTCTATTTTCGACATATCGAGCACCTCGTTAATCAGGCTCAACAGCAACTTGGAAGCGCCGGTAATCTTTTGAAGGCAATCGAGTACCCGCTCGCGCTCGTCGATATGGGCGCCCGCGATGGCCGTCATGCCTACGATGGCATTCATGGGCGTACGGATGTCGTGGCTCATCCGGGCCAGGAAGTCGGACTTGGCCCGGTTGGCCTGCTCGGCCGAATGAAGCGCGTTTTTAAGCTGCCCGGTACGTTCTTCCAGCTTGCGCCGCAATTCGCGCTGCTCGGTAATGTCGGTTATATCTATGTATACGATAAGGTAAACCGGCTCGCCGTTTACCCGTCTTACACACTCCCCGTTGAGTTGCAACCAGGCGGGATTACCGTGCTTGTCTCTCGACTCTACGACGAAATGCACCGGTTCGCCGGCCAGGAAAGCGGGCATTTGCCGGGCGAGTGTTTGCCGGCTCGCTTCCGTCAGGTTAACGAAGGGCCTGAAGGCGGCGAGGTTGTCTTTATCGAGCCCGAAAAAGTCGACGAACCGGTCGTTGGCTTCAATCAACGTAAAGCCGGCCGGGTTGACGCGGTAGCGGGCGATAAATCCCGGGATATTGTCGTACGTGATGGATTGGGCGATGCGTTGTTGCATCATTTCGTCGACATTGGTGATTACGCTGTACGAAATGGGGTAGCCGTTATAGATTTGGTCGGTAAACGTGGCCATGATTTTGGTCCAGATTTTAGAGCCGTCTTTCCGTTTCATCTGCACGAACAGCTCGTATTTCTTTTCTCCTTTGGCTAACGTTTCGGTTACTTTTTTCACAATCGTATCCCAGGCTTCGGGGTCGTCCCGGAAATACTTGTCGCACTGGTTATGGTACGTCGCTTCGTATTCTTCTTTCGGATAACCGATGAGTTCGTAGTAATAATCGTTGGCCCATACAACGGTATAGTGCTCGTCGAGCAGGTGCTTGCTTACGCTTACTCCCATCGTATTCATCAGCAGCAGGTATTCGCTGTCTAACTCGGGCTGTGGTTGCGCAATTTGTTTTTCCATGTCGTTCTGTCGATTTTAACTTCTGGTACGGTTTCTCCCTGATTGTCCGGTATGGCCCGTGCGCTTGGTTTATGTATAATCAGCCTTGATTTTCATTGCAAATGTAATAAATAAACCGGTTCGATTCTGGTTGGGGGCTTCTATTTTCCGGCGGGGTATCATCATTTAACTATTGCGGGGTGAGGTTTCGGGATAGCGGGGAAGAAAAATAATTTCTTCTTTTGCTTATCTTTGCAGGTGCCGGACAAATTCGTACTTTTGTACAGTGAAGAATCGAAGACCGGGGGTGTTCCTGGCATAACGCGGCAAGGTTGTTTCGGCTTGCTCTACTTTTCTTCGAAAAGAGAAGATAGGCGGCGCCTCGGCATAATCAAAGCGAGGCTTGCTTCTGTGCTCGGCTTGCTCTATCTTCGGTATCGTTTATACTCGATGGAAATGGAAAAAGAAAAATGGCAGGAATTTTGCCAAGTCAGCGGCATCGACTGGAAAGCTACCCTGAACCGCTTTATGGATAACGAGAGTTTATACGAAAAAATTCTATGCAAATTCCCCGACGACCCTTCATTCCAAAAGTTAAGGGTTGCTTTGGAGGCTGCTAACGTAGCCGATGCGTTTATCTACGCGCATACTTTAAAAGGGCTGGCCGGCAACCTGGGGCTGGAACGCCTTTTCGAACTTCTTATGCCTTTCACCGATGAACTGCGCAACGGAAATGCGCAGAACAGTGGCCGGTACATGGAGGAACTGGAGGTGCATTACGCGGAGTTATGCGGGGCTATCGGGAAAATAGCGCAGCGCTGTTCGTAAAAAACGACTTTATAAAGTAGTCGCCTCTTTTCCGATAGCGGATTTCTTTTCCGGCTAATCCGGAGGTGGTTATTTCGCAAAAGGAGCGAAACCGGTTTTTATTTTGTTTCCGGTAGCATCTTCCTGAAAACCGGCTCGTTTATCCCTGCGGCTGAATTAACGGCGGTATGCGGCATCCCGCCTCACGGGGAAAGATAAGAATCCCGGTAAATCCATTCCATCCGTTGTTTTTCTTTCCTCCGGCCTTGTTATTCTATGTACCGGACTTTATTTGCCGGCCTCCGCTTCGGCTTTCAATAACCGGGCGGATAAATAAACCGACACGCTGCGGGGTACTAACCGGTTGGCGAAAACGAGCATCCGGTTAAAAAAGCCGTATACTCCTACTGCCTGCCGCTGGCTTATCAGCTTATATCCGTATTGCGCCACTTCGCGGGCGGAGGCATGCGGCAGGTAGCGCGACATGCCTACCTTCTCGGTTCCGGCTACCCGGTGGAATCCGGTATCCGTTACGCCGGGGCACAAGGCGCTTACCGTTACCCCGGTTCCCTTCAGCTCGTAATTTACTGCTTCCGACAGGCTTAGCACGAATGCCTTCGTGGCGCAATAGCCGGCCATGTACGGCCCGGGCTGAAAGGCGGCGATGGAGGCGATATTCAATATGCGTCCGAAGCTCCGGGCTTTCATATCGGCGGCAAACATGTGGGTGAGGTAGGCTACGGTAAGCATGTTGAGCCGGAACATTTCTTCTTCTTTTTCCCAGGGTATATCCAGGTAGGCTCCGTCGGCTCCGAACCCGGCGTTATTCACTAAAATATCCACTGGTATCTGCGCTTCGTGCAGCCGGTGGTAAAGCGCTTCGGCATTTTCCGCCTTACTCAAGTCGAGGGGGTAGATACGCACGGCGACGCCCCGCGATTCTGCTTCTTCCTTTATCCGGTTGAGTTGCGTTTCGTTGCGGGCCGAAAGTACCAAATCGTGGCCGGTAGCGGCCAATAACAAGGCCAACTCGCGTCCGATTCCGCTCGTCGCTCCGGTAATCAAAGCTGTTTTCATCCGACAGGTAATTTTTGGTTCGTACAAAAATAATATAACCTGCACGATGAACGGGTTGTTCAGCTAAAAAAAGATGGGTCACGTAAGGCGGGTTCCGGGGAAAGCATAGCAGCTTAAAAAATAAACCGGTAAAAAGAGCTGTGGGGTTAGCTGCATGCGGATAAACTGTTATCTTTGTTTCCAAGTACATGACAAATTTTTTTATTGAAAAATAGTGCGAATGGAGGGCAGAAGCAAAACTCTGTTTTGATTATGCCGAGGTGAAGCCTGTTTTCTCTTTTTAAGAGAAAACGTAGTCTTCGCTCGCCGCGAGGGCGTCTGCCGACGGCGCCTACCGGCGGTCATCCTTT
>JAJBTJ010000184.1 GCA_020860905.1 Parabacteroides sp. | reverse complement strand
ACATGAATGTAACCTGTAAACACGCTTTGTTGCCGGAGTCCCGGCAACGGATTTTTCGATTTTATTCAATTTAGTAATAACCAGATTTGTTTCTATTATTATGAAGAAAAAACAAATGCGCCCTTTTATGCTCCCGAAAAACATGCTGATGGGAGCGGCTTTCTTCCTCTTAGGCACGGGTATGCTCCAGGCCGCCGCTGATCCGGCATTCGATTCGGCCCGGGCTGTAGCCAGGATACACCAACAACAAAAAACAATACACGGAGTGGTAACCGATGACGCCGGCGAGCCGATTATCGGTGCCAACGTAGTGGTAAAAGGTACGGCCAACGGTACGATAACCGACATCGACGGACGGTTTACCCTCACAGTGCCTTCGGGCGCCCTTATCCAGGTAAGCTATATCGGCTACCTGAACAGCGAGGTGAAAGTGGGGAGCCAATCCTCCTATACGATACGCCTGAAAGAAAATACGCAGGCGCTCGACGAGGTCGTAGTGGTAGGGTACGGAACCCAGAAAAAAGTAAATCTATCGGGCGCCATTGCTTCCGTAAACGTATCCGAGCTTACCGAAAGCCGGCCGATAACCAATATCTCGTCGGCCTTGTCGGGGGCGGCTGCCGGAGTAAACGTCATATCCAGCAATAACCGGCCTTCGAACAACGGCGATGCCGCCATCACGGTGCGCGGTGAAGGTACGCTGAACAACTCGTCGCCGCTGGTAATTGTCGACGGGGTGGAAAGCAATATCAACAACGTGAATCCGCAGGACGTGGAAACGATTACCGTATTGAAAGACGCTGCCTCGGCCGCTATTTACGGCTCGCGCGCCTCGAACGGCGTTATCCTGATTACCACCAAGACGGGAAAAGAGGGAAAAATGAAACTCGAATACAACGGATACGTGTCGTTCGAAACGCTCGACCAGCCGTACGAGGTGATTTCGAATTACGCCGATTACATGACTTACCTGAACGAAGGTTTGCGCAACAGCGACAAACCGGAGCAATTTTCGCAAAACGTAATCGACCTGTGGCGCAGCAACGAGAACAACCCGAATTCGTTGCTTTATCCCAACAGCGATATTTTCGACGTGTATAAAACCGGCGTTTCCCAGCGGCATACCGTTTCGGCTACCGGAGGGTCGGAAAAAATTACCTTTTATGCTTCGTTCAATTACCTCAATAACCCGGGTATCCTCGAAAATACCGGTTATCAGCGTTACGACCTGCGTACCAACGTAGAAGCTAAACTGAAGAGCTGGCTGAAAGTAGGCGTCAACCTGAGCGGCTATACTGCCAAAACCACGGCGGCGAGCGACAACATCGACGATACCTATACCTACGGCCTTACGGGAGGTAATCCGGGTATCGCTTATAAAGACGCGCAAGGCCGGCTGGGTATCAATCCTAATAACGAAGACGACCCGCAGAACGCTACCAACAACCCGTACGTACGGCTGCGCAATGTGAGCGGCGACATCAAATTCAATAACCTGAAAGCCCGTTTGAACGCCGTGCTTACTCCGGTAAAAGGGCTCACGATTCAAGGGTCGTATGCGTACGAATATTACGATAAGTTCAAAGATTCCAAGCCTGTTTTCGTGGAATTGTGGAACTTCCAGACCGAAACGCTCTACTCCGACGGGAAAGGACGCACCAGCATTTATAACTACAACGAAAAGCGTTTCCGTCACTTTATGGACGGCACCATAGGCTACGAGCGTAATTTTTTCAGCGACCGGCTCAATGCCAACCTGATGATAGGAGGGAGCCAGGAACAATTCCGGCGGCAGTATTTCAACGCTACGCGCTACGACCTGCTCGACCCGTCGCTGAACGTAATCAACGGCGCTATCGGCGAAAGCTCCTCGGGCGGTAACACTACCGAATGGGCGATGCGGTCGTTTTTCGGGCGTTTGAACCTGGCCTGGAATAACAAATACCTGTTCGAAGCAAACCTCCGTGCCGACGGTTCGTCGCGTTTCCTGCAAAACAACCGGTGGGGATACTTCCCTTCTTTCTCGGCCGCCTGGCGCATTTCGGAAGAAGCGTTTATGAAAAACATCGCCTGGCTGGATAATCTGAAGGTGCGCCTGTCGTACGGCTCGCTGGGGAATAACTCGCTCGGCAGCGATAAAGACCTCGATGGCAACTATTCGGCGCAATCGTTGTATTCGCAAACCAACTACGTGCTGGCGCGCTCAGTGGAAATGGGGCTGTCGCAAACGGCTATCGCCAATGCCGCCCTTACCTGGGAAACTACGTATGTAACCAACGGCGGCTTGGATTTTGCGGTACTGAACAACCGGCTGAGCGGTACCATCGACGGATTTTACAAAAAAACCAAAGATATCCTTATCAGCCTGCCGGCTCCGATGGTACACGGAAACGCATCTATTCCCAAGCAAAACGCCGCCGAGGTAAGCAACCGGGGGCTGGAAATAACGATGAACTGGAACGACCGCGTGGGAAAAGATTTCCGTTATAACGTAGGTTTCAACTTTACTTACATTAAAAATAAAGTGGATAAATTCCGGGGCGATGTAAAATCCATCAGCGGAGCTACCATGTTGCTGGAGGGCATGCCGATGAACGTAGCGTACGTACGCCGGGTAGACCGGCTGGTACAAACCGATGCCGACCTGGCGTTGGTGCAACAGATGCTCGATAACGCGCCGCTCGACGAAAATGGAAAAAAACGTACCGTATTTCCGTATGGCGTTCCGGAGAAAGGCGATTTCCTGTATAAAGACCTCAACGGCGACGGGGTAGTCGACGATGACGACCGCGAAGCCATCGGTTCCGGCTCCACTCCCAAATTTACTTATGGCGTTACCCTGGGCTTTTCGTGGAAAGGCATCGACTTCTCCACTTTGTTGCAGGGCGTGGCCGGCGTGCAGGATATTTACAACAGCAACCTGTACCGCTCGACCGTGCGCGTAGGGTACCAACTGAACAAGGAAGTAATCGATGGACGCTGGTACGAAGGCCGTACCACGCCGGCCGCTTACCCGCGCCTGTTGGAGTATTCCATTACCAAAAACGAACAATATTCCGATTTCTGGCTGGCGAGCAAGGCGTATCTGAAAATACGGAATATCCAGTTGGGTTACACCCTTCCGGCCAAATGGACGCAGGCTGTTTCGATAGAAAAAGTGCGCGTTTACGGGAGCTTGGAAAACTTCTTCACGTTTACCCACTGGAAAGGGTACGACCCCGAAATCAAAGGCGTTACCTATCCTACGATGCGGCAGGCCGTAATCGGACTGAACGTGGCTTTTTAACAAACCGGATGAATTAACCGTATAAATGAATGGACGGGAAACAGCCAGCCTTCTGCCGGGCGGTACGTCCGGGCAGTGGTGCCGGCAAGTTCCCCGCGGCCTTAGTGCAAAAAAATAAAAAAACAATGTTCGTATGAAAAAACAAATGATATTATCGTGGGTGTTGGCGCTGGCAGTACTGGCCGGTTGCTACGACCTCGACCGGGCGCCGTTCGACCAGCCCAGCTCGTCTACTTTCTGGAAAACGGAAGACCAGTGCAAACAGGGGTTGATGGGGGTATATGCCGCCCTTAAAAATACCGACTTATATGGCAAGATGTTTATGATCGACGTCAATTCGGACGTGGCGGCCGGCTACGACCAGTACGAAGCGCTCCAGTTCGGCACCTGTATGCCCCGGACAGGTTTCCTTAACGGGAAGTGGCAAAACGGTTACAACGCGATTCAGCGGGCTAACTTAGCTATCCGAAGCATCGGCGAGGCGCCTATCGGCGAAACGGCGAAGAACCAGATGGTGGGTGAGGCGAAGTTCTTGCGCGGCTTGATTTATTTCCACTTGCTGGATTATTTCGGCGGCTTGCCTTTGTATGACGAAACCACCGACCTGGAGAAAGATTTCAACGACCTGATGCTACCACGCAGTACGGCCGAAGAAACACGCGCTTTTATCATCCGGGATTTGACGGATGCTTTGTCGGCCGGATTGCCGAAAGCATGGCCGGCCGATAATTACGGCCGGGTAACCCTCGGCGCCGTATATGCGTTGCTCGGCAAAGTATACTTGTATAATAAGGACTACAAACAGGCCATCGCTTCGTTTGAGGAAGTAATCAAACCGGAGTACGGATACCGTTTGCACGACGATTACGCCGGCTTGTTCGACCTTACGGGACACACCAGCCCGGAAATGATTTTCTCCATCGTTAACCTGGGAGGTGTCGGGAATAATTACGGGATGCCTTTGTGCTTCTATGCCGGTACGCGTAATTCGTACGGCAGTTGCTGGAATAACACCGTACCTTCGGCTAACCTGGCGGATATGTACGAGTATACCGACGGGCGCCCGTTCGACTGGGAAGAAGTGTTTCCCAGTTATACTACCGACAATAAAGTACGCGAGCGCGTTTATCGTGTTACCATGGACGACGAAGGGAAAAACGTAGTGAACATGCCGGCCGAGGCCGAAACCGTAAAAGCGTTGTACGCCCGGCGCGACCCGCGGCTGTCGGCTACGGTAATCGCTCCGTACACCACTTACCTGGGATGGTATTCGAATGCGCCGAAACAGATGACGTTTTTACTGGCTAAGAACACGAAAGGCGACGTTATCGCCTTGAACGAATCGAACGGCTATATGCGGAACAACAAGGGCGGATGGGAAACTTATTTCTGGCGCAAATTCGTTCCCGAAGGCGATTGGGACGGCGCCATCACCAACCGGGAGCATACGCCGGTAAACTTTCCGGTTATCCGGCTGGCCGACGTGTATCTGATGCTGGCCGAAGCCTATAACGAAGACGGTAACCAGACCAAAGCCGTAGAGTACATCAACTTGGTACGCGCCCGGGTAAACATGCCCGGCATCAACAGCGGCCCGGTTTACCTGGAAGCCCGCACCAAAGACGCGGTTTTCGACCGTATCTTCCGCGAGCGGGCGTTCGAGCTGGCCGGCGAGGGGATTCGCGACAGCGACCTGCGCCGCTGGGGATTGTCGGAGCTGTTGCTCAACCGGGTGGAGTACGGCATTACGGGAAAAACGATGTTTACCCGCAAATTCAACAAAGACCGTGATTACTTGTGGCCTGTGCCGGCTTCGGAAATCGAAATCAATCCGGACCTGAAGCAAAATCCGGGATGGTAATACTGCCCGGCAATCCGTACGGAACGAGAAAGTCGTTTTAAATAACCTGCTCCCTGTTTCCTTAGCCCGGCGGTAACCGGCGGGGAAGCGGGGAGCTCGGTTTATACCGTTCGCCGGCAGTACGTTAAAAAAGCCGTTCCGGACGATTTTATCATTTAAACGGACTCCCGGTCATCGTTCCTTCTTTTCTTTTTTATTACTTTTGCGATAGTCCGGACTACCGGAGATAAAAAAATACCTTCTACCCTTATGAAAACACGTTGTTTATTTTTACTCGTTTGTTTATTGGTCTCCTGGCAGGCATACGGCTACACGGAGCGCAACCTGCTCCAACGGGAAGCCGGCCGTAACGAATTGGAGCGAATGCTCGTACCCGGCTGTAACTGGGTGCCTTATCCGGCATATACCGACCGGGCGGCCTGGGAAAGCCTGTTCGGCTCGTACAAAGACAGTTTTATACGCAAAGGTGAGCAGTACCTCGATTACCGCTGGGAAGTGGTTACCGCTACCGATTATATGGAATTCGAGCGGAGCGGCGACCGGCAGCAGATGGAGGCTCCTTTCGGCCGGAACAACCGGGCGTTGGTTTCGCTTTTCCTGGCCGAGCTGGCCGAAGGAAAAGGACGTTTTACCGACCAGTTGATTAACGGCGTTTTCCTGTATTGCGAAATGACGTCGTGGTCGCTGTCCGCCCATCTTACCGTCCAGCATTCCAAACGTTCGTTGCCCGATTACAAGGAGAATATTATCGACCTGACTTCGGGCGACTTCGGGGCGATACTTTCCTGGGTATATTACTTCTTCCATACCGAGTTCGACCGCGTAAATCCGGTAATTTCCGAACGGCTGCGCGCCGAGCTGCAAACTCGTATCCTGGAGCCGTACATGAACGAAGACCGTTTCTGGTGGATGGGATTCGGCTGGGAGCCGGGACGGATGCTCAACAACTGGAATCCCTGGTGCAACGCCAACGTGCTGCAATGTTTCCTGTTGCTCGAAAACGACCCGGCCAGGCGGGCTGGTGCCGTGTACCGCACCATGCAGTCGGTAGACCGGTTCCTGAATTATATCCATGCCGACGGCGCCTGCGAGGAAGGGCCGTCGTACTGGGGGCATGCGGCCGGCAAGCTGTTCGATTACTTGCAGGTGTTGTCGTACGGTACGGGCGGCCGCATGACCTTATTCAAGGAGCCGATGATTCGCCGGATGGGCGAGTATATCGCCCGCTCGTACGTAGGTAACGGATGGGTGGTGAATTTCGCTGACGCCTCGGCCAGGGGCGGGGGCGACCCTTTACTGATTTACCGGTACGGCCGTGCGGTGGGGAGCGACGAAATGAAAGGATATGCCGCGGCCCTGATGCAGCGTAGCGGTAAAACCGACCCGGATGCCGGCCGCGATGTGTTCCGCACCTTGCAGGCATTGGCCTGTGCCGGCGAGCTGTCGCAAACGGCTCCTGCTTTGGCAACGCCTCCCTACACCTGGTATCCCGAAACCGAATTTTGCTATATGCGTGCGAACGGCTGGTTTTTTACGGCCAAAGGAGGCTTTAACAACGAAAGCCACAACCACAACGATGTAGGTACCTTTTCGTTATACCTGAACGCCGTACCCGTATTAATCGATGCGGGTGTGGGAACCTATACGTGCCAGACGTTCAGCAGCGAGCGGTACACCATCTGGACGATGCAAAGCGATTATCATAATCTGCCCGCTATCAACGGGGTTGCGCAGGCGTTCGGCAGCCGGTACAGGGCGGCCGGTACGAAATTCGATGCGCGTCGCAATACGTTCTCGGCTGATATAGCCCCCGCGTATCCGGCCGAAGCGAAGGTGCGGCAGTGGGTTCGCACGTATGCCTTGTCGGGCAACGGGGTACGGATAACGGATGCGTTCGAACTGGAAGAAGCCGTGGCTCCTAACCGGCTCCGTTTCCTTACGTGGGGTGAAACTGATTGCTCCGAGCCCGGGAAAGTGAAGATAGTGGCCGGCGGCGAACAAGTTGTCCTTTCGTACGATAAAAACGCATTTGTTCCGGAAGTCGATGCCGTGCCGCTTACCGACCCGCGCTTGTCGACGGTGTGGGGCGATGCGGTGCGCCGCATTACCTTGCGTGCCGTACAGCCGGTTAAGAAAGGCAAATACGTTTGTACGATCAGGCAATCGGAGGAGTAACCGGATGCCAAAAGAAACTCTTCGTTTCGGTAACCGGGACGTTGCTCCGTAAAAAATACTTTCCTGCGGAGAAAAAGACCGTTCCATCGGCAACACAACTGTATCCCGAGCCTGCAGATATGTATCCGCAGGCTCGGGATACAGTTGTGTTGCCGTGCCATTCGCTTTTACCTGTTCAGTTTTTTAACATGGGATAAGGGGATACCGTTTTTCGGGGCTGTTCCCTGAATTCCGGCTGTCGTGGCAAAATACCATCTCCTAAAATAAAGTTATAAAATACCGTAGAAAGCGGATAAAACGACATTTCTTATTAATTTTGCCTCCCATTGAAGCCAACGACAGAATTACAGATGGAAAATACATATTTGTCCCTCGCTATCAAAGCAGCTTATGCGGCCGGCCGGGAAATAATGGAAATTTATACCGACCCTGCTTCCGATTTCGAAATCGAGCGGAAAGCCGACAATTCGCCGTTAACGATAGCCGACAGGAAAGCCCACGAAACAATCGTTTCGTTTTTAGAACAAACGCCTTACCCGGTATTGAGCGAAGAAGGAAAAACGATTCCGTACGAAACGCGCCGCGGTTGGGATACGCTTTGGATTGTAGACCCGTTAGACGGAACGAAGGAGTTTATCAAGCGTAACGGTGAGTTTACCGTAAATATCGCTTTGGTAGAAAACGGCTTGCCCGTAATGGGGGTTATTTATGTGCCGGCTACCGGGGTGATGTATGCCGGAAGCCGTGAAACGGGTGCCGTGAAACTTACCGGCTTTCGCTTTACCGGCGAAGACGGCCGGGAGACGTGTGAATATACTTCGCACGCGTTGCCTGACGCCCCGGAGCATACCGGTTGTGTAGTCGTGGCTTCGCGCTCCCATATGAGCGAGGAAACGGCGCAGTTTATCGAAGAGTTGAAAAAACACGAGCCGGTAGAGCTTATAACCAGCGGCAGTTCGTTGAAAATATGCCTGGTAGCGGAAGGGGCGGCCGATATTTATCCCCGTTTCGCTCCTACGATGGAGTGGGATACGGCAGCCGGGCACGCTATCGCATTAGCGGCGGGTTGCCAGTTGTACCGGTATGGTTCTGACGAGCCTTTGCAGTATAATAAGGAAGATTTGTTGAATCCGTGGTTTATTGCGGAAAAAGAGCGAACCGGTAACTAACGGCTATGACACTGCAAGCGCTCCTGGTTGTAATCGGTTTGGCCGCTATGGTGGTGATGCTGGCTGCGGATAAAATGCGTCCGGGAATGATGTTTTTTTCCCTGGTCGCTTTTTTCATGCTGGCCGGCATGATTACGCCGAACGAAGCTGTTGCCGGATTCAGCAACAAAGGGATGATAACCGTGGCTATCCTGTTCCTGGTAAGCGAAGGGGTACGCCAATCGGGTGCCCTGGCCAACCTGATGCGGGCGTTGCTCCCTACCCGTAAAACCACGGTGCCGAAAGCGTTGGCGCGGATGTTGCCTTCGGTGGCCGCCATATCCGCTTTCCTGAACAATACGGCCGTTGTGGTTATCTTTGCCCCCATGATAAAAAAGTGGTCGGAAATGATGAACCTGCCTTCCACCAAGTTCCTGATACCCCTTTCGTTCGCCACCATCGTAGGAGGCGTTTGTACGCTGATAGGCACCTCTACCAACTTAGTAGTGCACGGTATGATGCTCGACGAAGGGCTGGAAGGTTTTACGATGTTCGAATTGGGTAAGGTTGGCGTTTTCGTAGCGCTGGGAGGTATTATTTACCTCGTCGCCGTATCGAACTGGCTGTTGCCGGGAAATAAAAAGTCGGCCGGGAAAGAGTCGTTCAAAGAATATTATTACGATGTGCTTATTCCGCCGGGCAGCCATTTTACCGGCGCCAAAATTATAAACGGAGCCTTAGACGGGCTGCCTCAGATGAAAATACGCTGCGTCAAGCGCAATGGTACGTTTATCCGGGTAGGAAGCGCCTTTCCGTTCGAAGTAGAGGAAAACGACCAGTTGGTTCTGGCCGGCAAGTCGGGGAGCATCCAGTTTCTGCTGTCGGTAGAAGGTGTGGAGCTGTGCTGTTTGCAGCATGCTGACCGGGATTTTGTAAAAACGGCAGTCAAACAGGTCGAGGCCGTGTTGGGAGCCCGTTTCCCGGGCTTGAATAAAACGCTGGGCGAGTTCGACTTTTACCGCCATTACGGTGCCGTAGTGATGTCGGTGTGCCGTAACGGCGAGCGGATAGCTGTCGATTTGGATAACTTAGTATTGCAGGAGGGCGATAACCTGGTGTTGCTTACCGACGGTAGTTTTATCCCTACGTGGGGGCAATCCACCGTATTCCTGCTGCTTTCGGAAGTAGGCAATTTCAATGCGCCCGAGCGCCGCCGCTCCAAGAGGTGGTTTGCTATCGCACTGCTCGTGCTGATGATTGCGGGCGCTACCTTCGGCGAGCATTTGCCTCCGGTGAAAGGAGTGCGGTACGATATGTTTTTCTTCGCCTCGATTACGGCGGTGCTGATGGTCTGGACCAAGTTGCTCCCGTCTAAGCAATACACCAAGTATATCAGTTGGGATATTCTTATTACCATTGCCTGTGCTTTTGCCGTGAGCAAGGCGATGCTCAATTCGGGAGTGGCCGATATGGTAGCCAAGGGTATTATCGGAATTTCCGAGCAGTACGGGCCGATGGCGCTTCTGGCTGCTATTTATCTTATTACCAATCTGTTTACCGAATTGCTTACGAATAATGCCGCCGCAGCGCTTACGTTCCCGATTGCGATTGCTGTTTCGAACCGGCTCGGGGTGGAGCCCCAACCGTTTTGCGTAGCTATTTGCATGGCGGCTTCGGCCAGCTTTACCACGCCTATCGGTTATCAAACCAACCTGATTGTACAAAGCATCGGCGGATACAAGTTTACCGATTTCGTACGCATCGGGTTGCCGTTGAATATCATTACGTTTTTACTGTCGATTATATTGATTCCGTTATTCTGGAATTTTTAATGCTTTAAAGAAATGAACGATACGCATATATATCCGATTTTCGATAAAATGATGGGGCGTGCCGATAAGGAAAGCCTGCTTAGGCAACGTAGCACGATGATTTGGTTTACCGGGCTGTCGGGTTCGGGCAAAAGTACGGTGGCGATTGCGCTGGAGCGCGAATTGCATCGCCGGGGCTTTCTGTGCCGTATCCTCGACGGCGACAATATCCGCTCGGGAATTAATAACAACCTCGGGTTTTCACCGGCCGACCGGATGGAAAATATCCGGCGCATCGCCGAGGTGGCGCGCTTGTTTATCGACAGCGGCATCATCACGATTGCCGCTTTTATCAGCCCCGATAACCGGATGCGTGAAACGGCAGCCCGGATTATCGGCGAAGACGATTTCCTCGAGGTATTTGTCGATACGCCCTTGGCCGTGTGCGAGCAGCGCGACGTAAAGGGGCTGTATGCAAAAGCCCGGCGGGGCGAAATCAAGGAGTTTACCGGTATTTCGTCGCCGTTCGAGGAACCGCAGTGTCCTGCTTTGCGGCTGGATACGTCGGTACTCAGTATCGAACAGTCGGTAGAGAAACTGCTCGCCCTGGTATTGCCGAAAATAAGATTGTAACACGAAACTACATTAATATATATACAGAAAGAATGTCCGACTATAAATTAAGCCATTTGCAGGAGCTCGAAGCCGAGTCGATTCATATCATCCGGGAAGTGGCGGCCGAGTTTGAAAACCCGGTGATGTTGTATTCCATCGGCAAAGATTCGTCGGTGATGGTGCGGCTGGCCGAGAAAGCGTTTGCTCCCGGCAAAGTGCCTTTCCCGCTGATGCATATCGACTCGAAATGGAAATTCAGGGAGATGATCGAGTTCAGGGATTCCTATGCCAGGAAGTACGGCTGGAACCTGATTGTGGAGTCGAACATGGAAGCCTTCCGTGCTGGCGTAGGGCCTTTTACGCACGGCAGTAAGGTACATACCGATTTGATGAAGACGCAGGCGCTGCTGCATGCGCTGGATAAGTACCGGTTCGACGCGGCGTTCGGGGGAGCCCGGCGCGACGAGGAAAAGTCGCGGGCGAAGGAACGTATTTTTTCTTTCCGCGACAAGTTCCACCAGTGGGACCCGAAGAACCAGCGCCCCGAATTGTGGGATATTTACAATGCCCGGGTGCATAAGGGCGAGTCGATACGGGTTTTCCCTTTGTCGAACTGGACGGAGCTCGACATCTGGCAGTACATCCGTCTGGAAAATATACCGATTGTTCCGCTTTACTTTGCCAAAGAGCGCCCGATTGTAAATATCGACGGCAACCTGATTATGGCTGACGACGACCGGATGCCCGACGAATACCGCCGGCAGGCCAAGCCGATGACGGTACGTTTCCGTACCCTGGGATGTTACCCGCTCACGGGCGCGGTGGAAAGTACGGCCGATACGATTGAGAAAATCGTGGAGGAAATGATGACCACCACCAAGTCGGAGCGTACCACCCGGGTAATCGATTTCGACCAGGAAGGCAGCATGGAGCAAAAAAAACGCGAGGGTTATTTTTAAACGGATGAACATGGGAAACTTGAATATAAAGGAATTTCTGGATAAAGACGAACAGAAGGATTTGCTGCGTTTGCTTACGGCCGGCTCGGTCGATGACGGAAAGTCGATGCTTATCGGACGCCTCCTGTTCGACAGCAAAAAGATTTACGAAGACCAGTTGGACGCCTTGGAGCGTGATAGCAAGCGGATGGGGAACGCCGGCGACCACATTGACTATGCCTTGTTGCTCGACGGTCTGAAAGCCGAGCGCGAACAGGGGATTACCATCGACGTGGCGTACCGTTATTTTTCGACCAACAACCGCAAGTTTATCATTGCCGATACCCCGGGGCACGAGCAATACACCCGGAATATGATTACCGGCGGCTCTACCGCCAACCTGGCGATTATCCTGGTCGACGCCCGCTCGGGCGTGATTACGCAGACGCGTCGTCATACATACCTGGTTTCGTTACTGGGAATCCGCCACGTAGTGCTGGCGGTAAACAAGATGGATTTGGTGGGTTTCAGCGAAGCCCGGTTCAATGAAATCGTAGGCGAGTATACGAAATTCGTCGAACCGTTGGGTATCCCCAACGTGCATTGCATTCCGCTTTCGGCGCTTGACGGCGATAACGTGGTGGAAAAGTCGGAACGTACGCCTTGGTACGAAGGGAAGTCGTTGCTCGATTTCCTCGAAACGGTACCCATCGGCAACGACCATAACCTGCACGATTTCCGCTATCCGGTACAATACGTGTTGCGTCCGAACCTCGATTTCAGAGGGTTCTGCGGCAAGGTAGCTTCGGGGATAGTGAGGAAAGGCGATGAAGTAATGGCTTTACCCTCGGGCAAAAAGTCGCGGGTCAAGGCGATTCATACCTACGAAGGCGAGTTGGAGTATGCTTTTCCGCCCCAATCGGTTACCCTTACGCTGGAAGACGAAATCGACGTTTCCCGGGGCGAGATGCTGGTACACCCCGGTAACCTGCCGGTTTCCGACCGGAACTTCGAGGCAATGCTGGTATGGATGGATGAGGAGCCGATGGATGCCGACAAGCAGTTCTTTATTAAGCATACCACCAATACCACCCGCGTGCGTATCGACGGCATCCGGTATAAGGTGGATGTGAACACGATGGAGCAGTCGGCCGCCGATAAATTAGTACTGAACGAAATCGGCCGGGTAGTGCTTACTACCGGTAAACCGCTGTTTTTCGATGCATACGCGAAGAACAAAAGCTGCGGGGCGTTCATCCTAATCGACCCGATTACTAACAATACCAGCGCGGTGGGTATGATTACCGGCGCTGTGGATGTGCAGGATATGACACAACGACGCGGAAAAGTCTACTGGGTGGAAACACCTGCCGAGGCGGTACGCTTGCACGACTCGGTTCCGGGTACGGTGTCTGTATTCGATTTGCCGGCTATGGGGATAGAGCCCGAAAACTATACGTTAGTCGAAAAAATGTGCAACGAGCTGGTAACCCAACGCCAGTCGGTAATCTGCATAGGTAAAAAGTAAGGATGGCAGCGAAGAAGGATGTATACATTATCTTAATATAGTACAAATGGGGTTGATTGAATTTAATAAGTTGCCCATCAATACGTTGGTAGGGGCCGACCGGAAAACGTTCCGCGCCATTACCGGCGGGCGGGAAATCGACGAGGATTTCCGCGGCAAGTACCGGCTTACCTCGCTGGTGTGCCGTTTGCTCAGTTCGTTTCAACCGATTGAGGAAAAGCGGTACCGAAAATGGCTAGCGGATAAACCGGTGGAGAACGACCCGGTATTTATACTCGGGCATTGGCGCAGCGGAACGACTTTTGTCCATAATGTATTTTCGTGCGATAAGCATTTCGGTTACAATACCACCTACCAAACGGTATTTCCGAACCTGATGCTTTTCGGCCAGCCGTTTTTTAAAAAGAATATGTCGTGGCTGATGCCTGATAAACGGCCTACCGATAATATGGAGTTGAAGGTGGATTTACCGCAGGAGGAAGAGTTTGCTTTGGCTAACATGATGCCGTACACATATTATAATTTCTGGTTCCTGCCGAAATACATGATGGAGTATTGCGATAAATACCTGTTGTTCGATACGATAACCGAAGAGGAACGTCAAGTTTTTAAAGAAACGTTCCTGAAGCTGATTAAAATTTCGCTTTGGAATACGGGAGGAACGCAGTTCCTGTCTAAAAATCCGCCACATACGGGGCGAATCAAAACCTTGCTCGAAATGTTCCCGAACGCGAAATTTATTTACTTGGTACGCAATCCGTATACGGTTTTCGAGTCGACGCGCAGTTTTTTTACCAATACGATACGGCCGTTGCAGTTGCAGGAAATCTCCGATGCGCAACTCGAAGAAAATATCGTGCAGGTGTATAGCAAACTTTTTCATAAATTTGAAGCCGAGAAACATCTTATTCCGGAAGGGAATCTGATGGAAATCAAATTCGAGGATTTCGAGGCGAATGCCTTCGAACTGACGGAGCACGTATATAAAACGTTGGATATTCCAGGGTTCGATAATGCGCGTCCGGATATAGAGAAGTACCTCGAAAAGAAAAAAGGATATAAGAAGAATCGGTATAAATACGACCCCCGTACGGTGCGGATTGTCGAGAAAAATTGGGATTTTGCACTTAAACAGTGGGGATACGGTTTGTAAAACAAGGATGAATATGGGTAAAAAAACAGTCATGGCAGCTTTGTTGGTTGCCTGGAGTTGGACAGGCTCGGCTCAGGAAAAAGCCGAGCTTTTGCCATACGGCGATATGGACCGCTGGATTGTGCGGAAAGTGACGGAATCGGGTTTGATAGGCGGAAACACGAAGTTGTTATATGAGGTAGGGCCTACCGATACGATTGTAGGCAGTACTCCGTATACGAATCAAGGCGGTTCGCCCTGGGCCACGTCGAATGTGATGGCGAAGGTGGGGGTAACGAAAACGAATACGTCGGTGTTCCAGGAAAAAAGAGATAACGGTTATTGCGCCCGGATGGAAACCCGTATCGAAACCTGCGTGGTGTTGGGGCTGGTCAATATCAAGGTATTGGCAGCCGGCTCTATGTTCCTGGGTACGGTGTACGAACCGATTAAAAGTACGTCGAACCCCCAGAGCAAATTAGGCTCGGGCATTCCTTTTACCAAAAAACCGGCTGCATTACGGTTCGATTATAAAGTAAAGCTCTCGGGCGAAAAAGACCGCATCCGGTTAACCGGTTTCAGCAAATCGTCGAAGGTAGAGGGGATGGATTTGCCCGAAGTGAACCTGTTCCTCCAGAAACGGTGGGAAGATGCCGAAGGAAACGTATATGCCAAACGTATCGGTACGGTGGTAGTGCGTTACGATAAGGATACCGGTTGGGTAAACGGGGCTACCTATAAAATATTATATGGCGATATTACGTCGCATCCCGGTTTTAAACCCTATATGGGGTTAATTACCAACGAGGAGGATTTCCGGTATACACAAAACAGCCGTAAGGAAAGCGTACCGGTGAAAGAAGTGGGGTGGGGAAGCTCCGACGACGAGGTAACGCATGCGATTTTACAATTTACTTCCAGCCACGGAGGTGCCTATATCGGTTCGCCCGGAAATACCTTTTGGGTGGATAACGTGCAATTTGTTTACGAATAGGGCGTGCGACGTTTCTCTTTTCCGGTTATTAAAATTTGACGATAGCCGTTAATTTTCAAAATGAGTAAGCGTATCTGGATTTTTTTCGTTTATTTTGTGGACGGAAAAAACGGATACGCTAACAATTTTTAGGGGAAGATGAAACTAAGCGAAGGGATGCCGGTAACCCGGCAAATGTTCCATGATTTTTTTTACGAACATCCGAAAGGAGCCGCTTTTTATGATAAAGAGGGTAAAGTACGACACATAAATGCCGCATTAAAAAAGAAATGGGCCGTATGCGATACCGATTCGCTGAAATTCGGTTCTTTATTCGATTCGAAATGGTTTACGCCGGAAGAGAAAGAATGGCTTAAATCTGGCGAAACAATCTGTTTTGTCCGGCCGTCGCGTTTCTTTATTTCCCCGTGTAAAGACGAAAACGATGAAGTGTCGGGTTATATATTTTTCTGCCAGGAAAGCTCGGCGCAGAATTGCGGCCGCCTGAACGAAAGTGAAAAAATACGCGAGCTGGAATATATGACCAGGAAAATGGCCGAAGCCGTTCCCGACACCATCCTGCTCGTCAATAAGGATTTGATTGTGGAGCGTGTGATTGCCTATGCCGCCGAAACCTGCATTACTCCCGACGTAATCCGTTGCCGGATAGACGAGTTGCCTGGATTTATTTATCCGGATGCTGCTAAAAAGTTAGTCGTACGGCGCGTAGCCGATTGCATGGAGAAGTCGGAAATCTCTACGTTCGAGCTGGTTATTCCCGGTCATACGGCCGAAAGGGTATATTTTCAGTTGAGGTTGGTGCCGGTGCATCAGTCTTATGTAATTATTTATATCCGGAATATTTCCCACCAGATGGAAACTCAGGAAAAACTGGAACAAAGTAAAAGCCTGATGGAAATGGCGCTGAGTAACAGCAAGGTGGCTACCTATATTTTTAATTACAACCTGTTTTCTACTTGCGACAAGGTAAATTGCAATCACTGTTTCCAGTTCTACGGCATGGATAACGAGTTGCTTCGGAAAAACACGTATGTATGCAAAGCGCTTCAGAAACTGACTCATCCCGGCGACACGGAAAACTTCTTTTATTTGTTCGATAAGATACGGAACGACCGCTTGGCGAAATTCAGCATCGATTTCCGCTTGAAAGACAATGAAGGCAAGTACCGCAGCTACGAAGTAATCGGTAAAGCCCGGTCGGTAGATAAAGACGGGTTGCCCTCGGTGGTGTTGGGGTGCATTATCGACAACCAGCACCGGGTGGAATACGAGAAAACATTAATCGACGCAAAAGAAAAGGCAGAGAAAGCCGACCGGCTCAAATCGCAGTTCCTGGCTAATATGAGCCATGAAATCCGCACTCCGTTAAATGCCATCGTCGGCTTCTCGGAGCTCATGAGCGAAGAAGGGGATACGGAAGTACGGCGGGAATATGCCAATATAATTAAGAATAACAACGATTTGTTGCTGCGCATTATCAACGACGTGCTCGATATATCTAAAATCGAGTCGGATATGGTGGCGTTTACGGTGTTCGATATAGAACTGCCTTCGCTGATGGAGGCCATTTACAATGCTGTAAAGCTGCGTGTACCATCTCAGGTAAAATTGGTTTTAGACCCCTGTAAATTCGTCAATATCCCGACAGATAAGAACCGGCTGATGCAGATTCTGATGAATTTATTAACCAATGCCTTGAAGCATACCGATAAAGGTTGTATCCGTTTCGGCTATGAAACGGAAGGTGCGTACGTACGTTTTTATGTAAGCGATACCGGACACGGCATTCCGGCCGAGGCGCAAGAAACCATATTCAACCGTTTTGTACAACTGAACGATGCCACGCAAGGTATCGGATTGGGCTTGCCTATCTGTAAAGGACTGGTGGTGAAAATGGGCGGCACTATTTCCGTATCGTCCGAAGTGGGCAAAGGCTCCGTATTCTCCTTTACATTGCCGTTAGAAGGAAAAAGCACTGAAACCGCCGGATAAACGCAAAACAGACCTAACCTGTAAAACTCTTTTTGTATTAAGAGTGTTTTAATACTAAAACATATCCTTTATCTTTGCGCGAGGTTTTGAAAAGGTTATGGCGAAAAAAAAGAGAAAAACAGGCAAATCGAAGCGAAAGCCCCGAAGCGACGCTTTTGCTTCGTTAAAACGGATACTGCTGATTGCATGCGCATTGTTGGTATGCCTCTTTGTTCTGTTATACATATACGACTACAATCGTCGTCCCGGAAAAACGAAGAAAGAGCCGAAACAGGAAACCGTACGTGGCGGTAACCGGAAAAACAAGGATAAAGGCTTGCAATTTCCCGAAAGTAAACCGTTGGTAGTTATTCCTGCAAAAGCCGAAATCCCGGTATTGCATTCCGGTGAAAAAGAACAAATTGTTAAACACGAAGGCTATATCCTCTCCTTTAATCCTGTATATAAAGTAGCGAACTGGGTTGCCTACGAGCTCACGGCCAACGAAGTGCAGACCCGCAAATCCAACCGATTCGATAAATTCCTGCTCGACCCGGCCATCCCGGGAGGAACAGCTTTGAACGAAGATTATACTCGTAGCGGGTACGACCGCGGGCACCTGGTTCCGGCTGGCGATATGAAATGGTCGGCCAAAGCGATGCGCGAATCGTTTTATCTGAGCAATATCGTGCCCCAAGCCCCCAAGCTGAACCGGGGAATATGGAAAGAGCTGGAAGAACAGATACGGGACTGGGCCGTTACCGATTCGGCGTTGCTGATAGCTACCGGCCCGATTATACGGCCGCATTTGAAGCGGTTGGGGAAAAGCCGGGTGGCCATTCCCGACAGCTTGTATAAAGTAATTGTAAGTCCGTACGGAAAAGAGCCGAAAGGAATCGCCTTTTTGTTTGCGAATAAAGGATACGGTAACGCGCCGCTCCGGCAGTTTGCGGTGTCTATCGACAGTGTGGAGAAGATTACCGGCATCGACTTCTTCCCGGCTTTACCGGACGACCTGGAAAAGAAAGTGGAAAGTTCGGCGGATGTAGCGAAATGGAATTTTAACTAAGATAAAAACAAGGTAGAAAAATCAATTAAAGACGCATAAAACAAATAATTATGAATGGTAAACTTATTCCAGTTGTATTATTGGCGATCCTGGCTTCCTGTAAACAACCTGCCGTACAGGAGCAATCTCCGCGGCCGGTAAAAGTGACGGATGTTACGGCTTTGAGCGTAGTTGAAAAGTCGTTCAGCGGCGTGGTAACTCCCGACCAGTTCAGCGACCTGGCGTTCAAGATGTCGGGGCCTCTTATTTCCCTCAGTGTGGATGCGGGGCAAAAAGTGAAAGCCGGACAGGTTATCGCGGAAATCGACCCGCTGGATTATAAGTGGGAATACGAGGCAAAACAAGCCTCTTATCAAACCGCACAAGCGCAGTTGCAGCGCGCCGAGAAGCTGTTGAGCAAACAAGCGATTTCTCGTCAGGAGTACGAAACGACGCAGGCCGCTTATTCCAATGCGAAAGCGGCGTACGAGTATGCGCAGAATACTTACGAGCAAACGCGTTTACGGGCTCCTTTCGACGGCTTTATCCAAAAAAAATACGTGGAAAATTACCAGAAGGTGCAGGCCGGCCAGGCAATCGTGAACCTGATTAACCCCAATAAGTTGCTTATCCAGTTTACGATGCCGGAAAATAATGTTATCTATCTCACCGACCCGCATAAGTTATATGTCGAATTCGATACCTATAAAGGGATTTGGTTCAAAACGCGGATAAAAGAATATGTGGAAGCTTCGCCCGACGGTACCGGCGTACCGGTATGGCTGTATATCGACGACCCGGCTTTTAACCTCGATAAATATAAGGTAGCGGTCGGATTTTCGTGCCGGGTAATCCTCAAGGCCGAGAACGAACAGTTGTTGGCTACTAACCTTATCCCGTTGTCGGCCGTGGTGGCGCAAGACGGAAGCGATGAAAAAGACGTGTTCGTAGTAAAAGGCGACCGGGTGGAATACCGTGCGATACGCGAAGAAGGGCTTATCGGAAAAGACGGCGTGATTGTATCGGAAGGCGTAAGTCCGGGCGAGAAAGTGGTGGTAGCAGGCGCTACCCGGTTAGTGAACGGCCAACAAGTGAAAATATTAACTGATTAATACCAATACAAACAGGCGTATGAATATTCCTAAATATTCGCTCGAGAATAAAAAAGTAATCTACTTCTTCCTGGCTATTATGTTAATCGGAGGGATATTCTCCTTTTTCAAGTTAGCTAAAAAAGAAGACTCGCCGTTTGTAATCAAACAGGCCGTACTGATTACCCAGTATCCGGGAGCTACTCCGCAGGAAGTGGAAAAATTAGTTACCGAACCGATTGAGCGCGAAATCCAGTCGATGTCGCAAGTATATAAAATCAAATCCGAATCTTATTTCGGAATGTCGAAAATAACCATTGAGCTCAAGCCCGATATTGCACCCGATTACATGCCGGTGAAATGGGACGAGTTGCGCCGGAAAGTATTGAACGTACAGTCGAGCCTCCCCTCGGGCGCTTCGGATATTGCCGTAAAAGACGATTTCGGCGATGTGTTCGGTATTTACTACGGGTTAACGGTCGATGAAGGTTTTACTTATAAAGACTTACGCGACTGGTCACAGAAAATAAAAACAGAGCTTACTCCGCTCGAAGGCGTGCAGAAGGTTTCGCTTTTCGGCGAGCAGATAGAAGTAGTGAACGTGTCGATGTCGGTACCGAAACTTTCCATCCTCGGAATCGACCCGAATGCGATTATGCAAATTATCCAAACGCAGAACCTGCTGGTCAATACCGGCGAAATCAATACCGGTACGTACCAGTTGAAAGTGCTGGCCGACGGAACGTATAAAAGCCTCGACGATATCCGGAACCAGATTATCGTAACCAAAACGGGTGGCGAAGTCAGGCTGGGCGATGTCGCTACGGTGGAACGAGGCTATATGGAGCCCCCTTCGAGCCTGATGCGGGTAAACGGGAAACGGGCCATCGGTATCGGCGTGGCTACCGGCGCCGACGATGATGTGGTAGCCGTAGGACGCTCGGTGGAAAGTAAGCTGAACGAATTGCAAAAACTCTTTCCGGTCGGCATGGAACTGGTATCCATTTATCCGGAAAACCAGATTGCCCACGAAGCGAACAACGGGTTTATCCTGAATCTTATCGAGTCGTTGCTGATTGTTATCGTAATCATCTTCCTCGTCATGGGTTCGCGCGCCGGATTGTTGATAGGCAGTTCGTTGTTATTCTCGGTAGGCGGTACGCTGCTGATTATGTTGCTGGTGGGAGTAGGGCTTAACCGTACGTCGCTGGCCGCCTTTATCATTGCGATGGGGATGCTGGTAGATAACGCCATCGTGGTAACCGACAACGCACAAATCGGAATCAAGCGGGGACTTTCGCGCTACCAGGCGTTAATCGAAGGAGCCACCAAGCCGCAATGGGCTTTGCTGGGCGCTACGTTTATCGCCGTATGTTCGTTCCTGCCGATGTACCTGGCTCCGGCGTCGGTTGCCGAAATCGTAAAACCGTTGTTTATCGTGCTGGCGGTTTCGCTCGGTTTAAGCTGGATATTAGCCTTGACGCAAACGCCCGTGTTCGGTAATTTCATCTTGAAAGACCATACCGACGATGCTTCGAAAGACCCGTACGATACCCCTCTTTACCACAAATTCGAACGGGTATTGGGCGCTTTGATTAAACACCGCTTTCTCACTATCGGTACGGTAGTGGCGGCTTTGTTCGTGGCGCTGTTCGTGATGGCGGTTATGCCGCAGAGTTTTTTCCCGAGCATGAACAAACCCTATATGCGGGCCGACCTGGTATTTCCCGAAGGATACGGTATCCGGGATGTGGAACGTACCGTGTTCGAAGTGGAAAACTACCTCAATTCCGATAAGAAAGTTAAATCGTACTCCATTACGATGGGCGGCTCGCCTATCCGGTATTACCTGGCCAGCTCGTCGTACGGCCCGAAACCGAACTTCGCCAACGTGTTGATCGAGGTTCACAACGCTTCGCAATCGGCCGAGATGGAACAGCAGTTTTACGATTACATGACAAATAATTATCCCAATATCCTTACCCGTTCGGGGTTATTCATGTTGTCGCCCGTATCGGAGGCCGCGATTGAAATCGGGTTCATCGGAGAGAATATCGACACGCTGGTAGCCCTTACCGAACGGGCCGAGGAAATCGCCCGGAAAAACGACCAGGTAATGGAAGTGCGTAACAGTTGGGGGAACAAGGTGCCGGTATGGAAGCCGCTTTTCTCCCAGGAAAAAGGGTTACGCCTGGGCATTACCCGCCAGCAGATGGCCTATTCGTTGAAGTCGGCCACCAACGGAGTTCCCTTAGGCGAGTACCGCGAAGGCGATGTGTTTATGCCTATCCTGCTGAAAGACGCCGAAATCGATTCGCTGAAGCTGAGCGACGTAAAAACGTTGCCGGTATTCAGTTCCAAAGGAAGCCCGGTAAAAGTGGAGCAGGTAATCGACCGTTTTTCACTCGATTATGATTTCAACGTGATTAAGCGGTTCAACCGGCAACGGGTGATGATGATGTCGTGCGAGCCGAAACGGGGCGCCAATACCATCGCGGCATTCAACCAACTGTGGAAAGATATCAAGGAGCAGGTGCAGGTGCCGGAAGGATATAAAATCAAGTATTTCGGCGAGCAGGAAACGCAAGACGAAAGTAACAGCGCGATTGCCAAGAATATCCCGTTGATGTTCCTGCTGATGTATTTCACCTTGCTGCTGCTGTTCCCCAAGTATTACCGTAAACCGGTGCTGATTATGGCGATGTTGCCTTTGATATTTATCGGTGTGGTACTGGGCCTGGTGGTATTCGGCAAATCGCTCGACTTCTTTGCCATGCTCGGTTTGCTGGGATTAATCGGTATGAATATCAAGAACGCCATCGTGCTGGTGGATGAAATCGGTATCCAATTGAAGCGATTGCCGCCCGTAAAAGCGGTTATCGAAGCCACGAAAACCAGAATCGTGCCGGTAACGATGGCCTCGGGAACTACCATTCTCGGCATGTTGCCTTTGCTGGGCGATGCGATGTTCGCCGGTATGGCGGCCACCATTATGGGCGGTTTGTTGATGGCTACCATCCTGACGATATTTATTTTACCGGTAACCTACTGTATATTCTTCGGATTTAAATCGACAAAGTAAAATGATGAGAAGAAAATTCCTATATGCCTGCTTACTGGCAGTTACGCTGCCGGCGGCAGCACAAGAAACGCTCACGATACAAGAGTATAAACAGCGCGTCCTGGAGTACAGCCAACAAATCAAGCAAAGCGGCGAGCAACGTAAATCGCTCGTCGAGGCGGTAAAAGCCGCTAAAACGGGCTTCTTCCCGCAAATCGATTTTTCGGGGAGCTACCAGTACCGTATCAACGATTACGACCTCGAGTTGGGAGGCGCTTCCATCGGGATGGACCCGAATACGTATTCGCTCGAAGCTACCGTAGCCCAGAACGTATACGACGGAGGAAGCACTTATAACCGCTATAAGGCTACACAAGTGCAACGCGATATTGCCGAACAGAACGAGCTGCTTACTACGGATAACGTAATCCGTTCGGCCGACGTAACGTATTGGTCGGCTTCGGCCCAGAAAAAGATGTACGAAGTAATGACGCAGTACGTAGAAATCATTACTTCGCAGCGCGATTTGCTGGCCGAGCGCTTCAACGACGGCTTGATTAGCAAAACCGATTTGCTGCAAATCGAAGCCCGGCTGAAAGAAGCCGAGTTGCAACGCATCAGCGCTTATAAATCGTACCAGGTGGCCTTGCAAAACCTGAATATCCTGATGGGCAACGAGCCGGCTACGCCGGTTATCGTAACCGATTCCATCAGCATGTACCAGGTGCTGCCGTTGCGGATAGATGCCGGGCAAGCCATGGCGAACCGGCCGGAATACCGGATTGCCAACCTCAATATCGACTACCAGCAGCGCCAGGTAAATCTGGTTAAAAGCAAATACAACCCCAAGCTGGCAGTAGGCTTCAAAGAAACCTGGGGTACGCAGATGTTGAACGTCGATGGCACCACAATGTGGAACTCCCTTTTGTATGCTTCGGTAAGCATTCCCGTCTTCCACTCATATCTTTGTATCCGTATAAAAATAAGTCGATAATACTTAACTTTGTGT
>JAJBTJ010000204.1 GCA_020860905.1 Parabacteroides sp. | reverse complement strand
CAATAACTTTGTGTCTCTGCCCCGGTGTCGTGGGCTTTAATTTACGTATTCCCATCTTCTATATTAGATATTACTAAAGAAATCAATAGTTTCGCCTTCTTTCAACGTTACGATAGCCTTCTTATAAGCAGCCTGTTTGCCGTTAATCACACCGGATTTGGTGTACCGGCTTTTCGATTTTCCTGCATAATTAATCGTGTTGACATCAACAACGGTTACATTATACATATCTTCTACCGCTTTCTTAATCTGTAACTTGTTGGCATCCGGAGAAACACGAAAACCGAAACGATTAGGCATTTTTTCCGTAATAGCCGTCAGTTTCTCTGTTACTATAGGTTTGATAATAATTCCCATTATTCAGCCTCCTTATGCGTTAAAAAGATTTTCAATAGCAGCCACCGAACTTTCGGTTAACACAAGGCTCGCAGCATCGAGAACCCTGTATGTATTTAATTCAGAGGCAGTTATTATATTTGCCTTTTTCAAATTACGAGCCGACAAATATACAAAATTATTCTTCTCCGGTAAAACTAAAAGTAGCTTTTTATCAGCGACTTTCAAGTTTTTTGTGATAGCTACAAAATCTTTTGTTTTTGGAGCTTCCAACGAGAAATCTTCCACTACGATGATAGCATCGTTCTTCGCTTTATACGATAAAGCCGACTTACGAGCCAACCCTTTCACTTTCTTGTTCAACTTGAACCCGTAATTTCTCGGCCTCGGACCGAATACACGTCCGCCACCTACCAAAACAGGAGAATTGATATCGCCACGACGTGCGCCGCCTCCGCCCTTCTGGCGAATCAGCTTACGCGTACTACCCGAAACTTCACTTCTTTCCTTCGCTTTGTGAGTACCCTGACGTTGGTTTGCCATATACTGTTTCACATCCAGGTAAATAGCATGATCATTGGGTTCAATGCCGAAAACAGCATCGTTCAAAGTTACCTTCTTGCCGGTATCTTCACCTTTAATATTATATACGCTCAGTTCCATTATTTTTCAATTAATAAGATTGAACCTTTTGCACCAGGAACAGATCCTTTGATTAATAAAAGATTATGTTCCGGCATTACCTTGATCACTTGCAAGTTTTGAACAGTAACTCTTTCGTTGCCCATCTGTCCGGCCATACGCATACCTTTGAATACTTTCGCGGGATACGAACAAGCACCTACAGAACCCGGAGCACGTAAACGGTTGTGCTGACCGTGAGTAGACTGTCCTACGCCACCGAATCCGTGACGTTTTACCACACCCTGGTAACCTTTACCTTTCGATGTTCCGATTACGTCTACAAAAGACGCACCGTCAAACAAGTCGACCGTGAGAACATCGCCCAACTTGTATTCGTTTTCAAAACCCTTGAACTCGGCCAAGTGTCTCTTGGGCGTTACACCTGCTTTCTGGAAATGACCCATTTCCGGTTTGGTAGTATGTTTCTCTTTTTTGTCTTCGAAACCTACCTGGATAGCGTCGTAACCATCTTTTTCAGCAGTTTTGATTTGTGTAACCACACAAGGACCAACTTCGATAACAGTGCATGGCAGATTTTTACCATCGGCACTGAAAACGGATGTCATTCCGATTTTTTTTCCTAATAATCCTGGCATTTCACTTTTAATTTAAATAACTCACACTTTAATTTCAACTTCCACCCCGCTCGGCAATTCCAGCTTCATCAAAGCATCTACTGTTTTTGCAGTCGAGCTGTAAATGTCGATCAATCTCTTATAAGAAGAAAGTTCGAACTGTTCGCGCGACTTTTTATTAACAAAAGTCGAACGGTTTACAGTAAAGATACGCTTGTGCGTAGGAAGAGGTATCGGGCCGCTCACCACGGCACCGGTTGCCTTTACAGTCTTAACGATCTTTTCTGCCGATTTATCAACCAGCGTATAGTCGTATGACTTCAGCTTAATTCTGATCTTTTGGCTCATATTTATTTTATATGTTTCTAAATTATTTGATCAAATCCACACGGCCTTTCACTTCCGTCAATACCTGTTTGGCAATCGAAGACGATACTTCTGCATAATGAGAGAACGTCATAGTCGACGTTGCACGGCCCGAAGTAATGGTACGCAATGCCGTTACATAACCGAACATTTCCGACAACGGAGCTTTCGCTTTTACCACACGGGCACCCGAACGGTTTGTTTCCATCCCTTCAACCTGTCCGCGACGCTTGTTCAAATCGGAAATAACATCACCCATACTTTCTTCCGGAGTAACCACTTCGATTTTCATAATCGGTTCCATCAACACCGGAGCAGCCTTTTCAGAAGCATTTTTGAAAGCCTGTACGGCGCAAATCTCGAACGACAATTGATCGGAGTCGACCGGGTGATAAGAACCGTCGATAACCGTTACTTTCAGTTTATCCAAAGGATAACCGGCCAGCACACCGTTCTTCATGGCTTTCTGGAACCCTTTCTGAATAGAAGGAATATATTCTTTCGGAATATTACCGCCCTTCACTTCGTCTACGAATTGCAATTCGCCTTCGAAATCGGCATCGGCAGGTTCTACACGAACAATCATGTCGGCAAACTTACCGCGACCCCCGGTTTGTTTCTTATATACTTCACGCAATTCGACCGGTTTGGTGATCGCTTCTTTATAAGAAACCTGAGGACGACCCTGGTTACATTCTACCTTAAATTCACGGCGCAGACGGTCGACAATAATTTCGAGGTGAAGCTCACCCATACCGCTGATAACCGTTTGTCCGGTTTCTTCGTTCGTCTGAACGCGGAACGTCGGGTCTTCTTCAGCCAACTTGGCCAATCCGATACCCAATTTATCCAAATCCTTCTGAGTTTTCGGTTCTACAGCCACCCCGATAACCGGATCCGGGAAATCAATCGATTCGAGCGTAATCGGGTGTGCTTCGTCGCACAACGTATCGCCCGTACGAATATCCTTGAAACCTACACCGGCACCGATATCGCCACAACCGATGGCTTCTTTCGGGTTCTGTTTATTCGAGTGCATCTGGAATAAACGCGAAATACGTTCCTTTTTACCGGAACGCGTATTATATACGTACGAACCGGCATCCAACTGTCCGGAATAAACGCGGAAGAAACACAAACGGCCTACGTACGGGTCGGTAGCGATTTTAAACGCCAACGCACACAAAGGTTCTTCGGACAAAGGCTTACGAGCTAATTTCGTATCCGGATCTCTCGGATCGGTACCTTCGATAGCCGGGTTATCAGACGGGCTGGGCAAATAAGCGCAAACAGCATCCAGTAAAATCTGAACCCCTTTATTCTTAAAGGATGAACCGCAAATCATCGGGTTAATCTGCATAGCCAACGTACCTTTCCGGATAGCCGCTCTGATTTCCTCTTCCGTGATAGTAGAAGGATCGTCAAAATATTTTTCCATCAGGGTATCGTCGCATTCAGCCAATGTTTCGAGCATTTTATCTCTCCACTCTTCCGCTTCGTCTTTCAGTTCGGCCGGAATTTCTTCCACTTCGTATTCGGCACCCATTGTTTCATCGCGCCACAGAATAGCCTTCATCTTAACCAAATCGACTACCCCTTTGAACTTCTCTTCGGCACCGATAGGAATCTGGATAGCGCAAGGATTAGCTCCCAGCACATCTTTCACCTGCCGTACCACTTCGAAAAAGTTGGCACCCGAACGGTCCATTTTATTAACGTAACCGATACGCGGCACATTGTATTTATCAGCCTGACGCCATACCGTTTCCGATTGGGGCTCAACACCGCCAACAGCACAAAATGCAGCTACGGCGCCATCGAGAATACGCAAAGAACGTTCCACTTCCACCGTAAAATCGACGTGCCCCGGAGTATCGATCAGATTGATTTTGAATTTTTCATCCTTATAATTCCAGAAGGTCGTAGTAGCAGCCGAAGTAATAGTAATACCCCGTTCCTGTTCCTGCTCCATCCAGTCCATCGTGGCGGCACCGTCATGTACTTCACCGATTTTGTGAGTCAGACCGGTGTAGAAAAGAATACGTTCGGATGTGGTAGTCTTTCCCGCATCGATATGCGCCATGATACCGATGTTTCTTGTATATTTTAATTGTTGATCTAAAGCAGTTGCCATAAATATTTATCCTTATTGCTTTAATTAAAATCTGAAATGAGCGAATGCACGGTTAGCTTCAGCCATACGGTGCATATCTTCTTTTCTTTTAAATGCGCCGCCCTGGTTGTTGAATGCATCGACAATTTCGGCACACAACTTGTCAGCCATAGTTTTTCCGCCTCTTTTACGTGAATAGAGGATCAGATTTTTCATTGAAACGGATTCTTTACGATCGGGGCGTATTTCGGTAGGGACCTGGAAAGTAGCACCTCCTACACGGCGGGATTTAACTTCAACTTGAGGAGTGATATTGTCAAGCGCAGCTTTCCAAATTTCGAGAGCGGATTTTTCTTCGTTAGGCATTTTGGCCTTTACATTTTCCAATGCGGTATAAAAAATTTCAAAGGCAGTATTTTTTTTACCGTCATACATCAAGTGGTTTACGAATTTCGTAACCTTTACATCACCGAAAACAGGATCCGGCAGGACCTGTCTTTTCTTGGGTTTTGCTTTTCTCATTTTAATACAAAAATTTCGTTCTTGTTTTTGGTTGCCATTCTCATTTGTCTTCAACGTTCCCGCTGGAACATTTACTCAACCTGTGTAGCCTATCCAAATAAACTCAAACCAGCTTTAATACTTAATTTAAAAATCTCTGTGTTGAAAGGGCGTAAATAAATTACTTTTTCTTTGCTGTCGCAGCAGCGCCTTTAGCTCCGGCTTTCGGGCGTTTAGCACCGTATTTGGAACGTCTTTGCGTACGTCCGTTCACACCGGCAGTATCCAGAGTTCCGCGAACGATATGGTAACGCACACCCGGAAGGTCTTTCACACGACCGCCGCGCACCAGCACGATAGAGTGTTCCTGTAAATTATGTCCTTCTCCCGGAATGTAAGAGTTCACTTCTTTCCCATTCGTTAAACGAACTCTCGCAACTTTACGCATCGCAGAGTTAGGCTTTTTCGGGGTAGTCGTATAAACACGCACGCATACGCCACGTCTTTGCGGACAAGCATCCAATGCAGGCGATTTACCCTTTACCACCAAAGTTTCCCTTCCTTTTCTAACTAATTGCTGAATTGTAGGCATTTCTTTTTCTTTTTAAAACTTTGAATCTGTTATTATATTTATTTATCTTCTTCTGATTCGAGCCGCAAAGGTAGTCAAT
>JAJBTJ010000316.1 GCA_020860905.1 Parabacteroides sp. | reverse complement strand
AAAGGCAAGAAAGCCAGCCTTCGCAAAAAACCTTTTCTTTCCCTGAGTTTCTTTCAGAAAAGAAAGAAAGCCCTTCCGAAAGCCGGAAAAGCTTTTCTTTCCCGGTTTCTTTTACTCAAAAGAAACCGGCGTCGGCTCCACGTTATCCGCCAAATTCTCATTCAAATCGACCTGATTCTGCGGAATCGGGTAATACTCGCTCTTGCCCGGCACGAATCCCCGCAACACCGAAGCCGCCTGGCCCGTACGTACCAGGTCGAAGAAGCGGTTGCCCCACTCCAACGCCAGTTCCACCCGGCGCTCGTTCAGCACATCCTCCAGGGTAGCCCCCGTAATAGCCGGCATACCGGCCCGGGCACGCACCAGGTTTAACGGAGCATCCCCGTCTTGACCCAGCCGGATTTTCACCTCCGCATTCATCAGGAGTACATCCGCATACCGCAGTATCCGGATATTATTATTCGCGCCATATTCCGTACGTCCCGGCGTAATCTGGTCGGACGGCGTATACGCCTTTCCGTTATAAGCCGTAGGCTGTCCCGGCAACGAAGCCCGAATGCTATCGCCCGAGGGCGTTACATGATTCGTAAGCAGGAACGTCGTCGTATCGCGCACGGTTTCGCCCCGTGCATGGAAATACGCCCGCACCTCGTCGGTAGGCGACATAAATCCCCACCCCTGGATAGGCGAAATACCGTTCATCGGTCCCTGGAAAACGAACCACTGGTCGGGCGAAACGATATCGCCGCTACCCGTATTGAAATCGGTAAACTGCAACTCGAACAACGACTCGTCGCTCAGCTTGCCCGGAATCTTGAACAACTGGTAGAAGTCGCCGTACAACGAAAACTTTCCGCTTCCGATAATCTTGTTCGTCGCATCCAGCACCGCCTGCCAGTTCTCCCGGTACAAGTTCGCCTTTGCATACAATGCCAGCGCCGTATACCGCGTTACCGCCCCCATCTTATCCGGCTGCTCGTTCGGCCGGAGCGCCGGCAGGTTCGCGATACAATACTCCAACTCCGAGAAAATATACCGGTACACATCCTCCACAGGCGCCTTCGTAACCTGTAACTGCTGATTATCGAGCAATAACGGCACCGTACCCCATAACGTAACCAACCGGAAATACGTGAATGCCCGCAGGAAGCGCACTTCGGCCGTATACTGCCTATACCGCATCCGGTCGGCGTCGGTCGTAATATTCTCGGCATATTTGTCGAGCGACTCGAGCGCCGCATTGGCAATCGTTATCAAATTGTAGAACGACCCCCAGGTACCGTCGAGCGCCCAGAACGATTTAATATCCTCGTACTGGAACAACTTAGCCGAAAGAAACTCCGGCTGGTCGGTAGGCGTTCCTCCTTTATCCACATCGTCGCCGCGAACCGAAATCAACCCGTACGTACCCCACGACGAATGTTTGGCCCGGGCAATGGCATACACCCCCGAAACCGGTTTGTACATATCGCCTAATTGCGTATAATCCACCGCAGCAGCTTCTACGGTATTTTCAGGCAACTTGTGCAGGTAATCACTGCACGAAGCAAATGCCAGCATAGCCGGCAACACCCCCAACAACACATATTTCCTTATTCTGTATTTCATTGCAATCTATCTTTATAATGGTTGTAAAAACAGCCGGTACCCCGGCTAAAAACGTATTCCGTCAATAAATAATCCGCAGTCCGAACGTATACGTGGCCGCCATCGGATACACCTGCGTGTCGATACCGTTCGCCACTTCCGGCGTAAACCCGTTGGTATTAAAATGCGTAAACGGACGTTCGGCCGAGAAACTCAGCCGTACGGAAGGAAAATCGAACGCCCGGAGGTTGAAACTGTCGAATGTATACGCCAACTGGATATTCTGGATACGGAAGTACGACCCGTCTTCGATATAGAACGAATTGAACCGGCCGATGTTCCAGGTTTTCACCGAACCGGCGGCCGAAGGATATTTATCGGTAGAGCCGGGGCCTGTCCAGCGATGCTCCACCATATCGGCATCGTAGTTGATGTTCGATTGCCACAAGCGGTCTCCCCGTTTTCGGTTCAATATCTTGTTACCCGCCTGTCCCTGCATCACGATAGAGAAATCGAAATTTTTATACGAAAAGCCCGCGTTGATACCGTACGTCACATCCGGCAGGTAAGAGCCGAGAATCGTACGGTCGGACCCATCGATAACACCGTCGCCGTTCCGGTCTTTGTATTTGAAGTCGCCCGGTGCGATTTTCGTTGCGTCGGTTTGTTGCTTTGCATTGTAGTTTACGGCTACCGGGTCGGCGTTTACCTCTTCCTGCGTTTGGTACACACCTTCGAGCTCATACCCGTAGAAAGCGTTCAACGAGTTACCCACCCGCGAAATCGTACGGAACTCGGCCGAATTGCCGTAAATATAAGGCAACCCGTTCAGGTTTTTAATCTTGTTCTTCAAGGTAGTGAGATTGAACCCCACGTTGTAGGAAAATTCGTCGCCGATTACATCCGACCAGCCCAACGACAGCTCGATACCCGAGTTCTGAATCTTTCCGTTATTGCCTAATAAATTGCCGGCTCCCATCGGAAGCGGTCTTTCAATCACGGCGTTTTCCGTAATGCGCCGGTAATAGTCGAATTCGAAGCTCAAGCGGTTCCGGAAGAAATTCACATCCGCCCCGATATTGAACTCGTTTACCACCTCCCAGTCGAGCCAACTAAAATATACCACATTGGTGTAGCCCGGCAACAGCGACTGCCCGAACACGCCCGACGTGTTCTGGTCTTGCGTAATCGACGCGAAACCGTCGCTCGCCTGTACCTTGTCGTTGCCCAATTTACCCCAGCTGGCACGCAGTTTCAGGAAGTCGACTACTTGCTGGTCTTTCATAAAATCCTCCTGCGTCAGAATCCAGCCGGCGCCCACCGAAGGGAAATACCCCCATTTCTCCTGGTATTTCGAGCTGCCGTCGGCACGCATCGTAACCGAAAGCAAGTATTTATCCGCATAATCGTACATCACCCGGCCGAAGAACGAAAGGCCGCGGTAAGTAGTACCGTCGTCGCCCGTTTCACGTCCGGCCGCATTCCCTTGCGAAAGGTACATATACTCCTCTTTTCCGCCGGGTACTCCGGCAGCTCTTCCCCACAAATACCGGTAATTATCGGTACGGGTAGATTGCCCGAGCATCGCCGTAAGCCCGTGCTTACCGAACTGGTCGCGGTACGTAAGCGTATTATCCACAATCCAGTTGCGGTAAAACTTCGTATCCTTCTGGAGTAACGATACATTCGCCAATTGCCCGCTTCCTACCCGGTACTGCGGTATGTAAGTATAGCCTCGCAAAAACGAAATATCCTGGCTGTAAGCCGTACGAAACACCAGCTTGCTTTCGGGCATCAAATTCAATTCGACATAAAAAGTAGGCAACAACTGAACAGTCTGGTTCCGTTCCGTACGATAATCGGCACTGGCTACCGGATTGGCGAAATAATCGGTCATACCGATTAACGAAGGTGAAGCGTATTTCACCGGAAAAGCTTGCTCGCTCGTTAAAGACGGGTCTATTACCGGAACCAGGCCGGGCGTTTGGTAAGCTTGTGCCCAGGCGCCGTTGTTGGGCAGGTATTGGCTGGCATTGGTCAAAACGATATTCGCCCCGATTTTGAGCCAGCTGAAAGCGTTGTAATCGGCCTTCGCCCGCATATTCAACCGTTCGTATTCGTTCTTTGCCTTCATGATTCCTTCCTGGAACAGGTAGCTGAGCCCCACCGAGTAGGTTGTTTTGTCGGAACCTCCCGTTACGTCGAGGCTGTGGTTGTGAATCAACGCCGTACGTAACAATTCCTTATACCAGTCGGTATTCATCGACGGGGTATACGTAGCCGCATCGCCGCCGTAACGCTCGATGGAGTTTTCGAGCACGCTCAGCCCCGTAGGACTGCCGATACCCTTTATCATTTCGGCATACTGCTGGCTCGAAGCCATTTTCAACACATTGGTGGCTTTCTGGAACCCCACATACCCGTCGTACGTAATAGTGGCCTTTTTGTTATACAAGCCCCGCTTGGTAGTAACGATTACCACCCCGTTGGCAGCCCGTACCCCGTAAATAGAAGCGGCCGAAGCATCTTTCAGGATGGAAATATCGTCGATGTCGGCATTGTTCAGGAAGTCGATATTATCATAAAACATCCCGTCGACTACATACAATGGTTGCGTATCCTTGAAAGAGCCCACCCCGCGTATCCGTACGTCGGGGCCTTTCCCCGGCTGTCCGCTGTTTACGATTTGAAGCCCTGGTACCTTTCCCTGCAACGCCTGCATAGGCGAAGCGGTAGCGTGCTTCACGATTTCGTCGGCCTTCACTACGGCGATAGGCGCCGTAAGGTCTTTGGCCTTACTGGTACCGTACCCGATTACCACCACCTCGTCGAGCGCCTTCGTGTCGTCGTACATGGTTACGTTGATTACAGTACGTCCGTTAATCGGTTCTTCCACGGTTTTCATCCCCACATAGCTGAACACCAACGTTCCGTCAGAAGGAATGTCTTTCAGCGTGTAGTCGCCGTCGATACCGGTTACCGTGCCGGTGGTGGTGCCTTTCAGCAACACGCTCACCCCGATTGCCGGCAAGCCGGTGGCTTGTTCCATTACCACTCCGGTAACGGTAATGTCTTGCTGGGCAAACAATCCTGTGGCTGCCAGCAACATTCCGATACAAAGCATTAATTTTGCCTTCATGTATTCTAATTATTAAAGTTGAATGTATTATTCACGTTTTGAATGGATTCATGGCATTCATCAAAAGTGAAACCGTACAAACACTTAAATAGTTTAGTTCTTTAACAGGAAGGCAACCGGTTTATACACAACCCGGTAGCAAATAAATATCGCTATGATAGCCGAAGATTAATCCAATGAAAAGGCAACCGGCTGTTTAAGGTTTAAAACAACTCTTTGTATTTATTGACTGAATAATTAGGACTTTTATAACAGGCCGTCCACACAGAAAAACCGGACGCAAAGGCCCGGAGACACAGCGTTTTTATTCCTATCCGCTTCGTGTGCACGGAATTTCAGTAAACAAGCACTTTTTCCGGCTTGCCCGGATAAAACCGGTTTCAAGCTGTCCTTTTTATCTGTTCATCGCCATGAAAACTGTATCCTTAGCTTGCGGACGGCCGTCCTTAAGTTACGGATGTTCGTCCGCAGCCTGCGGACGAACATCCGCAGTACTGCGGATACAGTTTTTATCCACATAAAACCG
>JAJBTJ010000014.1:4908-5271 GCA_020860905.1 Parabacteroides sp. | reverse complement strand
GAATTTCAATTCTACAAAGTACGATTAAGACAAATAGAGATATGAGTTCTAAATTGCCGATTTTGTTGTTTCAATTCTTTCTAAGTACGATTAAGCCGTCGGATAACTTGAAGTCTTCCTGTAGTTCATTGAAGTTTCAATTCTTTCCAAGTACGATTAAACCTATGTATATAACTACGCCTAATTTCCTATTAGGAAAGTTTCAATTCTTTCTAAGTACGATTAACCTTGCATGCAAAACTCGGGCGCTTTGTTCTTACAATTGTTTCAATTCTTTCTAAGTACGATTAACCTGGTGTACTATACTTTTCCTCCGGCACCCCGTCGGGTTTCAATTCTTTCTAAGTACGATTAACCCCATGT
>JAJBTJ010000014.1:0-4898 GCA_020860905.1 Parabacteroides sp. | reverse complement strand
CCCATGTAGAAAATCCTGTTCTTTGCTCCTTACAATTGTTTCAATTCTTTCTAAGTACGATTAACCCCATCTCACACCACCTTGTAAGCCTTCGGCACGAAGGGTTTCAATTCTTTCTAAGTACGATTAACCCTTGGTGGAGCTTTCTGTATCGTCATCCGTTTTCGGAGTTTCAATTCTTTCTAAGTACGATTAACCCCTCGGGTGAGATGATACCGAGCGCCCCGTAATTCTGTTTCAATTCTTTCTAAGTACGATTAACCGCAATACCCGGCTGTAGGTTTTTTCGTCGCAGTCTCGTTTCAATTCTTTCTAAGTACGATTAACCCCATCAAAAAAGCCAAGCCCGTCACCTGCAAACCAACCGTTTAAAAACGGGGAAATTTATCTTTTTACCGTTTAAGATTAGTCGGTGGGCAATAGCCGGAAAAGTGTCGGCGAACGACGACAAGGTTATCTTTCTAAAAATCAATAATTCAAAGAACAAACAGGGGAAAATACCGGCACAAAGGCTGCGAGGAACCGGAACATCGACCATACAAACCACCTAATACGGCAAATTATCTCGATACCAAACAGCTTTCACCCGGCTCCTGGAGACACTTCCTTCACTCCGCTTCAAATATAAGAAAAAGAAAACAGGTAGCGCCCCTTTAAAACAAAAAAAACGGCGAATGAAAAGAAAATCCTTCCACTCGCCATTCACTCCTTTATTTATAGTTCGCCAGGCAGCAGCCTCCGGAAAAAGAAACATCCGGAAACAAAGCCGATAACCAATCAGGCTGTTTCACCTTATCGACGACCGGCGGCAGCCAGTCAAACCGATAGAGCAAATAACCAGTTACGCCGTTTCGCCGCGGACGATTTCCTCTTGCTCCGCATCCCAGTACATCGTGCGACCTTCCAGGTACGCCCGCGTGCCCATGTGCGCCGTCATCGCCTCCTCGAACGCCCGGTCGATGTTGCAACTCGGCGTTTTGCCCTGGCGGATGCACTCCAGCCACTCGCGGATATGCAAATGCGTGGTATCGTAGCGTTTCCCGTTTACATACGTATACAGCAAGCCCCGCTTGGCGAAATACAACTCGGTGGGCGAGGTAACCGCATCCGAGCTGTTACGGCCCGGCACGTAGTTATAAAACGGCTGGTCGGTACGGATTACCCCCTGTTTGATTTTGTCTGCATAACGGGTGGAATTCCGGTCTACCGTAACCGAAAGCGTATTCGACACTTCCATCGACGCATCGTGCCCCATAAATACTTTTCCCCGGCCGCGCGAACTGGCCAGCGTGGCGCTGTACAGCATCGTAAGCCCCCGATGGGGAAACTCGAACGTGGTATGCAGCACGTCCGGCACGGTACGCCCGTCTTTAAAGAAATAAACGCCGCCCGACGAAGTGGCTGCATGCGGAATGCCCACCTGCATAATCTGGTTCACGGCGTCGAACTCGTGCGTCAGCAAATCGCCCGACAGGCCGGTACTGTAATCCCACCAGCAACGCCAGCGGAAGAACCGTTCCAGGCTGAATTGGCTCCGTTCGTCGGGGCCGATATAACGGTCGAGCTTGTTGCTCTTCATATAGTCGATGTATTCGCGGATACGCTCCGGGTCGCCCTCGAACTGTTTCCAGTCGACCGTTTCGGGCGTAGCGCCCTCGATAATATCGTATACCCAGGCGCCGTTGGGCGAGTTGCGGTTGGTAGTTACTTCGATAAGGTTTACCTGGCCCAGCAAGCCGTTGCCGATAATCTCGGCCGCCTTCTGGTAGCAATCGGTTTGCCGTCCCTGGTGCCCTAACTGGAACACGATGCCCGAATCGCGCACGGCCTCGCGCACGAAGTACGTTTCGGGAACCGTCCACGACAACGGCTTTTCACAATACACATGCTTGCCGGCGCGCGCCGCCTCGATGGCCATCGTACTGTGCCAGTGGTCGGGCGTGGCGATAATCACGGCGTCGATGTCGGGGGCCGCCAGCATTTCTTTGTAGGTACGGTAACGCACCGGAGGTTTCCCCAGCGTGCCGCCCGTTGCTTCGCGGTGCACGTTCGAGCCTGCTACTACCGCCTGTTCGGCGTATTTATCGAAAATATCGCACACGCCGGTTATCACGATATTCAGGTCGTCTTGCTGCATGTACTGCTCGTAGCGCGTATCCTTGCTGTTGTCGCGGGCGGCCTGTTTCATCGACTCTATCCACGAAGGCTCGGCAAAGCCGGCTGCGCGCATCAGTTGTTTCCCGCGGATGCCGAACCCGATTATGCCGATGCGGATTTGTTTCCCGTCGCCCTGCGGCTCGAGGTAAGCCGCCTGCCGGTCGCTCACGCGGAACACATCCGAGATATTCCAGTTTCCTTCGTCGAACTTCTTCTTTTTATACAACCCGTAGGCAAACGCTCCCAGCAACGGAGCCGTAGCCAGGGCCTTCAATGCGTCGCGCCGTCCGCTATCCGGACGTTTATCGTTGCCGGGAGCCTGTGCGCCGCCGGCAGGATTTTGTTGTTCTGTCGCCATGGTCAATTGAGGTTGAGTTTGCGTATGCTGGCCGGGAGCGCTTTTACCAGCAAGCGGTCGAGCCCCCAGATACGGGAAGTGGGAAAAACGAACAAAACGCCTAAAGCCGCCAGCTCCACCAGGTTTTTGTCGATCCACAGGTACGAGCCTTCGAAAGGCATCAGGTAATTCGCCCCGATAAACGACGGGTGCGACACGTAGTAGAGTAGCAACAGCACCATGCCGCCCAGGCAGGCCAGGCGCGAAAAGCATCCCAAGATAAGCGCCAGTCCTATAACGAACAGGCTCCATTCGTTGAGGAGGTTCACTGCGTGCATACAAGCGGGGTTTTGCGTAAGCCGTACGAAAAACGACGAGGCAAAGCCTTGCGAGTCGAGCAGATACGGGAGGGAAGTCCAGCCGGGATTCATAATTTTAACGGCTCCCTCGTACATAAAATGCCAACCTATAAAAATGCGTAAGATGATTAGCCAGGTTAGCTGCGATTTGGAAAAACGTGTTCCGGTATCCATTACAAGGTTTCTAAAAAATTGATGATTAAAAAACGCGGGTAAAAATACGGAAATTTTTCCGGATAAACCAATAGACATACTTCATTTATTTTCTGCCGCAAATTATCACATTTTTACAAATAATGTTTACCTTCGTCAGCGATTTTAAACTTACATGTATGAAAATAACAACATTCGCCATGGCTATCGGGCTCTGCTTCCAGACGCTCCTGTATGCACAAACATCTTCCGACACGCCTGTCGACCTAAAGAATCAAGGGCAAACGAGCCTCGACCAAAAGGAATATATCAAAGCGCGCTATTATTTCAAGCAGGCTTTCCGGGCTTTTGCCGCCCGCGACGAATACGAGCAGGCCGTGAAGTGCAGCGTGCAGGCTAACGCTCTTTACTTGCGGGAGAACTTGTACAAAGAGGGGTTCGATTTATGCCGCGACATGGACCAGGTAATAGCCGGGGGGGAGCAAAAGCACAACCGTCCGCTGTACGGGCTGCGTTTTATCACGACCCAGGAACGGCTGAAGATGTTTACTTCGCTCAAGAACCCGGCGAAGGCGAAGGAGCAGTTATATCAACTGGAGGAAATCGCCAACCAGGCGAAAAACGACTCGCTGAACGAAACGTTGCTCTACACGAAGGCGGATTATTATTATACGTTCGGCCAGAATCAGCAGGGCGATGCTTGTTTCCAGCAGTTGATTACGCAGTATAAGGATAAGAAGGATTACGACAAGGTGAGCGATTGCTACCGTACATTAATCGGGCTGGCTACCAAGGCGGGCAATGCTCCGCTGGTGGGGCGTACGTACGATAAGTACATCGTTTGGACGGATTCGGTGAAAACGCTTACCGCGCAAGACGAACTGAATGTGCTGAAACGAAAGTACGACAGCAGCCAGCAAACATTGGCGGAGAAGGAGCACGAGTTATCGGTGAAGCAGTATAAAATAATCGCGCTGTGTACGTTGTGTCTTATCTTGGTGGCGGCGCTGGTGTTGGGGGTTATCGTGTTGTTGCGGTTTATCTTGATGAACAAGAAGCTGAAGAAGAATATCGAAATTGCAAACGAG
Source organism: Parabacteroides sp. (assembly GCA_020860905.1). Lineage (GTDB taxonomy): Bacteria > Bacteroidota > Bacteroidia > Bacteroidales > Tannerellaceae > Parabacteroides_B. The sequence continues at coordinate 804 of JAJBTJ010000014.1, read as the reverse complement.
CACAGCCAGCTCAAGTCGCAGTTTATCGGGAATATCTCGGCGCAGATGGAGCCTACGCTGGATGCGCTGGCTGCTACGGCGGGGGATTTGCCGAACGCGCCGCAGCAATCGAAGTTGATGCTTTCGCAGGTGGATGCGTTAAAGAAGTTTGCTGAGGATATACAAGAGCTTTCGTCGCTGGAGAATACGTTGAACGAGCCGTACGGGGGGGCGAAGGAGATTAATGTGAATACGTTCTGCGAGAATACGATGAACAAGGTGAAGGAGTTTGTGGACTTGGATGTGGAAACGGTGGTGGAAGCGGCGAAGTTGCAAATAAAGACGAATCCGGAGCAGTTGGAGCGTATCTTAACGCATTTGCTGAAGAATGCGGCTTTCTATACTACGACGGGCAAAATCAGCTTGGAATATAAGCGGCGGGCGGCGCATACGCATCAGTTTATCGTAACGGATACGGGGCCTGGTATCGCGCCGGAGCAGCAGGAGGATTTGTTTAAGCCGTTCACGGAGATAAAGAATCTTACGGAGGGCGACGGGCTGGGGTTGCCTATCTGTTCGCTGGTGGCGCGCAAACTGAATGGCTCGCTTGCGTATGATGGGTCGTATAAGAAGGGGGCGCGGTTCGTGCTGGAGTTGCATGTGTAGGGGGATTCTTTTCGCTCGCCGCGGGGCGTCTGCCGACGGCGCCTACCGGCGGTCATCCTTTTTTATCTTGACATAAAAAAGGATGCAAAAAAGGTCAAGGGCTAACACCTCGCTCGCTAAAAATGGCACTCCGCTCACTGAAGGCCCCGAACTCGCTCC
>JAJBTJ010000274.1 GCA_020860905.1 Parabacteroides sp. | reverse complement strand
CAAATATACTAAATAGTTTATGGCACACCATCAACTGGATGAATTAGACGAAAAAATACTGAAATTGATTATCGGAAATGCACGCATGCCTTTCCTGGAAGTGGCGAGGGAGTGTAATGTTTCGGGCGCTGCCATTCATCAACGCATCCAAAAGTTGACCAATTTAGGAGTTATCAAAGGGTCGGAATTTATCGTAGATAATGTAAAAGTAGGGTACGAAACGTGTGCTTACATCGGCCTGTATCTCAAATCGCCGGGGCAATTTCCTTCGGTTACGGAAGCCCTGAAAGCCATTCCGGAAGTAGTGGAATGCCATTATACTACCGGACAATACGATTTGTTTATCAAGATTTACGCCAAGAACAACCAACACTTGCTCAGTATTATCCACAATAAATTGCAGCCGTTAGGATTGGCCCGTACCGAGTCGCTGATTTCGTTCAAAGAAGCCTTTAAGAAACAAATCCCCATCGATTTGAGCGAAGAAGATTAAGGCTATTTCTCTCGGATTGCCGGGTGGCAGAGAAGGCTGGTGTAACGAATTATGCCATCGGATAATACGCAAGAACCATAAAAAAGCGGATAGAGTTAGTTTCTACCCGCTTTTTCTTATCTTTAAAAGAGGAATCAAAAATCCGCATTCTTAGGGGTACGGGGGAAAGGAATCACATCCCGGATGTTCGCCATGCCGGTTACGAACAGCAAGAGCCGCTCGAAACCTAACCCGAAGCCGGAGTGCGGAGCCGAACCGAACCGGCGGGTATCCAGGTACCACCAGATATCTTTTTCGGGCACTCCCATTTCGGCGGCGCGGGTGCGCAGTTTTTCATAATCCTCTTCCCGCTGCGAACCGCCGATGATTTCGCCGATTTTGGGGAACAACACATCCATCGCCCGTACCGTTTTACCGTCGTCGTTCTGTTTCATGTAGAACGCCTTGATTTCTTTCGGATAATCGGTAAGGATAACCGGACACTTGAAATGCTCTTCCACTAAGTACCGTTCGTGCTCGGATGCCAAATCGACGCCCCAGTATACCGGAAATTCGAATTTACGCCCCTGGGCAACGGCCTCTTCCAAAATCCGGATACCTTCGGTATAAGACAAATGGATAAAGTTATGGTCGAGTACGAAATGGAGCCTGTCAATCAGTTCTTTGTCGAACATATCGTTGAGGAACTGAATGTCATCCATACAATTATCGAGCGCCCATTGAAGGCAATATTTTACAAAATCTTCCGCCAGTTGCATATTTTCCTCTATCTCATTGAAAGCAACTTCCGGCTCGATCATCCAAAACTCGGCCAGGTGACGGGGCGTATTCGAGTTTTCGGCACGGAACGTAGGTCCGAACGTATAAATGGCGCCCAATGCCATCGCTGCCAACTCGCCTTCCAACTGGCCCGAAACCGTAAGACTGGCCTGCTTGCCGAAGAAATCGTCATCGTAGCGAATAGAACCTTTATCGTCTTTCTTCAAATCATACAGATTCATCGTCGTTACCTGGAACATCTGTCCTGCGCCTTCGCAATCGGAAGCCGTGATGATAGGCGTATGGAAGTAAAAGAATCCCCGTTCGTGAAAGAAACGGTGGATGGCAATCGCCATGTGGTGGCGAATCCGGAACACGGCTCCGAACGTATTGGTACGCGGACGCAGATGCGCTATTTCGCGAAGGAACTCCAACGAGTGTCCTTTCTTTTGTAACGGATAAGTATTCGGATCGGCCGTACCGTAAATCTCGATTCCGTTAGCCTGAATTTCTACCGGCTGCCCTTTTCCCTGCGACTCGACCAGCATGCCGTTTACACTGATGCAGGCGCCGGTAGTAACCGGCTTCAGATATTCTTCTCCGAATTTTTCAATATCTACAACGATTTGAACGTTATTAATCGTAGACCCGTCGTTCAATGCGATAAAATTTACTTGTTTACTTCCCCTGCGGGTACGTACCCAACCCTTCACATTCACTTCGGAACCGAAAGCGCGGCTTTTCAGTACATCTGCAATTTTCGTTCTTTTTATTGTTTCCATCGTGTTAGTATAAATAATTATTGCTTCATTAAAAAATAGCCGGTATCAATCAACCGGCTATCCCTTTTAGTTATTCAAAAGCCCCCATCCGCAAGGCATTTACCTCCCGTTCGTTGAGGTAGCGCCACTTTCCGCGGGGCAGGTTCTTTTTGGTAAGGCCGGCAAAATAAACACGGTCGAGCTTGATTACATGGTAACCTAACGATTCGAAAATACGCCGCACGATGCGGTTTCGTCCGGAATGGATTTCGATACCGACCTGCGCCTTGTCGTCGGGACTAGCATAGCTGATAGCATCGGCATGAATTTCTCCGTCTTCCAGTTCCAGCCCGTTAGCGATTTTTTCCATGTCTTCGATAGCGACCGGTTTATCCAACCATACATGGTAGATTTTCTTCTTTTTGAAAGAAGGATGCGTGAGCTTGGACGCCAAGTCGCCGTCGTTCGTAAGCAGCAGTACGCCGGTAGTATTGCGGTCTAACCGGCCTACCGGGTAAATACGTTCCTGGCAGGCGTTTTTTACCAAATCCATAACCGTAAGGCGCTCCTGCGGATCGTCGGACGTAGTAACGCAATTTTTCGGTTTATTGAGCAAGATATAAATTTTCCCTTCGATTTTTACTTCCTGGTCATGGAAAGTAACTTTGTCGGAACGGGTAATTTTGGTACCCAGCTCCGTAATTACCACATCATTCACCTTCACCACGCCAGCCTGGATGTATTCGTCGGCCTCGCGGCGGGAACAAATACCGGCATTGGCCAGGAATTTATTCAACCGGATGGGCTCGTTGGGATCGGCCAGCACTTCCTTGTACTTCAATTGCTTCTGGAAGCTGTATTTCGCATTCGGATTGTAATTCGAGTTCGGACGGCGTACCGGTTTCCGGTTATTTCCGTCGCCATACGACGGACGGTTATTGTACGGACGATTTCCACCCATCCCCCGGTTAGCATTATCATAACTGTTTACACGACCGTCGCCTACACGCGGACGCCGTTTCTTTACGAGCCCGCTGCCTTCGTTACCCTCGCCAGTTCCGACGTTCGATGAATTGCTATAAGGACGCGAGTCATAATTGGGCCGCGGACGGTTGTACGAGTTGCCTCCGCCATAATTTCCGTTTCCATACGAACGGTTGCCTTGCTGCCGGTATCCGCCTTCGCGGTTGCCATAATTATCGCGATTGCCGTAATTATCCCGGTTATTGTAGTTATCGCGATTACCGTAATTATCGCGATTACCATAACTGTCGCGATTGCCGTAATTGCTGTTCCGGTTGCCGTATCCACGCGAATTATCGTATCCACCTTCCCGGGTGGGACGATTATACGACGATGAATACCCTCTGTTCCCTCCGTCGTTACGGTTGTAGGATTTTCGTTCATAGTTACCTCCCTCAGAACGATTATAGTTCTGGTTATAAGGTCTTCTTTCACCTTGTTGGTCCGTGTTTTCCCTTCGTGTGATGCTCGGGATAATCTTTCTCGGACGAGATTCTTCTCTGTCTTCTGTGTTCATGTGTTGAAAATTGAATGATAATTACTAACTTTTGTAGCCTCACGGCTGCCATTCACTCTCTACTCTTTATTAGATACCTGTATAATTATGCGGCGTAATCGCCTTTAACTCCGCTTTTACTTCATCATTTACCTGCAACGTGTCGATAAAATTGCCGATAGACTGCTGTGTAATCCCTTCGTTCGTGCGAGTAAGCGCCTTTAAAGCTTCATAAGGTTTCGGATATCCTTCGCGTCTCAGAATCGTCTGAATCCCTTCTGCTACCACGGCCCAGCATTTATCGAGGTCGCGGTATAAAGCTTGTTCGTTTAATAACAGTTTTCCGAGCCCTTTTGTTAAACTTTTGAACGCAATTTCTATATGCGCCAACGGCACGCCTATGTTGCGTAGCACGGTGGAGTCGGTTAAATCACGCTGCAACCGTGAAACAGGCAACTTACCCGCCAGGTGCTCGAGAATCGCATTGGCTATACCTAAATTACCTTCGGCATTTTCAAAATCGATCGGATTCACCTTGTGGGGCATGGCCGACGACCCTACTTCGCCCGCTTTGATTTTCTGCTTGAAGTATTCCATCGAGATATACTGCCAGAAATCCCGGTTCAGGTCGATCAGGATGGTGTTAATTCGTTTCAGCCCGTCGAACACAGCCGCCAGGTTATCGTAATTCGATATCTGGGTAGTCCACTCTTCGCGTTTTAAGTCGAGCACCTCGTTTACGAAACGGTTCCCGAACGCTTTCCAGTCGGTCGACGGATAGGCTACGTGATGGGCATTGAAATTACCCGTAGCTCCACCGAACTTGGCCGAAACCGGCAGGGTACGCAAAAGAGCGAGCTGTTGTGACAGCCGGTATACGAATACTTCGATTTCTTTTCCCAACCGGGTAGGCGAAGCCGGTTGTCCATGCGTCTTGGCAAGCATGGGGATTTCTTTCCATTCTTCGGCATAGGTATTCAATTGCCCGATTACCTGTTCCAGCGAAGGATAATACACCTCTTCGAGCGCTTCTTTCAGCGAAAGGGGCACGGAAGTGTTATTAATATCCTGCGAAGTAAGGCCGAAATGGATAAATTCCTTGTAAGGCTCGAGCGACAAGGCGTCGAATTTTTCCTTGATAAAATACTCCACCGCTTTTACATCATGGTTCGTCACGCTTTCGATTTCTTTGATCCGGAGCGCATCTTCCTCCGTAAAATCCCGGTAGATATTCCGCAATTCTTCCCGGATCTTCTCAGATTCCAGATTTTTCAGTTGGGGAATAACATCCGTTAAAGCAATAAAGTACTCGATTTCCACGCGAACACGATACCTGATAAGTGCAAATTCGGAGAAATAAGCCGACAACGCGTCGGCTTTAGTTCTGTAACGCCCGTCGACAGGCGAAATAGCGGTTAATGTAGAGAGCTTCATGATACATTATTAATATAGAGTACAAAGGTAATGCAATTCCGTAGAAAAACGGGAATATAGAGAGTTTTTTTTTATTTTCCGGAAAAAACATTTGGTAGTAATAAAAAAAGACGTATCTTTGCATCGCTTTTGAAACGGAAGTGTAGGGGCGTTTAGCTCAGCTGGTTCAGAGCATCTGCCTTACAAGCAGAGGGTCGGCGGTTCGAATCCGTCAACGCCCACCGAAAGGAAAGACACAATCGAGTCAAAATTCCGGTAAAAAAACAGAAAGTCTTCTAAATCATTGATTTGGAAGACTTTTTTCTTTCAAAGAACAATACATTAATATTTAATGAGCATTTGTTCAATCAACGTACGATATTCGCTGGGAGTGGAACCTTTC
>JAJBTJ010000237.1:18667-24186 GCA_020860905.1 Parabacteroides sp. | reverse complement strand
CGGCTATGGTGTGGACCGATTTAATTTTTAAGGGTGGCCTTACCAAAGAAGATTTGGAGAAAGCCCAATTGTTATACCCTCTTAAGCGATACGGAACTCCCGGAGATGTGGCAAATCTTGCAATCTATCTTTTATCCGATGCTTCGTCATGGATGACAGGTTCGTGTATTGATTTGACAGGGGGGGAGGCGAATAATCTCTAATTAATAGAAAGAATGAAGGCGTATATAAAAGCAATCTCATACTATCTTCCGGAAAAAATAGTATCTAACGAAGAATTGCTGAATGAATTTCCTGAGTGGAGTGTAGATAAAGTAGCAGCGAAGGTAGGGGTTAATTCTCGCCATCTGGCGGCTGCCGGCGAAACGGCGGGAGATATGGCGGAGAAAGCTGCACGTCGGCTTTTTAACGAATATGATATTGATGCTCAGTGTATTGATTTCCTTTTGTTTTGTACACAAAGTCCCGATTATTTTCTTCCCTCTACGTCTTGTATCCTGCAACACCGGTTGGGGTTGCCTACCCGTATCGGTGCTTTCGATTATAATCTCGGCTGCTCGGGTTGTGTGTATGGCCTGGCTATTGCTAAAGGGCTTATTGCTGGTGGTATTGCAAAGAATGTGTTGGTACTTACTGCCGAAACTTATAATAAATATCTTCATCCGTCGGATAAAAGCAACCGTTCTATCTTCGGTGATGGTGCCGCTGCATGCCTGGTTTCTACCGGGGGTATGGCTGAGATTGGAGAGTTCTCGATAGGAACCGATGGGGCAGGGGCGAATAATCTAATCGTAAAAACCGGTGCTTCGCGCCAAAAACATCCTACCGGCATAGCTGTTTCGGATGACGAAGGGCATATCTGGCACGATGATTATCTTTATATGAATGGCGGTGCTATTTTTAACTTTACCTTGGAAGCTGTACCTGCATTGGTAAAAGATGTATTATTGAAAAACAAGATGGAGAAAGAAAATATAGATTACTATATTTTTCACCAAGCGAATAAATTCATGTTAAATACCCTTCGTAAAGTATGCACATTACCTAAAGAGAAATTTTATGTTAACCTCGAAACGACAGGCAATACGGTTTCATCTACCGTGATGATCGGGTTAAAAGATTGTTTGGATAATAGCATAATTCAACCTGGAATGGATGTAATGATTACAGGGTTCGGAGTAGGCTTGAGTTGGGCTGGTACCGTTTTGAAGTTTTAAAAAGAATATCATTCAATGGAGTACCTTTATATATTCGGAAACTCAGGATATGCACGGGAAACTTTCTATTTGGTGAAATCATTAAACCGATACGATATTTGTGCATTTGTTGACATTCATTCCGGAGAAAATGTGATGCTTGGTGATAATATTGTTCCGGTCATCTCTGAAGATGACTTTGAAATCATTCTCCAGAAAAACGGGGTAAATAAGGTAAATGCCGTTATTTCCATTGCCGACGCTCATATTGCCCGGAAAATCTACAACCGATTCAAAGGGAAATGCAAGTATCCCAATATTGTATCGCCTTTGGCTCTTTGCTATGAAAGAGTACGGATGGGAGAGGGAAACATTATTTCACCTTATTGTTTCTTTACGGTGAATGTAAAGATGGGTTCTTTTAACAAATTTAATTTTGGCGTAGGAGTAGGGCATGATGTAACTATCGGAGATTTTAATCAATTTAATTCTTCTGTAAATTTGTCAGGTCATGTCACTGTCGGTTCGTGCAACTTATTTGGAGTAAAATCTACCGTACTGCAAGGATTGAAAATAGGCGATAACAATACAGTCGGAGCTTCTTCTTTGCTAATAAAGTCTATTCATTCGGAAAGGATTTACATTGGAGTTCCGGCTAAAAAGGTGGATTTATAATCGTATAATATCCTCTATATGTGTCATACAGTTATTATTGCAGAAGCAGGTGTAAACCATAACGGTAATTTTGAGTTGGCGAAGAAATTAATCTTGGCAGCGAAAGAAGCGGGAGCCGATTATGTTAAGTTTCAAACCGGTAAGCCAGAATTGGTAATTTCACGTTTTGCTGCCATGGCTGATTATCAGAAGAAGAGTATCGGAAAAACAGAATCGCAGCTTGATATGGTACGTAAAATACTTCTTCGTTTTGACGATTTTCCTCTTTTGGCCGGATATTGTAGCGAAGTGGGAATAAAATTCCTTTCTACTCCTTTCGATTTGCCTTCTATAGATTTGCTCGATACGTTGAAGATGGATTTTTGGAAAATACCTTCGGGAGAAGTAACCAACTATCCTTACTTAAAGAAGATAGCACAGACGAAAAAAAACGTAATCATGTCGACGGGAATGTGCGAGATGGATGAAATCCAAACAGCTATCCATATATTAACGTCGAATGGACTTAGCAAAACTCAAATTCAATTGCTTCACTGTAATACCGAATATCCCACACCAATGACCGATGTGAATCTTTTAGCCATGAAAGAGATGCGGAAACAGTTTGGTTTACCTGTAGGATATTCCGATCACACGCAAGGCATTGAGATATCTATTGCTGCGGTAGCTATGGGAGCCGGAGTTATAGAGAAACATTTTACCCTTGATAAAAAGATGGAGGGCCCGGATCATAAAGCCTCGCTCGAACCGGCTGAACTGAAGGCTATGATAACCGCTATACGCAATATTGAACTGGCTCTGGGTACGGGGCATAAAACGGTATCTATGTCTGAAAGCAAAAATAAAACGATTGCCCGGAAAAGTATTGTTGCGGCTCAGGCTATTAAGAAAGGCGAGGTTTTTACAGAGGATAATTTAGCGGTAAAACGTCCGGGAAACGGTATTAGTCCGATGCGTTGGGAAGAAGTTATAGGAATGCAAGCGGTTCGTGATTTTGAAGAAGACGAATTAATCGAACTATGAGGAAGATTTGTGTCGTAACCGGAAGCCGAGCCGAATACGGCTTGTTAAGCGGATTGATGCGTCTGGTTGAAGAATCGCAGGTTTGCCAGTTGCAAGTGATAGCTACGAATATGCATTTGCTTCCCGAATATGGAAATACTTACCGGGAAATTGAGCAAGATGGTTTCCGTATTGATGCTAAGGTTCCGATGAGGAAACCAACGGATGATGCCTTCGGTGTGATTGCTTCTATGGCAGAAGAAATGTATGGAATGAATGAAGCGCTGCGCCGGCTTTTGCCCGATGTGGTTGTAATTCTGGGCGACCGGTATGAGATGTTGGTGGCAGCTACTGTCGCTATGTTACAACGTATCCCTATCGCGCATTTGTATGGCGGTGAAATATCCGAAGGGGCTGTAGACGACAATATCCGTCATTCCATCACAAAAATGAGTTCACTACACTTTACATCTACTGAAGAGTATCGGCAACGAGTTATCCAGTTGGGTGAGAGTCCCGGGCGAGTTTTCTGTGTAGGTGCTATTGGAGTGGAAAATTTAAAGAGGGTATCGTTAATGGGAAAAGAGGAATTAGAGACGTCGCTTGATTTCGAATTCGATGGCTCTACCGTTATGGTTACCTATCATCCTGTAACTTTGGGTACACGAACATCTGCTAATGAAATCAGGGATTTTCTCGTTGCGCTTGATGCATTCCCGGAGTTACGCGTACTTTTTACCATGCCTAATTCCGACCAGGGAGGCGATGCCATCAAGAATGCGATTGAATCCTACTGTGTAGCACATTCAAATCGCTGTAAGTGTTTTACTTCTTTAGGGATGCGGCGTTATCTTTCGGCTCTCCGGCATGTCTGTGCGGTAATCGGCAATTCATCCAGCGGACTGGTAGAAGCTCCTTCAGCTCACATCCCTACGCTCAATATCGGCGATCGCCAGAAAGGGCGTACACGGGGAGCGTCGGTTTACGATTGTGCCAGCAGCGATACCGCTTCAATTATTACCGGACTAAAAACGGTACTCTCGGAGGAATTCCGTAAAATAGCTTATCGGGCAGCTAATCCTTATGAAAAGGCTTCTACTGCACAGAATATTTTTGATGTGATAGCTACCTGTCCGCTTGACAAATTACAGCAAAAATCATTTTATAATTTGTAGGAAATTAATGAAACTGTTAGTCGTTATTCCCGCCCGTGGAGGTAGCAAAGGGATACCTTATAAAAATATAAAACCACTTGGGGGCAAGCCACTCATTTATTATACTATAGATGCAGCGCGGTGTATTGCCGATGATGCCCGTATCTGCCTGTCTACCGATGATGAGAAAATAATTAAAACGGTTCAAGATTACGGTCTGGCCGTTCCTTTTAAGCGCCCTGCTTCTTTGGCAACCGATACTGCCGGTACATACGAAGTTTTACTCCATGCGCTCGATTACTACGAGCAACGTGGCGAATTGATTGATGCGGTTGTTCTTTTGCAAGCCACTTCTCCGTTTAGGACAGGCAGGCATGTTGAAGAAGCTCTTAAACTCTACCATGCTGGCATAGATATGGTTGTGAGCGTGAAAGAAACGGATTCCAATCCTTATTTTGTTTGTTTTGAAGAAAATAGCGAAGGATTTCTTCATATATCGAAAGGCGACGGTAATTATATGCGTCGCCAAGATTGTCCGCCGGTATATGAATATAATGGCGCCATCTACGTTATTAATCCGGATAGTTTAAAATCGATGCCTCTCAGTAAATTCACAAAACGAGTTAAGTATGTTATGGATAGCGAATCTTCGTTAGACCTTGATACAATGACGGATTGGTATTTGGCAGAGTATATGATTAATGCCGGTGTTATTGTACCGCAATTATAATACGAAATAACAGAGAGCGAGAATGGATTCAATTCACATAATATCCCAAAACCTTCCTATTATTGATGCAATCCGGCGCATTAATGAGATACACGACGATCCGTTGGTACTTTTTGTTGTTGATGAGTACAATGCCATGCGTGGTACGCTTACCGATGGTGACGTACGCCGTGCCTTGATTAAAGGGGTTAGCGTAAATGCCCCCATTGTGGAGGCTATGCATTGTAATTTTAATTTTTTACGTATTGGCATAAATGATAAGGTAGAAGATATTCATAGGCAACGCGAGCTAAAGATGCGGCTGGTGCCGGTTTTAGACGATAATAACCATATCTGTGAAATTATTAATCTTGAACGTTATCGCACTAAACTTCCTATCGATGCTGTGCTTATGGCCGGAGGAAAAGGGGAACGACTTCGCCCTTTGACGGAGAAAACGCCGAAGCCGCTCATTAAAATAGGGGATAAATGTATCATTGATTACAACATAACCCGACTGATTTCTTATGGATTACAGCACATCTCTGTTACCATTAACTATTTGGGAGAGCAGATTGAAGAACATTTTCGTGACGAATGCAACGGCGTGAAGGTGGTTACGGTGCGTGAACCCGAATACCTGGGTACTATCGGCAGCATCAAATTTGTAGAAACTTTTTATAACGATACTGTTTTGGTGATGAACTCCGATCTCTTTACGAATATTGATTACGAAGATTTCTATCTTTACTTTCGCCAACATGATGCCGATATGAGTGTTGC
>JAJBTJ010000237.1:0-18657 GCA_020860905.1 Parabacteroides sp. | reverse complement strand
TCCTTATGTGGTGAAAGTGCCTTATGGCGTATTCAATCTTGACGGACGCCAGATAAAGGGAGTGATGGAAAAGCCTACTTATAGCTATTATGCCAATGCCGGCATTTACCTTCTTAAAAAAAAATGCCTCAATCTTATTCCCGACAATAAATTTTTTAATGCTACCGACTTTATGGATAAACTGATAGCTACCCGTCATAAAGTTATTCGTTATCCGATATCTGGTTTTTGGATAGATATAGGTCAACACGAAGAGTTGGCGCGTGCCAGGGAAATGGTAAAACACATGAAAGGATTTTAATTCCTAAATATTAATCACTTTAATAACAAAAGAAAAGATGAAATATTGTACTGAGTGCGTGATGCCCTCGACAAGACCAGGTATCACATTCAACGAAAATGGGGTATGTTCTGCTTGTCAGAGTTATAATAATCGGAAAAATGTGGATTATGCAGCTCGCATGGACGAATTGAAATGTCTGTGCGATAAGTACAAAGGAATGAACGGCCCGAACGGTTACGACTGCATGATTGCGGTTAGCGGCGGTAAAGACAGCCATTTCCAGGTATATATAATGAAAGAGGTGATGGGGATGAATCCTTTGCTGGTATCGGTTGAAGATAATTTTCCCATGACAGACCGGCAAGCATAATCTGAAAAATATTTCGGAAGCGTTCGGTTGCGACTTGATCAGTATGAAACCGAATCTGAAAGCGCAGAAAACCATCATGCGGAAAACCTTCGAACGGTATGGTAAGCCGACTTATTTTATCGATAGGTATATCTATACTTATCCGCTTCACATGGCATTGAAATTCAATACGCCGTTGCTTGTATACGGTGAAAATGTAAGTTATGAGTACGGTGGCTCCGATGCGGTGGAAACTTATTCGGCGAAAGACCAGATTAAGAACGGGGTAGGTGCGGGTATCGACACGGACGAATTGCTGGGTGACGGGGTAACGATGAAAGATTTGAATTTTTTCGAGCCGCCTGTAGCTGAGGAGATGAATAAACTGGACCCGATTTACTTGAGCTATTTTGTGGAGTGGAACAGCTTTAAAAACTACCAGCTGGCAAAGAGGTACGGATTTCACGACCTGACGCACGAATGGAACCGGACGCATCATGTAGAGCAGATGGACCAGGTCGATAGTCGTGCTTATTTGGTGCATTCCTGGTTGAAATACCCGAAATTCGGTCATGCCTCAGCTACCGATTATGCCGCCAGGATGATTCGTTACGGGATGATTACGCGCGAAGAAGCGGTAAAATTGGTCAAAGAACATGATCATGCGCTCGACCCTTTGTGTGTACGCGATTTTTGTGGGTTTCTGGGATATTCGGAAAAACAGTTCTGGGAAATTATCGACGGATTGTACAACCGTGAGTTGTTCGAAAAAGACAGTAATGGAGCCTGGCGCTTAAAAAGCGGTTTATAATAATTGTATGAGAGCGCCGCTGGTATCTATAATCGTGCCCGTATACAATGTGGTACAGTATGCCGACAAATGCATAGTGAGTTTAGTGCGGCAAACGTATCGGAATATAGAAATTATTTTAATCGATGACGGGAGTACAGACGGTTCGGGCCTGGTGTTGGATGCGTGGATACGAAAGGATAGTCGGATTAAGGTATTCCATACGGTAAACGGAGGGGTAACGGCCGCCCGAAAAGAGGGATGGCGGCAATCTACGGGCGAATATTGCATATTTGTCGATGCAGACGATAGCCTTACCCCGGATGCGGTAGCTTATTTTATTGCTGTTTTTGCGGAAGGGGATTATGACTTTGTAAGTGGTGCGTACGATATCGTATACAACGACGGTAGGGTGGTTCATAAACCTGTTCCGTTTACGGGCATGTTCGGAATGGCGGAATATATTGCCGGCATGCTCCGGGTTTGCCGTTGCTTACCTTCTATTGGGATCGGGATGTTCCGTTCGGTTCTTTTTGATGAAGAGGCGTTTGCGATTCCCCGTGAAATCGTACGGGGGGAAGACACTCTGCTTGTAACCGGCTTATTGAATAAAATGAATAAGATTTATTGTTCCGACAAGGTATTTTACCTGTATTATCAACGGGACGACTCGGTAACGCACCAAGTAACGCTGCCTCCCGAATATATGTTGGAAATTATAAAAATACAACGCCGAATTATAAAAGAAGAATATAAACCTCTTTTTAACGCAGTTCACCTGAAAAGTAGTTTGAATGCCTGTTATGCGATGATGGAGCGCGATGGCGGATATACAAAAGGGCGGGCTATATTCGGAGAAATGCGAAAGGAATATGCGGATTGCCTGGGAAAATTATCGCCGGCAGAAAGCCTGAAATATATATGTTTACCAGTTGAGCCGGCTGTGGGGTTGATTTGCCGGCTGATGAAATTAAAACATAAATGGAGAAAATAAGGCCGGCCTCGCGTGTAAAAAACAGTGTGAAAAACGCGCGGATTGCCATGCTTTTCATGGCAGTAACGTTGTTGCCTACTTTTTTTTCAAGGAAAATATTCATTGAAAGTTTAGGAACAAACTTAGTAGGTCTTACTGCGACCATACAAAATATCCTGGGTTTTTTGAATATTGCCGAGCTGGGAATCGTTTCGGCTGTTGCTGCAACTCTTTATAAACCGCTATACGAAAACGACCGTAAAAGTATCGACGATATTATTTCTATTTTCGGTTACTTGTACCGGATTATCGGCTTCTGTATTATTGTCGGAGGATGTATAGTTGCTTGTTTTTTAGGGATTATATTTAAAGATGCCGGGATTTCGTTGAGAGATGTTTATTTCGGCTACGCTGTTTTTTTACTCACTTCCCTGGTCGGCTACTTTATCAGTTACCGACAAACGTTATTGGATGCCGACCAACGGCAGTATGTGGTGGTAGTCTGGACCAACCTGGCGCAAATCGGGAAATTAGTATTGCAAATCTGTTTGTTGAAATTTTTTCACGGAACCTATATAGGATGGCTTTTCATCGAATTGTTTTTCGGTATTATATACGGTTTTTGGATTAACCGGCGTGTAAATCAATTATATCCTTGGCTACAAACTTCTTACCGGAAAGGAAAATTACAACGGAAGCATTATGGAAATTTATTCCGGACAATAAAAAACGTAATTCCGCACAAGTTAGGTAGCTTCGTGTTGAACCAAACCGGAAATGTGTTGGTATACGCTTTTGCCAATCTGTCTATGGTTACGGTTTTTACAAATTATACGCTTATTTTGAATAAAGCGGTTTTATTGATTTCGATTGCATTTAACGGAGTGGGCGGAAGTATCGGGCATTTAATTGCCGAAGGGAACCGGAGTAAAATCATGCAAGTGTTCTGGGAACTCCAATTCTTTTTTTTCTACCTGGCCGGCGTAGTGGTGATTTGTTTTTTCTATTTGGTAGAGCCTTTTATCTTTTTATGGCTCGGAAACGGATTCTTACTGGAAAAAAGTGCCTTTTATTTGTTGTTGCTCAATACGTTTATCGGGATTATCCGGGTGCCCATCGGATTGTATATAAACGGTTACGTATTGTTCCAGGATATATGGGCCCCGGTAGGTGAGGCCGTTATCAACTTATCGGTCGCTATCGTATGCGGTTATTATTTCGGAATAACGGGAGTATTGGCAGGGGCTTCGGTAAGCCTGATTATAATTGTTATCTGGAAGCCTTATTTTTTGTACCGCGTAGCTTTTCGCGAGCGAGTTTGGAATTATTGGTCGGGATTTGCCGGATATTTAGCGATTCTGTCGGTTACCTGGCTCGTGGTTCATTTGTGTAAATCGTTCGTATTGGTCGCATTTTCCGATTGGGGAAAATGGCTTCAGAATGCAACGGTACTATTTATGTTTACTGTAATAGTGTACGGCGGAGTAGGATGGATATGGGGGCGGGGAAGCCGTACGTTCGGTTTGCGCCTGAAAAATATAGTAGGCTTATAAATCTATTCCGGTGAAATTGTTTTTTCCGGTAAGAGAGTATTCGGGGAATAAGCCGGTAACGAAAAACGCAAAAACAGAATGGATGTAAACGAGTTTACCCGGAAGTTCCACGAGTTTGAACAAAAACAAGTGCGGCGGGAAGATTGGGAGATATGGGATACCGTGCGATTTGAGGTTTCGTATGCTTTGTTTTATCCTGCATCGTCGGACCACCATATAAAAAAAGGAAAATCTTTGCGTAGTGTTATACACCGTGGGCGTTTTTTGTTCCGTTATTTAATTACCCGGTTCCGGCGTCCCGATTTTATTCTTTTTTCTTCTTCCCGGTTTCAAAAACAAGGGAAATTGCAGTATGACCCGAACATAGAGGATGTGTATCGTCTTATCAAAGGCCGGAAGCTATGTTTCGAAACTTATTTTACTACCAACCGCTATGAATTTCCGGTAGTATTCGATTTCGGCTTGTTGTTAAAACACAAATTGTTGCATGCGCGGTATGCAAAGAAATACGAAAAACGATTCCCCGCTTATTTATTACACCGGCTTGAAGCCGAATTCGGAAAAAGCATCGAGCCTGCTTTCATAACGAATCTGGTAGTGCGTTATGAGATAGAGAAAAAACATTATACAGCCTTGTTTCGCCGCCTCCGGCCCCGGGCGATATTCTTGGTACAAAACGGGATACAGAAAGGTATGTTGGCTGCGGCACGCGATTGCGGTATCCCGGTGATAGAATTGCAACACGGATTAGTCGATTTCTCCCACTTGGCCTATTCCTATCCACAAGATATAGATACGTCGAAACTGATTTTACCGGCTTATTTTTTCGTTTATTCCCAGTTTTGGAAAAACCGCATTCATTATCCGGTAAAAGAAATCGTGGTAACAGGTAATACGGAGGCGGCAACTATCGGAAAAGCACGTCCCGTCTACGATTTGACCATCATTGCCGCCGATATTTATATGGCTGAGTTGTTTTTATTTACCGACGGCTTGCTGAGTGAGGGGTATACAGGGAAAATTTGCTTGAAACTGCATCCTAACCAGGGAGGCGAAATCGATTTTATCCGGAACAAGTATAAAGCCTATCCGGAGGTGACAATAATCTATACCGAAACCTCCATGAAAAAGGTACTCGCGCAATCGCGGGCTGTGTTGGCTATCCAGTCTACCAGTATTTACGAAGCGCTCGATGCCGGTGTTCCGGTGTACATTCTTACAAAGCTGGATTATAAAATACACGAAGATATATTCGAACATCCGTCGGTATGCCTGGTAAACAGCCCGTCGGAGTTTACCGGCAAGCTGCAAACTTGCCGCCCTGATGCTGCACACGGCCGGTTCTTCGAGCCGTTCGATGCTGAAAAAACCCGTTCTTTCCTTGAGCATGTTATTAGTTAGAGTATGGAAAGCCTGCCGGCGCAGGCTGATGCGGGCTTGTTACAAGCCTTTCTTTAAAGAGTTAGGAACGAAATCGTATTTCGTATCTCCCCTTATCCTTACACCCGGTTGCATTGTTTGCAAGGAACGGGTGTATGTAGCCAAACATGCCCGGATGGAAGGAATCGTGCAGTACAACGAACGCCGGTTTACCCCGTTGATTGTGCTCGAAGAAGGCGTAACGATTCAGCAGAACCTCCACCTTACATGCGCTGAAAAAATTACGATTGGCCGGAATACGGCAGTCGGAGCCAATGTTACGATTACCGACATCCATCATCCCTACGAAGAGATAAGCATCCCGATAGAACATCAAGATATCCGCGTGTCGCCCGTGTCGATTGGCGAAGATTGTAAAATCTATAACAATACCGTGATATTGCCGGGCGTATCTGTGGGGAAACATGTTACGATAGGCGCCAATTCGGTAGTAACCGCCGATATTCCCGATTACTCGGTGGCTGTGGGTGCACCCGCCCGCGTAGTAAAACAATATGATTTCGATACGAGACGTTGGGAAAAACGCTAACTAATAGTATAGCATGAAAAATATCAATTTAAATGAAAAGAATATGAAAAATATTTTGGTTACGGGCGGAGCCGGGTTTATCGGTTCTAATTTGGCTTTGAAATTGGTAGAAAAGGGATACCGGGTTACTGTGTTGGATAACCTGTCGCCCCAGATTCACGGAGAAAATCCGGAACAAACTTCACCGCTTTACCGAAGTATTACAGGAAAGGTAAACTTTATAAACGGCTCCGTTACTTCCCGCGAAGATTGGCTGAAAGGGCTCGAAGGGCAGGAGTGCGTGGTACACTTGGCGGCCGAAACGGGAACAGGGCAATCCATGTACGAAATACAAAAATACGTCGACGTTAATATCGGAGGCACCGCGCTGTTGCTCGATTTACTTACCAACACGAAACATAACGTGAAGAAAGTGGTGGTAGCCGAGTCGCGTGCTATTTACGGCGAAGGCCGTTACTACAGCCGTGAACTCGACCGGTATGTTTACCCCGACCCACGGAACGACGAAGATATGCGCGAAAAAGATTTCGAAGTGAAATATCCGGGATGCAGCCAACCGTTGGAACTGGTAGCTACCACCGAAAATTCGCTTATCCATCCTACTTCGGTATACGGCATAACCAAGCAGGTGCAGGGGCAATTGGTGCATCTGGTATGCCCGTTGATAGGGATAGCCGCCGTATCGTACCGTTACCAGAACGTATACGGACCCGGCCAGTCGCTTTCGAACCCCTACACCGGCATCTTATCCATTTTTTCTACCTGCATCAAGAACGGGAACGAAATCAATATTTTCGAAGACGGGAAAGAAACGCGCGACTTCGTATACATCGACGATGTAGTGGAAGCCACTATCCTGGGAATAGAAAAAGAAGAAGCGAACGGGCATACCTTCAATATCGGTACCGGCGTAGCCACCGACGTACTTACGGTAGCTGCTACCCTGATCGAAAAATACGGTTTGCCAGTGCCGGTGCGGGTATCGGGTAATTACCGGTTGGGAGATATACGGCATAATTATGCCGATATATCGCTGGCCCGCGAGTTGCTGGGATTCGAGCCCCGGTGGAATTTCGACCGCGGCATTTCCCGGTTTGTCGATTGGGTGAATGCCCAGGAAGTGCAGGAAGATAAGTACGAAAGCTCGATTGAAGAAATGAAACGGAAAGGCCTTTATAAATAACTATGTCGCTCCAAGGTAAAAAGATTCTTTTCATAGGTATCGGTTTTTACGATTACGAAACGGCCATCCGGGAAGCCCTCAAATGCCGGGGAGCGGTTGTTACGTATTTCAACTCGGCGGTTCGTCCGTATTATGCCCGCTTGCTGATGCGGTTGCGGATGACTGCTGCCGCCCGTTATTTTTTGCGACAGGCTACGCGGAAAAAAATAAAACGTTTGCCCGGCGGGTACGATATTATCTTTCTGCTCAAGGGTGAAGGGTTATGCCGGGAGGATGTAGATTGCCTGCGTGCAGCCAATCCGGAAGCTCGTTTTGTTGTGTACCTGTGGGACTCGTTGGTAAGGCACGAGAACCGCCGGATGTTGCTGGAAAATTTCCCGGTAATCTGGAGCTTCGACCGGAAGGATTGCGAACAATATCCTCAGTTGAAATTCCGTCCCTTGTTTTTCCGCGATATTCCTCCTGCTGCTTCTAAAGAATATGTATTGACTTTTGTGGGATGGATGCATTCCGACCGGTTGCAAATCGTACGCAAATTAGCTGCACAGTTGAAAAAAGAAGGTAAACCTTACTTTTTTAAATTATACATCGGAAAATTCAGCTTGTGGATAAATCGTCATCTTACAAAAAATATTCGTTCTTCTGACCGTGAACTACTCATTACCGAGCCCATCGGCTACGCCGATTATCAGCAAGCGGTAGCCCGGTCATATGCGGTATTGGATATCGCCCATCCGCTCCAGAGCGGGCTTACCATGCGCACCATCGAAACGCTCGCTGCCGGGTGCCATATATATACTACCAATGCGGATATTGCGAATTATCCGCAGATAAATCCCGAAAGTTACACGGTAATCGAACGCCAGGCGACAGATACGCTGCCTGTAACCGGAACGGCATGCCGCCAGCCCGACAGCTTTTATTCCTATTTCAGTTTAGACGGTTTTATAACCCAGTTGTTTTCTTGATGAAGAAGTTCGGAACCATAAAGATGAGCACTGTGGTCAACGTTTTGTCGGCCTTGTTCGTCTTTTCACAGATGGTCGATCCCGGCGACGTTATTTTACGGCTGAAACTACCTTTGTTCGCTCTTTTGCTGGTTGCATGCGTTGTAACTTATCCCCGAATCGACCTCAAGCTGCTACGAACCGACTTCCTTTTTTACGGTATATTGATACTCTCTACCCTGACCGGTTTGTTCGCCGCCTATAAAACCGATTATCCGGTAGCGGTTCAGTTGTATAAAACGTTTGTAATGATTTGGTTGCTCCCTTGGTGCCGGCACTTACGTTTCCTCGAATACTTGCTTTTACCCGGATGTGTTATCGGATTTATCGTGATAGCGATTTACATCGCCGTAAGCGTAGTTCCCGGAGTGGCCATCCCGGTTTCCTCTTTCTTTACGAATGTGTTTCCCGGTACGATGTTCCTGAGCCGGCGCACATTTTTAGGAATCGACATCGTGTCCGTGTATTATACTTCCATTCCGGTGTTGTTATTGTTCGTACCCGTCATGCAGAAAACTATTTTCGGAATCCGCAACGCTTCGTTCGGTTATAAAACGACGTTCGTATTGATTCTGTTCGCCTTGGTGATGGGAGGGACGCGTGCGTTGATAGGCTCTGTCTTAGGAATTATTTTCTCCTTATGGGTGATAGGAATCGGAAAGAAAAAGGGGGGCAAGCCCTTTGCCGTTCTTATCGGTTTTGTCGTACTGGCGGCTGGAATCGCGTTGCTGTATTTGCTTTTGAACGATAAAGGAGAGCAATCACTCGAAATCAAGTCGGTATTGGCGCAGGCTTTTTACCGGCATGTAGGCGAGCATCCGGGCACGTTGGTCTGGGGCAACGGCGTGGGGGCCGTGTTCGATTCGCTGGGTGTACGGGGTGATGAGGCCACGCTATCCGAATTGTCGTATTTCGAGTTGATTCGCTGGTTCGGAATACCGCTTACCGTGGTGTTTATGGCTATTTATATCTATCCCGTTTTCCTGATTTACAAAAAAAGAAACCGGTTACTGTATGGCAACGGCATCGTTATCGGATACCTGTTCTATTTATTACTGGCCAGCACCAACCCCTATTTAATCGGTTCGAACGGATTGCTGGCATTGCTCATTGTGTATTCGTATGCCTATAACCCTTTTTATGGACGAAACGAATAAAAAACTCCTCCTCGTGGTGGTGTTGTACAACCAGCGTTTGCACGACACGGCCACCTATGCCTCTTTAATCGCCCAATCAGGCGAAGACGTATTTATATACGACAACTCGCCCCGACCGCAGCATGCTGCCGGCACCGGTTTGCCGGCCGGATGCAAATACGTATCCGACACGGCGAACGGAGGAATCTCGAAAGCATACAATGCGGCAGGCCGGTATGCGTTGGAAAAAGGCTACGAATGGATGTTGTTCCTCGACCAGGATACGGTTTTCGCCTCCGGTATCCTCAATGAGTACCGGGCCGTTATCAGTACCCGGAAAGATATCCGGTTGATTGTTCCTCCCATGAAAATGAGCGAAAACCTTTATATGTCGCCCGTAAAAGTTCGGTTTCATATAGCCAGGCCGTGTCGCCAGGTACCGGAAGGGAAAGCGAGCTTATGGCGGTATGCCCCCATCAACAGCGGGTTAGCAGTCGAGGTGGAAGCGTTTCATCGAGTAGGGGGATATAACGAAAAGGTAAAGCTCGATTTTTCGGATTACCAGTTTGTCAGGCGTTTCCGGAAATGGTATCCGGATTTTTATGTGCTCCGGAGCGTATGCAGCCAGTCTTTTTCAAATGAGATTGAATCCGCCCATCGGAAATTACACCGATTCGACTTGTTTTGCCTTTCCCTGAAACATTGCGAGCGCGACAACCTGTTCGACGGATTGTGTTACTTCCTGGTGGTAGTAAAGCGAATGGCTTCTCTCATGTGGCAAACCCGGAGTTTCAAGCCGGTTAAAAGTGTGTTTTCAAATTTTCTTTGAGGGATGGTTTCTGTATGCATGGCCGTTTATAACGGCACACTTTATATAAAGGAGCAAATCGACAGTATCTTGCCGCAATTGGCGCCGTCTGACGAACTGATTGTTTCCGACGATGGCTCTACCGATGCTACCTGCGAAATATTGGCGGAGTATGCAAACCCGAAGATAAAGATTCTTCACAACCGGAAGCGGCACGGAGTAGTAGGAAATTTTGAGAATGCCTTGCAACAGGCACAGGGCGATTTTATCTTTTTGGCCGACCAGGACGATGTATGGCTCCCCGGCAAAGTGGAAAAGATGCTTGCTTATTTGGTACGGTACGATTGTGTGGTTAGCGATTGCTATGTTACCGACCGGGAGTTGCGCGTGGTACACGATTCGTTTTATTCGTACAAATCCGTAAAAACCGGGAGGCTTTATAATTTATTCGTCCACAATTACTTTACCGGTTGTTGCATGGCCTTTAAAAGAGAAGTGCTGTGCAAAGCGCTGCCTTTTCCCGCTTCGGTTCCGATGCATGATATCTGGTTGGGAAACGTAGCCCATTTTTTCTTTAAAACGATTTTTATTCCCGACAAGCTGATTTATTTCCGGCGCCATGAAACGAACAGCTCTGCAGTTACCGGAGCCGTAAGTCCGTACCCGTTGGGGCGGAAGCTGCTTATCCGGTGGGTTACGCTGAAAGAACTTTGCCGCAGGAAAGTGCGCTCGTAGTATTTATTTCCTTCTAAATTTTATTTTCTATGACATATCCTGTCACTGCCGCTATTGTCATGTACCGAAACGACACGGACGAATTGCGTACCTGTATCGAAAGTATTTTGGGTTATACGGCTGTGGAAAAAATATATATACTGGATAATTCGCCCACGCAAGCGATTGGGCTCGTATTGCCCCGGAGTACCCGCATAGAATATGTATTCAACAATAAAAATCTGGGCTTCGGAGCCGCCCACAACGTGGGAATACGGAAAGCCGTAGCGGCGGGTAGCCGGTACCATGTGGTGATTAATCCGGATATTTCTTTCCATGACGACGTGATTTCGCCTATGGTAAAGTATATGGAAATGCATCCCGAAGTAGGGATGATGATGCCCTGCATCTTGTATCCCGATGGCCGGATGCAATATTTGCCGAAACTCATTCCTTCGCCCCTCGATTTATTACGGCGTAAACTAACATGCTTTAAAAAAATGCACGACCGGTTCGTACACCGGTACGAGCTTAGAGGGGTGAGTGGGGAACAACCTTTCGACGCACCCGTTTTATCGGGATGTTTCTCTTTGCTCAACCTGGCTGTTATCCGGGAAACGGGTGGCTACGACGAGCGCTTCTTTATGTATTTCGAAGATTCCGACTTGTCGCGGCGGGTACACGAAAAATATAAAACGCTTTATTATCCTTCGGTTTCGGTTTACCACCGTTACGAAGGCGGAGCGAACAAGGATTCGAGGTTATTCCGGATTTTTGTGTGTTCGGCAATAAAGTACTTTAATAAATGGGGTTGGCTTGCCGACAAAAAGAGGAAAACGACGAATAGGCGGCTGTTGCGGGAAGTAGGAATAGAGTAAGGCGGCTGTAGTAGGCCGGTAAAAGCGTATGTTTTGATTGTGTATTTAATGAGATAAAGAAAAGTTATGAAAGATACCTACAAAGAAATCGTCCGTTCGGTGCCGAACAGCGATTGCTCGTTCAAGTACATCGGGATAAGCCGGGGGGTAGGGCTACCGGCGTGGGAACGCGACCGGAACGTGCTGTTGTTCGTGGTGTCGGGCAAAATGAAACTGACAGGCGGCGAGGCGTGGGCGCGGGTTTTGTCCGAAGGACAGTTTATGATGATACCCAAGGGCGAGGAATGGACGGGTTCGGCGTTGCAGGATGCCCGGTTGGTTATTTTCCTGTTCAACCGGGTGGATACTATCTGGACTTCTGCTAAAATCAGGCGGCTGTTAGAAGCTTCGGAAGGGAAGGCCGTCGAGGCATATCCGGTGTTGCCGGTAAAGAAACCGCTGGAAATGTTCCTGAAGCTCATCGGGATGTATACGGAAGAAAAAGACATCGACCGGAGTTTCTATGCCTCGAAAGACAGCGAGTTGCTTTCGCTCCTGTATGCTTTCTATCCCCCCGAAGAGTTGGGCGTTCTGTTTTCTCCGCTGTTGCATACGAATTTGGATTTCAAGAGTTTCGTCGAGGCGAATTACCTGAAGGTGGAAGGGGCGTCGGAGCTTGCCGAGCTGGCCGGATGCAGCCTGGTAACGTTGAACCGGAAGTTCAAGGAGTATTACAACGATACGGCATACCAGTGGATTATGAAGAACAAGATGGTTTTGATAAAGAAACGTCTCCAAACCACGAACGGGTCGCTGGCCGAGATAGCGAAAGAGTTCGGCTTTTACTCGGGTTCGGAGTTGAACCGGTTTTGTCAGCGGCAGTTCGGCACCACGGCGCTCAAGATACGGAAACAGGCTATCGCAAAGGAAAAAATAAAAGAATAAAGATTTCCCGCCTCCGCTCCGGTTAGCAGCCGAACAAAGCGGAAACCTCCGCAGAAGGAACCGAAAGGGGCCCTCTCCGGAATTGTCCTTCCGGCTATTCACACCTAAGTGAAATAGCCGGAAGGATTTTTTTGTACGTTCTACCCGGCCGGCGTGCTTATTCGGGTTGCCTTACGTGAACCGTTATCCCGGATAAAAGACGAAAATGTGCTCTTCTCTGCTTTTTTTACGTATTTATTTTTGAAAATTAATAGCTTTTCTCTATATTTAGAACAGAAATCGGGTTTTTAGGAAAGGAGGGCAACATGAAACGGGTAATTTTTGTATGGATAGGGATTTTGATAGCTGCGCTCGTGCAGGTAAACGCGCAACAGGTGGCTACGTATCAAAGCCTGGACGGCACGCAGGCACAGGTGGCGGTAGTTTCGAACGGCATCATGATGCAACTCGACCGGCAACAGCCGTTTTTCCTTCCGGCCAGCGGCATGCAGAACGGATGGTTTTATTATGCTACGCAGGCGGGCGGCGCGATGTTCTCGGCAGATATGCAGAAAATGGTGCTGGTTACGTTCAACCCGGCTGCCACAGTAGAGTTTAACCTGATCGGCTTTTCCGGCGGGGGAGCGGCCTATTCGGTGCCCGACGGGAATAGTTACCGACCGATGTCGTCGGGGCGGAGCCGGGCGCAGATAGAGTACGATATCCGGAAAACACAACAGTTGTTGGAGGATAACAAGCGGAATTTGAAAAACTTGCAGGATAGCAACCAAAGCTACACGTTGTGGCCCGCCTACCAGCGGATGATACGCGAAAACGAAAGCCGCTTGCTGCAATTGCAACAGGAATTAAGGAATGCCGACCACTAACGCTTTGCCTCGTAAGCGCATAGGGCTGGATAAGGGCGGCGAGAAGTTACCTTTGTTTAGCACCCTTGCATGCAGGCCGGTAAAGAGCGCAAAACGGAAGATAATTTTCCTGGTTTTCTTTCGGATACCTGTTTTTTATTAACTTTGTAAAGGGATGAAAAAACGCAGAAGCTAACCGTTAACTTTAATAATCGAAAAGTATGGAGAAAATTTTTATTAGTCATGCATCTAAAGATTGCGCAATAGCCGGTGATTTAGCTGACTTAATAGAGAATTTCCTGATATACCGGGAATTGGACGATAAGTATAAAGTATTCTATGCGCCTAAAGATTTGAACAGTAAGCTCGGTACCACGGAATGGAAAAAAGATATTAAGAAAAACATGGACCAGAGCACCTGTTGCCTGGTTGTATTTACCCGGAATTCGGTTGAAAACCGTTGGGTCAATTACGAGTTAGGTCTTGCCTCGGCCTCGCCGCACATGAAAAAAATCATTCCCGTGTGCGTAAGCGGCATCGATTTTAATTTGGTTATCGTCAATGAAATTCATACCATCAAGCTATACGAACGCCAGAGTATCCCGTTGATACTGAAAAATATTTTTGAAAAGGAAAACGAGGCTATCGACAAATGGTGCATGGAGCCGTACGTACGTACCTTGATAAAAAGAATCCGGTACAAATCCAAGGAAAAGTGCGCTTATTTCGTGGGAGATTGTCCTGAACAAACAGTAAATAAAGAAAAATGGGCGGAGAAGGCGCATTACTTTGTCAATACGTTAGCCGTTTCCTTGTTGAAAGAAGATTTCAAGTTAGCGTCTTTTCCGGCAGTGGAAAATATCGGGAAGCTGGTTGCGCATCGTGCTTTGGAAATAGGAGCTTCCCGATACGAAATCGCCGGCTTATATGAATTCGATAAGAAAACAGTAGAGTTCCAACGTTCGCAAGGTATTAACGATACAGCCTGGGAAGAAACGCTCGAGAAGTTCAGAAGGATTTACCTGGAGAATAAAGATTGCATGATTATTATCGGAGGCAACCAAAATACCAAAAAAGAGTACGAAGTAGCCAGAAGCATGGGGAAAATCCGGATATGTCCTATCCCTTGCCTGGGCGGGTTCGGAAAAGAGTTGTACGAACAGTGGACGGATATAAAGCGACCGGCCGATTTTAATTACCCTTGTTGTAGGTGTGAGGTGCGCGACGACGAAAGGAATTGTCCTTATATCAAGGAATTTGTAGAAAATTTAAAATCGTATGAAATCGTATTTAAAGACGAGTAACCGCCGGTTGCAGAAAAAACGAACGTACCGAATGTTTAGGATACTATGCCAGCTATAAATACCCTGTTCCTGGTTGCACTTCATCCATTAGAAGGCTTTCCGTTCATTGGCGAGTCGCAAGGAATATGCGCTATCTCCGGTTACCTTTCGGCCCGGTACGGCAAAGAAATTTCCGTACATCTCTACGACCAACAGCTACATTCTTTAGAAAACATCGTAGCGGATGCCGTAAAGTACCGGCCGGCCCTTATCGGAATATCGCTGAAGATGTGTACATTCGGGCAATTCGAAAAATTCTATTTGCTCCTTTCGGCCCGTGTGTTTCCTTTGTACCGCCCTATCGTCGTGCTGGGTAACTCGACAGCCCATTTCAGCGGCGAAGAAATCCTCCGCGGCCGTTATCCGGACGTAATTATTTCGCTGGGCGAAGGCGAAGTATCGATAGCCGGCTTGTATAAGTACATCCGCGGCCGGAAACGGTACGAAGAAATAAAGAACATCCTGTACAAAAAAAACGGACGTATCGTACGTTCGGAATTCGTTTATTTAGATAAAGCGGAGATACCGGTAGCCGACCGCCGGTATTCGGCCCTCTATTTCCAGAAAGGCGGCGAAGTGTATATCGAAGGTTCCAGAGGCTGCGGCTATTGCTGTTGTACGATTTGCGAGTGCCGGCATTTTTTGGGTTCCACACATACAGCCTACAAGTGGCGCGATAAACCCATTCCCGCTATCGTAACGGAAATGGAGCGGTTGGCTTCGCAGGGAATCCACACGGTTACTTTCTCGGATGAAGATTTTTTCGGGCCGGGCCGCGTCGGGCTGGAACGGGCCGGAATGCTGGCGGCCGCTATTATCCGTTCGGGCATACGGATAGCGTTCCGGGTAAACGCCCGGGTACACTCCGTTTACAGCCGCTCGGACAGCGAGGCGGATAATGTATATAAAAAAGAAGTATTGCATTGCTTGCGCCGAGCCGGCTTGACGAAGATATTCTTAGGATTCGAGTCGGGCTCGGAAACGCAATTACGAAGGTACGGAAAAGAATTTGTTTTAGACGAGTTTATCCGGGCTAAGGCGGTTTTAGCCGAGTGTGCGGTCGGTTTCGAGCTCGGCTACATCAGCTTAGACCCTCTGGTTAGCTTGGAAGAGTTGGACGACAGCCTCCGCTTTATCCGTGAAAACGACTGCATCCCTTACCTGTCGGCTGTTTACAAAGAACTGCGTATCCAGCGGGGCAACCGTTCTTACATCCGCAAGATACGTTCTTTCGAACAGCAGGCAGGCATACGTTTATTGGGCGCGTTGGATTTTAATCAGCAAATGTTCGATGTGGTGCGCTATGCCGACGAACGGGTGATGCGTTTGCGCGGGCTGATGAAGAAGTACAATGAAACTACCTACAAGTTATACTACTTCATGCGCATCCTCACTCAATATTCGCAGGAGAATTTAAAAAACGGCCTGGGGCTGCCGGTCTACCGGGCCATGGAAGAAATTAAAAACAACGATTACGAGCTGATGCAGGCCTTGGTTGAGAAGATACGGTGCTGCGCCTCGGATAGCGAATTGAACGATTGTCTTTTTCTTCACCGGGAGAAAAGGCAAGCGATTTACAACGCTTTGTTTGCCGAAATCGGCAACGACGCCTCTTTCCCTTACCGCTATTTGGTACAAATCGCCCTGGCCGGAACAGGCGCCACGGAATAAAAAGGCGGCTCGATTCCGGTCGTTTTTTTACTTGCCGGGTAGCCGTACCGTAGGTGGAAGAAAAGATAAATACCTGTATTATCCTTTATAAATAAATGGTTTACGTGCCTTTCCGTTCGTTTCGAACGGCTGCATTTCCGTACGTTATATTTGCACTGTCAATAGTGACACACAATTAAATTTTATTGATTATGGCAATTAAGTACAAGAAAGTGCAGCACAAGGTGCTGGCAGGTGCAGACAAAGACAAAGTGAAAACCTATGCAATGGCCAAGACGAACGGCGTGTGCGACTTGCAGAAGTTATGTAAACTCATCAGCGCGCGTTCTACCGTATCGTCGGCCGACGTAAAAGCCGTGCTCGACTGCTTGAACTGGGTGATGGACCTCGAATTGCAGGCCGGGAACGTAGTGCAGGTAGGCGAGTTGGGGAATTTCCGCTTTACCTTGAGTTCGGAAGGAACCGAAAATGAGAAGGATTTCAATGCGTCGAAAATACGCCGGGCCAACCTGGTGTTTACGCCGGGACGGGCGTTACGTCTTTCCCGTAACGAAGCTACCTTCGAGTTATACGGCAGCGAACCAGGTGCGGGCAGCGATAATGGAAACGCCAGTGGTGGCGACGAAGACAACGATTTAATCGTTTAATTCCCGTACACACGGGAAAAGCAGGAAAGCGGACAGTAATGTCCGCTTTTTTTTGTGCCCTTACGCGACGTTCCGTTTATTTCCGGGCGTTTTCGTTTAAGGAGGAAAGAAAAAACGGCCGCCTTCGGGCCGGCGTAACCCCGGAAAACGGAAAAATCGTGCAGGCGAAGGAAAAATAAACCGGGAACCGGTGCGTAATTTCTCTCCGGAAGAAGGTTATGTCAGGAATAAATGTTTTCTTTGCTCCATCTATCGTACTTTATGCAAGCATCAGGTTACTATCCGGCCTGTACGCGACGGGAGATGGAATTTTTTTACGAAGCCGGTACGGCACGGCAAGAAAATAGCGTTCTAACCGGAAGTGCTTATGTATCAGGATGCCTTTCGCTATAGAGTACATTCGTGTTTAAAATAAGGTATCAATGAAAAAAGTATTCTTTTTAATTCTGCTGTATTCTTTTGTGAGTGTATCGTGTAATAAAACACCCAAGGCCGGTGATACGAAAATAAACGATTTTGTCGGTAAATGGAGTTATTCGGCAGAGGATGAGACTTTGACACTCGATTTGGAACTGACGAAGGATAACGGGATAGTAGGGAAGTATTGTAATATCGCCTGTAATGGCAATAGAATCGACTGTTCCCCGGAGGATGAAAAGAATGTAACTGGTGTTTTTAAAACGGATACTCTCTATTTGAAATTTTCGGGATTTTACGATGAAAGTGCACGGGGAGAGGCCAAATTGTACAAAGAAAATGATTCGTGTATTGTATGGATACTCGGCGAAAACAAAGGGATGTTTTATCTGCCTGAGAAAGCTACATTAAAAAAACCTTCTTTAAAACAGGAAAACAACCCGGATTGTAATGACAAATTGTCTTTGTTAATAACATCGAGCTCGAATTACGTCACCCAGGAAGATAGGAATGAATTAAAAGCTGTTATCGACAGGCACGACGATAATGAATATTACGTTAGGGTATACAATGAATCTACCGAGAAGGATGTCTCGCTGATAAAGCTGAATATCGAAACCCGGACGCTCACAGATTATACCGACGGATACGACGAGAAAGTGCTGGAATATGAAACGGCATTTTACGATTCGGTTATATCTTGTTTCGGACTAAAAGTCGTAGCGGCCCGGACAGAGGAAAAAGAGGTCGACCCTGAATTGATAAAAAAGTTTGAAGAGTATTACAATCGAGCGCCTCTCTATAAAATATATACAGAAAACGAGGAAGGCATGGAAGATGAAGGTTCGATTTCACTGGATATGTGCCGTTTTTTTGATATTACAGCAATAAATCTATGGTTACAGAAAATACCCACAAATTATGCAATTAAAGTATGTTTGTTATCTTCACAAAAGGATCAAGATAAGTATGCCACTTTCTTATATACGCTTACTGATACTAATCGAATCATCGACAGGTTATTAATAGGTGGGTTCCTCGACCAGGAGGGCGTTATTAAAGAGTATTATATAGATGATGAAAATGTAATACATACAGATAAAACGGATGGACAAAAAGTGTTTGATAAGAAAAAATATCGTATCGCTCCGACGGGCAAAATTGAAG